>NZ_JBKFPH010000007.1:0-165885 GCF_046567715.1 Salmonella sp. 741265116_PST | reverse complement strand
CGATATGGCTGATGCTAATGTTTATCGCGCCCACGTGTTCCCCGCGCCAGCGGGGATAAACCGATAACTCAGATGAAATAAATGTTTAGGAGTTAGTGTTCCCCGCGCCAGCGGGGATAAACCGTTAATATAGGTTATGAAAGTGAGCGATGGTCAGTGTTCCCCGCGCCAGCGGGGATAAACCGTATTATCAGCAAAATTACAGACTTTAGAAGATGTGTTCCCCGCGCCAGCGGGGATAAACCGTATGATATATTTGGCGCGTTAGGTACTTCTAAGTGTTCCCCGCGCCAGCGGGGATAAACCGCGACTTTAGTCGATACACAAACTATAACAGAAGTGTTCCCCGCGCCAGCGGGGATAAACCGATGAAAGGCACAAAGACGGCACTATAGATAAAGTGTTCCCCGCGCCAGCGGGGATAAACCGCCTCACCGCGTAGCGCTAACGCCCAAGCATTGGTGTTCCCCGCGCCAGCGGGGATAAACCTGCAGCATGTTTTCATCAATACCAAGTTGGGCCGTGTTCCCCGCGCCAGCGGGGATAAACCGGTGCTTGCACCTGAAGTTAAGCCCCCGGCATTGTGTTCCCCGCGCCAGCGGGGATAAACCGACTATGCCGAATTGCAGGCCGCAATGATGGAGGTGTTCCCCGCGCCAGCGGGGATAAACCGATCTCAAGAGAAAGAGAAAAGGCTCTAAGGCAGTGTT
The DNA here is from genome assembly GCF_046567715.1 of Salmonella sp. 741265116_PST. Classification (NCBI taxonomy): domain Bacteria; kingdom Pseudomonadati; phylum Pseudomonadota; class Gammaproteobacteria; order Enterobacterales; family Enterobacteriaceae; genus Salmonella; species Salmonella sp. 741265116_PST. The sequence continues at coordinate 165,175 of NZ_JBKFPH010000007.1, read as the reverse complement.
CCCCGCGCCAGCGGGGATAAACCGTCCGGGGTCAGCATTATCCAGTTACTGCTCGCGTGTTCCCCGCGCCAGCGGGGATAAACCGCCGTTCACCGAGGATTTGGGGCGCAAGGCGCGCGTGTTCCCCGCGCCAGCGGGGATAAACCGTTTTTGACCGGGGGAGCGCCTAAAGCCCAGGAGTGTTCCCCGCGCCAGCGGGGATAAACCGATATGGCTGATGCTAATGTTTATCGCGCCCACGTGTTCCCCGCGCCAGCGGGGATAAACCGCCGTGAATTTCCACAGTGGCAATCAGGAGGCAGTGTTCCCCGCGCCAGCGGGGATAAACCGCGGCTATTTTTTCGAAGAAAATTTATGTGTTGGTGTTCCCCGCGCCAGCGGGGATAAACCGGGGTTACGTTGAGTGTTATCGGCCCGCCTACGCGTGTTCCCCGCGCCAGCGGGGATAAACCGAAGGTTAGCGTTGTCATTGATCTGGTCGGCAAGTGTTCCCCGCGCCAGCGGGGATAAACCGATTTTAGAATTACGCATTGAGCCGATGATGTAGTGTTCCCCGCGCCAACAAGGATAGCCGTTGCATAATCATAATCTGTGTACCAGTAATGGTTGCTACAAACCTGTAAAGTAAAAAGGCCGCGTTTTCCCGGGGAGGCTTTTATACAGGAGAAGGCCATGGCGTTAAGGATCAGGGTATTGCTCGAAAATCATAAGGGAGCTGGAGCGGATAAATCGTTGAAGGCCCGGCCAGGATTAAGCCTGTTGGTCGAGGATGAGTCTACGTCGATCTTGTTCGATACCGGCCCTGATGGCAGTTTTATGCAAAACGCGTTGGCGATGGGGATCGATCTGTCCGATGTGTCTGCTGTGGTGCTTTCGCATGGTCATTACGATCATTGCGGCGGCGTGCCGTGGCTTCCTGATAACAGTCGAATCATCTGCCATCCCGATATTGCGCGCGAACGTTATGCGGCAATGACTTTTCTCGGTATTACCCGAAAAATAAAAAAATTGTCGTGTGAGGTGGACTATTCACGCTACCGAATGATGTACACGCGTGACCCCCTGCCGATTGGCGAAAACTTTATCTGGTCAGGGGAAATACCGGTGGTCGCGCCTGAAGCCTACGGCATTTTTGGCGGCCACGATGCGGAGCCGGACTCTATTTTGGATGAGGGTGTACTGATTTACCAATCGGCAAAAGGATTAGTCATCATTACGGGATGCGGGCATCGGGGGATCGCAAATATTGTCCGGCACTGTCAGAACATTACCGGTATAAAGCGGATTTACGCGCTTGTCGGCGGATTTCATCTCCGCTGCGCATCACCGTTCACGCTGTGGCGAGTCAGGCGCTTTCTGCAAGAACAAAAACCTGAAAAACTATGCGGTTGTCACTGTACAGGGGCCTGGGGGCGGTTGTGGCTACCGGAAATAACCGCACCTGCAACCGGTGATATGCTGCGCTTTTAACACCGCGCGCTGGACAATGTTTTCACTGATAAAACGTCGTGTGGATGGGTTGGAATCAATCTGCCATCCAGCCCACGCGTTAATAAACCTTATTCGCCGCGATAGACGCAGCCGGCTGTACAGGTCTCTTTCACCATCACGGCGCTCAGGAGCGGCACGACGGGCTTAACCTGATCCCAAATCCATTTTGCCAGCACTTCGCTGGTGGGATTGGACAGCCCTGGAATATCATTCAGATAGTAGTGATCAAGACGATCGTAAGTAGGTTTAAACGCCGCTTTGAGATCCGCGAAATCCATAATCCAACCGGTATGCGGATCGACTTCACCGGTAATTTCGAGACGCACCATAAACGAGTGTCCGTGCAGGCGGCCGCACTTATGCCCTTCAGGCACGTGAGGCAGGCGGTGAGCGGCTTCAAAGGTGAAATCTTTATACAACGTGGTGGACATGATGAACTCTCAGGCAATAAAAAAACCGCCGTAGGGTACCGGAAAGCGCATTTTTTATCATTAACTAAAACCATTCTCCGCCTTGTGACGGGCAATTAATTTAAGAATTTCCAGAAAATTTAATAATTATCAATCAATTATGAAATCGATTTTGGCGTTAATAACGATAACTAAAACAGGTTAGTTCATTTGGTTATTTGTTATTTCCAACCCTTCTTTAATTGTTATTCCTCTCACCGTTAACCTTATCCTCAGTTTGGGATTTATCGCTTATACATTTCATCTTTCAAGCCGCATCTGTGTTGACTGCGTTTACTCGCCCCAGTCACGTATTTATGTACGCTCCTGGAGCGCGATCAGCTTACAGTCTGGGCTACAGCGAACTTGAATGATTTTGTGTATAGATCCGCTTTGCTTACTGGAACATAACGACGCATGACGACACCGGCTCCACTGACTGGGTTGCTTCCGCTTAATCCGGAGCAACTGGCGCGCCTTCAGGCCGCGACAACCGACCTTACTCCTGAACAGCTTGCCTGGGTCTCCGGCTATTTTTGGGGCGTACTGAACCCGCGCTCAGGCGCTGTTGCCGTCACGCCTGCTCCTGAGGGGAAGATGCCGGGAGTTACGCTTATCTCCGCTTCGCAAACCGGCAATGCGCGTCGTGTGGCGGAAGCGCTGCGTGATGATCTGCTGGCGGCCAACCTTAATGTGACACTGGTGAACGCCGGCGACTACAAATTCAAACAGATTGCCAGTGAAAAACTACTGGTGATAGTGACGTCCACCCAGGGAGAAGGCGAGCCGCCGGAAGAGGCCGTCGCGCTGCATAAATTCCTATTCTCGAAAAAAGCGCCGAAACTGGAAAACACCGCTTTTGCCGTGTTTAGCCTCGGCGACACCTCTTATGAATTTTTCTGCCAGTCCGGAAAAGATTTCGACAGCAAACTGGCGGAACTGGGCGGTGAACGTCTGCTCGACCGTGTCGATGCTGACGTTGAATATCAGGCAGCTGCCAGCGAATGGCGCGCCCGCGTGGTTGATGTTCTGAAGTCTCGCGCACCTGTCGCGGCACCTTCGCAATCCGTCGCTACTGGCGCGGTAAACGACATCCACACCAGCCCCTATACTAAAGACGCGCCGCTGATCGCGACCCTCTCCGTGAATCAGAAAATCACCGGTCGCAACTCGGAAAAAGATGTGCGCCATATTGAGATTGATTTAGGCGACTCCGGTCTGCGTTACCAGCCGGGCGATGCGCTGGGCGTCTGGTATCAGAACGATCCGGCTCTGGTGAAGGAGCTGGTTGAGTTGCTGTGGCTGAAGGGCGATGAGCCGGTGACGGTTGACGGTAAAACCCTGCCGCTCGCCGAAGCGCTGGAGTGGCACTTCGAGCTGACGGTGAATACCGCCAACATTATTGAGAACTACGCGACCCTGACGCGCAGTGAGTCGCTGTTGCCATTAGTGGGTGACAAAGCGCAGCTCCAGCATTACGCCGCGACCACGCCGATCGTTGATATGGTGCGTTTCTCTCCGGCGCAGCTGGATGCTCAGGCGCTAATCGACCTGCTGCGCCCGCTGACGCCGCGTCTGTACTCCATCGCCTCCGCGCAGGCGGAAGTCGAAAGCGAAGCACACGTCACCGTCGGCGTGGTTCGTTATGACATTGAAGGCCGCGCCCGCGCCGGCGGCGCTTCCAGCTTCCTCGCTGACCGCGTGGAAGAAGAGGGCGAAGTTCGCGTCTTTATTGAGCATAACGATAACTTCCGCCTGCCTGCTAACCCGCAGACGCCGGTCATTATGATTGGCCCCGGCACCGGCATCGCGCCGTTCCGCGCCTTTATGCAACAGCGTGCGGCGGAAGGGGCGGAAGGCAAGAACTGGCTGTTCTTCGGCAACCCGCACTTTACCGAAGATTTCCTCTATCAGGTGGAGTGGCAGCGCTACGTGAAAGAGGGACTGTTAAGCCGTATCGATCTCGCCTGGTCACGCGATCAAAAAGAAAAAATTTACGTACAAGACAAGCTGCGTGAACAGGGCGCCGAGCTGTGGCGCTGGATCAATGATGGCGCGCATATTTATGTCTGTGGCGACGCCAGACGCATGGCCGCAGATGTCGAAAAAGCATTGCTGGAAGTGATCGCTGAATTCGGCGGCATGGACCTCGAATCGGCAGATGAATATTTAAGTGAGCTGCGCGTAGAGCGCCGTTATCAGCGAGATGTCTACTAATGAGCGAAAAACATCCAGGCCCACTGGTGGTCGAAGGTAAACTGTCCGATGCCGAGCGCATGAAGCTGGAAAGCAACTATCTGCGCGGCACCATTGCGGAAGATCTGAACGACGGTCTCACCGGCGGTTTTAAAGGCGACAACTTCCTGCTGATCCGCTTTCATGGCATGTATCAGCAGGATGACCGCGATATTCGCGCCGAGCGTGCGGCGCAGAAGCTGGAGCCACGTCATGCGATGCTGCTGCGCTGCCGCCTGCCGGGCGGGGTGATTACTACGACGCAATGGCAAGCGATCGATAAATTCGCGGCGGATAACACGATTTATGGCAGTATCCGTCTGACCAACCGTCAGACCTTCCAGTTCCACGGCATTCTGAAGAAGAACGTCAAGCCGGTGCACCAGATGCTGCATTCGGTGGGGCTGGACGCGCTGGCGACCGCCAACGATATGAACCGTAACGTGCTGTGTACCTCTAACCCGTACGAGTCGCAGTTGCACGCGGAAGCCTACGAATGGGCGAAGAAGATCTCCGAACATCTGCTGCCGCGCACCCGTGCGTATGCCGAGATCTGGCTCGATCAGGAGAAGGTGGCGACCACCGATGAAGAGCCGATCCTCGGTCAGACCTATCTGCCGCGTAAATTTAAAACCACGGTGGTGATCCCGCCGCAAAACGATATCGATCTGCACGCCAACGACATGAACTTTGTGGCGATTGCCGAGAACGGCAAGCTGGTCGGCTTTAACCTGCTGGTGGGCGGCGGTCTGTCTATTGAGCATGGTAATAAGAAAACCTACGCTCGTACGGCCAGCGAGTTTGGCTATCTGCCGCTGGAGCACACCCTGGCGGTGGCCGAAGCGGTAGTGACGACGCAGCGCGACTGGGGTAACCGTACCGACAGGAAAAATGCCAAAACCAAATACACCCTTGAGCGCGTGGGACTGGAGACGTTTAAAGCGGAAGTCGAGCGTCGTGCGGGGATCAAATTTGAGCCGATCCGCCCGTATGAGTTTACCGGTCGCGGCGATCGTATCGGTTGGGTGAAAGGGATCGACAACAACTGGCACCTGACGCTGTTTATCGAAAACGGTCGTATCCTGGATTATCCGGGGCGCCCGCTGAAAACCGGCCTGCTGGAGATCGCGAAGATTCATCAGGGCGAGTTCCGTATCACCGCTAACCAGAACCTGATTATTGCCAGCGTGCCGGAAAGCCAGAAAGCGAAGATCGAGACGCTGGCGCGCGACCACGGGTTGATGAATGCGGTGAGCGCGCAGCGTGAAAACGCAATGGCCTGTGTATCGTTCCCAACCTGCCCGCTGGCAATGGCGGAAGCCGAGCGTTTCCTGCCGTCGTTCACGGACAAAGTGGAAGCGATTCTGGAAAAATACGGCATTCCTGATGAGCATATCGTGATGCGCGTGACCGGCTGCCCGAACGGCTGTGGCCGCGCGATGCTGGCGGAAATTGGCTTAGTAGGTAAAGCGCCGGGTCGCTACAACCTGCATCTTGGCGGCAACCGTATTGGGACACGTATCCCACGGATGTATCAAGAAAACATCACCGAGCCGGATATTCTGGCCTCGCTGGATGAACTGATTGGGCGCTGGGCGAAAGAGCGCGAAGCGAGTGAAGGCTTCGGCGACTTTACGGTGCGTGCGGGCCTCATTCGCCCGGTGCTCGATCCCGCGCGTGATTTCTGGGAATAACCTGAATTACCGGATGGCGTCTGCGTAGGCCTGATAAGCACAGCGCCATCAGGCAAGGCAAACAGTGAGGAACTTATGTCCCAACTCGATCTCAACGCATTGAATGAACTGCCAAAAGTCGATCGCGTACTGGCGTTGGCGGAAACCAACGCCCAACTGGAAACGCTAACTGCCGAAGAACGCGTGGCCTGGGCGCTGGAAAATCTGCCTGGTGAATATGTACTGTCATCAAGTTTTGGTATCCAGGCGGCAGTGAGCCTGCATCTGGTAAATCAGGTTCGCCCGGATATCCCGGTGATCCTCACCGATACCGGCTATTTGTTCCCGGAAACCTATCAGTTTATTGATGAGTTAACGGACAAACTCAAACTCAACCTGAAAGTTTACCGCGCGGGCGAAAGTCCGGCATGGCAGGAAGCGCGCTACGGCAAACTGTGGGAGCAGGGCGTAGAAGGTATTGAGAAATACAATGACATCAACAAAGTCGAGCCGATGAACCGGGCGCTAAAAGAGCTGAAAGCGCAGACGTGGTTTGCGGGTCTGCGTCGCGAGCAGTCCGGCAGCCGCGCGCATTTACCTGTTCTCGCTATCCAGCGCGGTATTTTTAAAGTGCTACCGATTATCGACTGGGATAATCGCACGGTTTACCAGTATCTGCAAAAACAGGGACTGAAATATCACCCGCTGTGGGATCAGGGCTATCTGTCGGTGGGCGATACGCACACCACCCGCAAATGGGAGCCTGGTATGGCGGAAGAAGAGACACGCTTCTTTGGACTGAAACGTGAGTGCGGGCTGCATGAAGGGTAAATGTCCTTACGCGGTATGATTACACTTGCTGCTATGAAAAATCCGGCAGGCAGCCGGATTTTAAATTGGTTATATACCCAAAATAATTCGAGCTGCTTAAAGGCGGCAAGGGAGTGAGTCCCCAGGAGCATAGATAACTATGTGACTGGGGTGAACGACAAATCTGCCGGGAGCAGATTTGAACGTCGCGTGCGACGGCCCGTCAGGGCGAGGCCCATGGATGGGCCGAGTAATCCGTAGCCAACACATAAGCAACTTGAAGTATGAAGGGTATATTACTGACTATCTTTATACCAGTAATATATTGCGACTGCACCCATCTTTACCAATATGCAAAGAGCGTTCATGGGTTAGATATAGTTTTTCAAGAATTACATCAATAAACATTTTTTTTGCATGATAGTCGTTATAATCCTGATTAAGTTTTTTTAAAAAACCAGAGTTTGTTGGTTTAAACTCTGCAAACGGTGAATAGCTATGTAGTAAATAGGAGATGCACGGATGCATCATGCTAAAAGCGACTTCACCTTGTACCTCCTGATAACCTATTTTGCAAAACTGAGTTGTAGGCTCAAAGTTACCGGCATTAATACAGGCCAGCATCGATTTTTCATCTGCAGTAAGTAAGTCCTGCCATTCGACAAGCGGGTGGTCTGGAGCCTCTGCGGGACGCATCATCTCATAAACCGCCGCTTTGATTTGTGCATTGCCCGTCACTTCTTTTCGTAGAGTAGAAATCGACTCCTGAAGTAATTCCGGGTGCCAGGTCATCTTCGCACCAATCACCTCGCATATTTGTAAAAATAACTGTCTCTCCTCTCTACTCATAGATTCTATCACTGCATCATCTGATATATTGAGGATGTTCTTAATATTGCTTTGGCTGATCACCGTGTCGCCGACCATAAGTAAAAATTGTGTCTGAGAGGCATCCATCTTGATAGTAAACAGATCCTGATGAGCCGGGCAGGCCAGATGTTGTAGCCGTTTAAAGGCGTAAATTTTATTTATATCCTCTACGTTAACTTCCATCTCTCCAGGTTCACCACGGCCCTGACCGTGAATGATGGAGTGTAACACTTCCAGCGCATGGTCCTTTTTTTCCGCTCTAAAATGATCCTGGACTTTATCCCAGCCCCCCATATGGATTGCTTTTTCTTTATCTGCGCTTAACAGATGAGCAAGCCGACTTTCATTAAGCGTATAATTTTGATGATTACCGAAGCTTAAAGTGACTGGCATAATATCTTCCTTCAAATTTATATTATTCAATATCCGGAGTAAAATATATCGTTCAATTCTCTCTTTTTTATTAAACAGATAAAGTTTACTCCAGGAGAGAATTTGAACGACATTATTAATACAGCACATTTATGGTTGGTAATCCTTTGTGGTGACGATAATTCAGACAAAAGGTAGATGATTAGCCGCAAATGGTCGTTTTTTTAAATTTTGGTTTATCATGAATGGTGTTGATGCTGAGAGATAAAGTATGATGAAATGAAGTAGTTAAATTTAATTAATTAAAGGTATTCATGGAAATGGATGTAGATAGAGAAGCTACAAAGATTTTGGTGAATCTAATGTAATAACTTCTCTATACAACGGAGTTAGAATAATACCCGTTATCCAACCAATCCAAAACGTTTACTATAATAGCTAGCTTCTCCGGCATCAGATACCAGCACAACCTGTCCGGAAGGGCGATGGTGGCGTTTTCTGAAACAGGCTAATGTTTCCTCATCTGGACATTGGAATGTACCAGAATTTTTTTGCCACCATGATTTTCGGACGGATAAGCGACTTTTTTCCCAGCAGAAATCTATTTCATCAACTAAAGGGCGTAGCTGTCCATCAATGTCTTTTCTGGCGAGATAAACATCAACACTCTCTTCACCCAGACGGGTAGAAAATTCTCTATCTTTATCCCATAAAAAGTCGCTGGCTTCCCGATCGTAACCGAGATCGTAACGTAATAAATTTTGTGCAGCCACTGAACGTTGGCTAAGGACTTTGCCAAAGACAACGTCAGAGATCGTCTGCAAGCCTGCTGGCGCAGCAATTTTCTGCTCGTATACGCCGTCAACGAGTGCTCTGGCATTATCCGGCATACGGATCTCACCATGTTGACGCAGCAGCGCCTGGGTACGCCACAGGCAGGCATGATCGGCGTAAACAAAGCCGGTACCTTTTAGCTCTTGCCCCAACCAGCCCTCTTCTGCCTGCTCCTGCCAGTGAGGGGCCAGAATATGCAATATTGGTGGCTGGCGTTCATCCGGAAGCGTAGATTTTCGTTGCCCATGGGCATCGCGGATATGGCGTTGCAGGCGACCGGCGCGCTGGATCAATAAATCAATCGGCGCCAGATCGGTGATCATCCAGTCAAAGTCCAGATCGAGACTTTGTTCAACGACTTGTGTGGCGATTAATACCTTACCACGTCGTTCAGAAACGGGGGCATTGTTACCAAACCAGTTTAACGTTTTATTTTCAATAGCAATACGATCGATAAAAGCAAAACGGCTGTGGAAAAGCAAAAGATCCTGCTCTGGAACGATTCCCTCGTGTAGCAACTGCTGGTAAGTATCCAGCGCATCATCAACCGTGTTGCGGATCCAACAAATGCACTGTCCGGTTGCCACAACGCGATAAATAATGTCCAGTGCTTCCTGGCGCTGCTGTATCCAATTCACGGCTACAGTCCTTTGGACTTCGGGACGTGTGGCCAGTGGTTGCTCTAACAGACCGGAGGAAGTGAGGTGGCTTAACCATGGATAACCCGCGTTATCGCTACCACCAGCGCTCATAAATCCCGCGCCATCGCTAAACGCATTAAGTAATTTTTCCCGTAAAGCGGCGGGAAGAGTGGCGCTCAGAATAATAGCGCTACCGCCCTGGGCGGCATGGAAGCGCAATAAACCTTCCAGCAATTTAACCATATAACCATCATAGGCGTGCACTTCATCCAGCAGCAGGATTTTGTCGCGCATCCCTAGCAATCGGAGCGATTGATGGCGAAAAGGCATCACCGCCATTAAGAGTTGATCCAGCGTACCTACGCCGACTTCCGCCAGCAGCGCTTTTTTGCGTGAATCTGCAAACCAGGTATGGCACTCAGTAGTCGCGTTGCCATCATCACGGGCATAATCTTCAGCTAGATTTTCTGTTGGCTGCCAGATGGATTGTCGGAAAGAGTCCGACATTTCTCGCCCACCGTGTGCCAGGATGAGCGATGGCCTGGACTCATCGGTAAATAGCGCATGATAAGCCGATGCCAGGCGCTGATACATGGCGTTTGCGGTGGCCATTGTCGGCAACCCAACGTAGAGACCGTGGCCTTTATTGGCTGACATTAAACGGTGAGTCAGAATCAGCGCGGCCTCTGTTTTGCCTGCTCCGGTAACGTCTTCCAGGACAACCAGCTGTGCACCGGGTGCTGAAATATCCAGTTCGCTTGCCCGTTGCTGAAGAGGGGTGAGCGTCTGAATGAACGGAAATAATGCCCGGTGATCTTGATAATGGCTGTGCTGAGATAACGGCGGCATTCGGAGGATGGCCTGTTGGGCTTTTTCACAAGCGAGAGGCCAATAATCTTTCAATGGCATGGCGCTGCTGAGCAGTGGAAACTGGCTTTCATCCGAGCCCATCCAGTCGGCAAGGGTGACAAGCCCAGCGAAAAACCAACTGTGCTGTTTTAAACATTTTCTCCCTGCTTTGGTTTTCCACTCCTGAGGTAGAGTGAAAGGAAATAATTCACTTAATGCTTCCAGATAATGCGTTGCTGCGACAATGTCTTCATCGGTGAATGCCAGCGAGCTTCTGTTTTTCATGGTGTCCGGCGGGATGCCATGGTGCCCGGTGCTAATAAGCATCCAGCTATTTAAAGCGCTTTCAAACCTGGCGCGATTTTCTGGTTCAATACCTGCGATAATTTCATTACTGCCTGAACTCCACGCTTCAAATAATTTACCCCATAAATAGAAGCCTAAGGAATCATGTCTCTCAAATGCGGAAACACCGCTAATGGGAGAGACTAAGGGAGAGTCTGGGAATTCGGCGTATTTTTGAAATCCTCTGGCGAATTTTCCGATATCGTGGCTGGCAAGAAACCAGATTATCCAGTTTTCTGCATTTGTACCTGAGATATTACATTCCTTTAATATATTACATGAATTGAATATATTGTTTTTTATTATGTGTTTCCCGCATGCAGCAACGTCCAGACAATGGTATGTCAGTAAATGATAATTATAGGTTATGTTTTTTGTTGATTTATCTGTTTTCCCCCAATAGCAGAGGTAGTCCAGATATTCTATCTGTGTCATCTTTTTCCTGTAACAGGGGGATTACAATGAAATCGATAATAAATTGGGATACGGGAAATTGGCCAGTTTTTTTGTCTGGATTAGGTTATCCCCGCTGGCGCGGGGAACGCTGCGCTATTAAGACTGTATCTACGGTTTATCCCATAATTTTAGGGAACGTATTAAAGATAACAGATAACTATAAAAAATACATAGTCTGATTTAAGACTGCATCTACTTTTTATTTATATTTTCGTCTTCGATAAAATGTAGTATAACTCCGATGACAGTATTTAAGAGATACCTCAGGACGGAACCTACCTATAGGTAGTTAATATTCCAAATTGGCTTAATAAATAGCCCTGCAGGAGTAAAGGTATGGATTTAACCAAAGAGAAATGGCTTCCCGTCATATTCTCAAACGGCGAAAAAACGAGAATATCATTACGCGATCTTCTGGATAACCGCATTCAGGATCTTGCCTATCCTCGGGCTGATTTTCAGGGGGCGGCATGGCAAATGCTGATTGGTATTTTACAATGTACCGTCGCGCCGGAAGATAAAGAAGAATGGGCAGATATCTGGCATGAAAGTATCGAATTCGAACAATGGGAGAAGGCGTTAAATACGATTTCTCTGGCTCTACAGTTCGGCGAGCAAAAACCTTCCTTCCTGCAAAGTTTTGATCCTCTCGATAGTGAATATGGTTCTATTGCCGGGCTGCTGGTGGATGCGCCGGGCGGGAATGCGCTCAAGCTCAATAAAGATCATTTTGTAAAACGTGGCAACGTAGAACAAATATGTCCTCACTGCGCGGCGATAGCGCTATTTGCGATTCAAACCAATTCACCTGCCGGCGGGGCGGGTTACCGGGTAGGGATGCGCGGCGGTGGTCCGCTGACTACGCTGGTGGTACTGCAGGAAGAAGATAAATATCCACTATGGAAAAAACTTTGGCTTAACGTTTTGCCGCAGGAAGAGCCGCCGAATGTTACACAGCATCCACTCATTTTTCCCTGGCTTGCGCCGACGAAAACCAGCGAAAAAGCGGGGAATGTGGTCACACCGGATAATGCGCACCCCTTGCAAGCCTACTGGGGGATGCCGCGGCGCATAGAACTGGATTTCACCCACACTGTGGCAGGTATCTGCGATTTGTGCGGGGAGCATCACGAATCACTGCTACTGCAAATGCGTAGTAAAAATTATGGCGTTCAGTACGACAGTTGGCTACATCCTTTCTCCCCATATCGGCAGGCATTGAAAGATCCATCCGCACCCTGGCTGGCGTTTAAAGGGCAGCCGGGCGGGTTAAGTTATAAAGACTGGTTGGGGCTGATGCTCAATCGTGAGGATAAGTTCAACAAAATGCAGCCTGCAAAGGTCGTTCGTGCCGCTGGTCAGCGGAACAAAATGAGCCTGTGGTGCTTTGCCTGGGATATGGATAAGGCCAAGGTCCGCTGCTGGTATCAGCACCGTATTCCGATCATTAGCGTTTCGCACGAAGAGCAATTTCTCGCTGTGCTTAACATTGTGCTGGTGCTGGCTAGTGAGTCGCTGTCGCTGTTACGGAACGCGTTAAAGTGCGCCAAATTCGATTGTCCGAAAGAAGCCAAAATGGATTTTAGTATGGTGGATATCGCCTTCTGGCAGGAAACCGAACCCGCTTTTCGGACGTTGCAAGAGGCGCTGGCTGTCGATCCGCTTCGGCAGGATACACAGACTCGTCACGCAGTAAGTCAGTGGGAGGCGGAATTAGCACACTATCTATTTCACGTTTTTGACCGTGATGCCCTGACCAACCCCGACTGCCCGGACGATATCCTGCAGCGCCAGCTGACGGCCCGACAGGATTTAGCCAGCAGCTATCGTAAACATAAAGCGCGCAAGGATGTGTTGGCGCTGGTCGAATAACAGAAGGAAGCCAAATATGCTGAATAGCAATACAGCAGTGTTATGCAGAATTCTCCACCCCGATGCGCAGAAGGCGCTACTTGACTGGTTTGCTACGCTGTCTGAGCGTTACGAGCGCAAGGATGGTAAACGAGTCAACGGTCGCGCTTGGCGGGCTGAGTTGAAAAGAATGGCGCCGCCATATGGCGTAATGATATGTGAAGGGCATGACGCTCTCCGCCAGGCTCTGCTTAAACATATGCGACTGCAACCTCTTGATGAGATGGCTCTGGCGCTGTTTGTCAGCGTCGCTGTGCATATTAAGAGCCATAAGGCGAATATTAGTTTCGCTGCACAATTAGGGGAAAAGCTTAAAGGTTCCACGTCGTGCGTTTCTGGTCTGCGTTTTGAACGTTTGCAAAAAGCGTCCGACCCGGAAACATTTTGCCAGTTGTTGATTCAGGCAGTGAAGATTCGCGGTACGGAGGGGGTGAATGTTCTTTCACTTGCCGATGGCATTTTCCTGTGGATGGAAGAGTGGCAACGACGCGAAAACCATCAGCCGGAATTCCGTAACCCCTTTGAACGAAATCGCATCCGTTGGGCGAACGAATATCTTTCCACGTCGCGTGGCAAATAATCATTTTTAGAAGGATTTGATAATGACAACTTTTATTCAACTGCATTTATTGACTGCTTATGCGCCCGCTAACCTGAATCGTGATGAGTCTGGCAGACCGAAGACTGCGTTTATGGGAGGAGTTGAGCGTTTACGCGTATCGTCGCAAAGTCTGAAGCGTGCCTGGCGGGTGTCGGAAACTTTTGAAGCGGCAATGGATGGTTTTATGGGTAAGCGTACTCGTCGAATTGGCGTGGATTATGTTTATCGTCCGATGAAAGATGCCGGAATTGAAGAAAAAATTACTAAGAGTTCGTCTGAGTTAATCGCTAAGCAATTTGGCAAGCTTAAAAGTGATAAAGATGCGAAACCGGAAAAAAATCTCGAAATTGAGCAGATCGTTCACGTCAGTAACCATGAAATTAGTTTGATTAAGCAACTGGTTGATACGCTAATTGCCGACAAACGCGAACCTAACGATGAAGAAGTGGAGTTGTTGCGCAAAGAGCAGCGTAGCGTAGATATGGCGCTGTTTGGCCGTATGCTGGCGTCATCGCCTGAGTTCAACGTCGAGGCTGCTTGTCAGGTATCCCATGCGTTGGGCGTAAGTGCCGTGACCGTTGAGTCTGATTTTTTCACCGCCGTTGACGATCTGAATAATAAAGAGGAAGACGCAGGTTCCGGGCATATGGGCGAGCAGGGTTTTGCCTCGGCGCTTTTCTATACCTATGTCTGTATCAGCCGCGATCTGCTGGTGGAAAACCTGGGTGGTAACGAAGAACTGGCGAAGCGTACTATCGCGGCACTCACTGAAACAGCGTTAACCGTCTCGCCAACCGGTAAACAAAACAGCTTCGCTTCTCGTGCCTATGCCACCTATGCGTTGGCCGAAGTCGGGCAAAAACAACCGCGTTCTCTGGCGGCGGCATTTTTCCAGCCGGTACGCGATACCGATCAAATTCCTGCGGCAATAACCCGTTTAAAACAGCAGCGCGCCAGCTTCGATAGCGTATACGGAAACTGTGCAGACGATTATCGCGAGTTGAACGTTCAGGAAGGTACGGGATCTCTGGCGGAATTACTGGCCTTTGTTAGCCAGTAAGGATGAATAATGAAGGAATATCTGGTTTTTCAGCTCTATGCGCCGCTGGCGTCGTGGGGGGAAGAAGCGTCTGGCGAGATTCGCCACTCAGCTACGGTTCCCACGCGCTCTGCGCTATTGGGTCTGCTTGCCGCAGCGTTAGGAATTCGTCGCGACGAAGAAGCGCGGCTGAATAACTTTAACCGGCACTATCATCTGGCGGTGCACGCGTTGGCTTCACAAGATCGCTGGTTGCGGGATTATCACACGGTTAGCGCGCCGCGAGAAAACAAAAAATATCGTTATTACACGCGCCGGGATGAACTGACTCTCGCGCCGGATGAAGTGGGAACGCTTATCTCGCAGCGAGAGTATCGCTGCGACGGCTACTGGCATGTGGCAATAAGTGCCACGCCTGATGCACCACATTCGCTTAGCAAATTGCGAGAGGCGCTGCTGACACCGCATTTTCCGCTCTATCTGGGGAGAAAATCCTGCCCGCTGGCGTTACCGTTAGCGGCGCGTTTAATGACCGGCACCTTAAAAGAGGTATTCACCCATGCTGTGGAGGAGATTTCCGCAGCGGAATTAAGTGGATTTACCCTGCGTGAGGGTATTTGTTATTGGGATGATCCTGATGAGGAGAGTCTGGTCTGGCAACAAAAGCAGCATAGCAATAACCAGCCAGTTAGCCGCCAACGCTGGCAGTTTGGCGGCTACACCCGCTTCAATGGGCCGTTGCAGGAGAGAACATAATGTATCTTTCTCGTATTCAACTCCGGTTTAATAATTTGCGACCGGAGATGTTGGCAAAGTGGAATTCAGCCAGGCCTTATGCCGGCCACCAGTGGTTATGGCAGCTCTTTCCGGAACAGGAATTGCGTCAGTTTCTGTTTCGCGAAGAGGCGCATGGCGGCTTTTTTATGCTCTCGGCAATACCGCCGTTATTGCAGCACTCCCTGTTTCTTATTGAAACCAAACCATTTAATCCGCAACTGACAAATGGTCTTGAGCTTGATTTTCAACTACGAGCTAACCCGGTGATAACCCGCAACGGTAAGCGCAGTGACGTGATGATGAACGCGAAACATCAGGCGAAGGCGAATGGTGTGGAGAAAGAACGGTGGTGGGAGCTTCAACAGCAGGCCGCGCAGGCGTGGCTGGAACAACAAGGGCAGCAGCATGGTTTCCGGCTGATTGCACCGGAACCTGATGATTTCGCTATGTGGGCTGGTGACGAGTACAGTGAATTGCAGGCGCATTGTGGATGCGTGCAAGCGTATCAGCAGCATCGTTTTGTCCGTAAAGACCAGCAAAAACCGATCACTTTCAGTAGCGTTGATTTTAGCGGTGCGCTCTGTATCACCGATGCAGCACTGTTTAAACAGGCTTTATTTTCCGGATTAGGTAAAAGTAAAGCGCTGGGCTGCGGAATGCTGATGGTAAAAAGGAAACGCTGATGAGCTGGCTGCCGCTGAATCCCATCCCGTTGAAAGACCGTGTTTCGATGATATTTCTCCAGTACGGACAAATAGATGTGATCGACGGTGCGTTTGTGCTTATCGATAAAACGGGTGTACGTACCCATATTCCTGTTGGATCGGTGGCCTGCATCATGCTGGAACCGGGGACGCGGGTTTCCCATGCCGCCGTGCGACTTGCGGCAACGGTGGGTACGTTACTGGTGTGGGTGGGGGAAGCGGGCGTACGCGTTTACGCTTCGGGGCAGCCTGGTGGTGCCCGTTCCGACAAATTGCTTTATCAGGCGAAACTTGCACTGGATGAAGATTTGCGGCTGAAGGTCGTGCGTAAAATGTTTGAATTACGTTTTGGCGAACCCGCGCCGAGCCGTCGTTCTGTAGATCAATTGCGTGGTATTGAGGGGAGCCGTGTGCGGGCAATCTATGCACTACTTGCTAAGCAGTATGGCGTGAAATGGCAGGGACGTCGCTACGATCCGAAAGACTGGGAGAAAGGCGATGTCATTAATCAGTGTATCAGTTCGGCAACCTCCTGCCTCTATGGCGTAACGGAGGCGGCAATACTGGCTGCCGGATATGCGCCCGCGATTGGATTTGTGCACACCGGCAAGCCGCTTTCTTTTGTCTATGATATTGCCGATATCATTAAATTTGAGACCGTTGTACCGAAAGCATTTGAAATTGCGCGACGTAATCCTGCCGAGCCTGATCGTGGTGTCCGTATTGCCTGCCGGGATATCTTCCGCAGTGGAAAAACATTGGCGAAATTGATTCCTCTTATTGAAGATGTTCTCGCGGCAGGGGAAATTCAACCGCCGTTACCTCCTGAAGATTCACAACCCATAGCGATCCCTCTTCCTGTTGCGTTGGGTGATTCCGGTCATCGGAGTACCTAACGATGAGTATGCTGGTTGTCGTTACCGAAAATGTTCCTCCTCGTCTGCGGGGGAGGCTGGCCGTCTGGTTACTGGAAATTCGAGCTGGTGTGTATGTTGGTGATGTTTCCGCAAAGATCCGCGAGATGATATGGCAACAGGTTTCCGTTCTGGCAGATGAGGGAAATGTTGTTATGGCGTGGGCGACAAATACAGAATCAGGTTTTGAGTTTCAGACTTTTGGTGTAAATCGACGTATTCCGGTAGATCTTGATGGACTGCGATTGGTGTCGTTTCTACCTGTTGAAAATCAATAAGTTAGAGATCTTTAAAAATTAGGAAAAGTTGGTGGGTTTTTTGTGCGCTAAAAAAGTATTTAAATTCAATTGGGTAGATTTAGAGTGTTCCCCGCGCCAGCGGGGATAAACCGTATCAGAAGAGACAGTATATAATGAAATTATGGTGTTCCCCGCGCCAGCGGGGATAAACCGAACAGGAACAGGAAGAAAAAGATTTGTCCGGTGTGTTCCCCGCGCCAGCGGGGATAAACCGCTTTTACATTTATCTAAAACCTCATTAATAGGGTGTTCCCCGCGCCAGCGGGGATAAACCGTTGCAGGTGCAACAGTACCGGGGTTTGTTATGGTGTTCCCCGCGCCAGCGGGGATAAACCTTATTGTACCGTTGAAAATTACACCATCATTTCGTGTTCCCCGCGCCAGCGGGGATAAACCGTATTACCCACAAATGATTTATCAGGAGGTATCGTGTTCCCCGCGCCAGCGGGGATAAACCGAACTATATCGAAACGCTTTATATATGTTTGACGTGTTCCCCGCGCCAGCGGGGATAAACCGTACGCATTTATGCCCATAACTCTTCTAAGTATGTGTTCCCCGCGCCAGCGGGGATAAACCCGCGATCTGGACTGGCACGCCCATTGCTCCCTCGTGTTCCCCGCGCCAGCGGGGATAAACCGCAAATCCAAGACGACACGAAACCCGCATTTCCGTGTTCCCCGCGCCAGCGGGGATAAACCGGAGAAATGTCAGTGCCAACAGTGAAGCCGTCCGTGTTCCCCGCGCCAGCGGGGATAAACCGCGCTGGCGCAACGAGGCCTACCGGTACGACAGGTGTTCCCCGCGCCAGCGGGGATAAACCGCCGTTGTAGAAGTCAAGAAGATGGAAAACCGCGTGTTCCCCGCGCCAGCGGGGATAAACCGGGGTGCGCACTACTGAATACAAAATTAAAAAGGTGTTCCCCGCGCCAGCGGGGATAAACCGGCGTGCGCCGGGATATTGCGCCGCGCCGAGAAGTGTTCCCCGCGCCAGCGGGGATAAACCGCGTTCCGCGTTGCTATGCAGATCGCGCAGCGTGTGTTCCCCGCGCCAGCGGGGATAAACCGGTGTATCAGATTTGAAGGGCAACATTTACGAAGTGTTCCCCGCGCCAGCGGGGATAAACCGGAAATTGTCTTTTATATCCTGTCCCGCCTGCCGTGTTCCCCGCGCCAGCGGGGATAAACCGAGCAGCAATAACTTTAGTCCGGTTAACCTGGTGTGTTCCCCGCGCCAGCGGGGATAAACCGTTGGCTGTAGTGTTACAACGCTAGAGGAAGCCGTGTTCCCCGCGCCAGCGGGGATAAACCGCCAGCTTGATCAAGTCCGCGAGTCTATCAGTAGTGTTCCCCGCGCCAGCGGGGATAAACCGTAATACTACAGGTTCCGGGGATGCAATTATGTGTGTTCCCCGCGCCAGCGGGGATAAACCGGTGATC
Organism: Salmonella sp. 741265116_PST; assembly: GCF_046567715.1. Taxonomy (NCBI): domain Bacteria; kingdom Pseudomonadati; phylum Pseudomonadota; class Gammaproteobacteria; order Enterobacterales; family Enterobacteriaceae; genus Salmonella; species Salmonella sp. 741265116_PST. Next base: position 146,465 of record NZ_JBKFPH010000007.1, on the reverse strand, counting down.
CGCGCCTACGATGCGCTGGTGACACAGTGTTCCCCGCGCCAGCGGGGATAAACCGGAAACCAGTCTGATCGAACTCGGCGTAACGCTGTGTTCCCCGCGCCAGCGGGGATAAACCGTGTCATATTCTGGCAATTCTTACGAAAATTATGTGTTCCCCGCGCCAGCGGGGATAAACCGGTAGCCTTCAGACACTTTAGCCAGGTTCCCTAGTGTTCCCCGCGCCAGCGGGGATAAACACGTTTCCCCAGCATATCAGGACGTTTTTTCCGCCTTCGCCAGCTCTTTTACCAACGGCAGCATTATCCGCACTACATCGCGGCTACGGCGCTCAATCCGCCCTGGCAGCGCCTTGTCAATATGCTGTTGATTATCAAGCCGTACGTCGTGCCAGCTATTGCCGTTCGGGAAGGAGGCATTTTTCACGCGTTGCTGGTATCCGTCTTTTTTACCCAGATTCCAGTTCGTCGCCTCAACAGAAAGCACCGATATTCCCGCTTTATCGAAAACCTCCGCATCGTTACAGCAACCCGTTCCTTTGGGGTAGGATGGATTGCGTCCCGGATTGGTGTTGGCGGCGATACCATAACGGCGCGCAATCGCTAATGCCCGATCGCGGGTCAGTGTACGCACCGCTTCAGGCGTATTTTTCCCGCTATTAAAATAGAGCTTGTCGCCAACAATCAGGTTATCGAGATTAATGACAAGCAGCGTATTTTTCTTCTCAGCGTCACTCATTCGTTTGAGTAAATTTTCTGCGCCTAGCTTTCCCTCTTCTTCCCCGCTGGTGGCGATAAAACGAATCCCATAATGGGTCGGTATATCTTTCAGACGCGCCGCCAGTTCCAGCATAACGCCTAATCCCGCGGCATTATCATCCATTCCCTGTAACGTTAAACCGCCCAGATTGGCATCAACATCAGCGTCGCTCTGCGGAGCGTACGTATCCAGATGCGCCATAATGATGATCTGTTGCGGCACGCGCCCTTCATGGGCAGCGATGACCGTGCTGCCCGTCACGTTATGCCAGTTTTTGCGATTATCCTTCGTGGTATAAATAAATCGGCTATTAAACGTTCGAATATCGCTTTGGTATCCCATCTGGGTAAATTGTTGGCGTAAATAATCGGCAGATAACATCTCGGCGGGGGAGCCCGTCATTCTCCCGGGAAAAAAGGTGGCGATATGTCGCGCCTGAGTATTCGCTATTTCACCAGGCCCTGGTGATGCTGCTTGTGCAGGAAGGATAAAGCCTACGCCGAGCGCCAGAATGACGGCAAAGCGGCGCGTTGCGGAAAACATAATGAGTCCTTAAATACAGAACAAAATTTTACGTGGCTAGTATGAAACCGCGATCGTGTTAATACAATTTCATTTGCTCCTAAATGCTGGCAATCCGGTACGTTAAGCATTTTTTGATATTGGTTTTTGGGCCGCGTTATTCCTTTGAGGAACTACTCATTCCAATTCGTCATTTCATTCACTCTCCTGCGCTCCCTATAGTCGTGTAATCGAAATGTTTAGCAAAAAACGGTATTGCAAAGGAACGGTTATGGATCAAAAACGACTCACCCACCTGCGGCAACTGGAGGCGGAAAGTATCCACATTATCCGTGAAGTGGCAGCGGAATTCGCTAATCCGGTCATGCTGTACTCCATTGGTAAAGACTCCAGCGTCATGCTGCATCTGGCACGTAAGGCGTTTTATCCGGGTACGTTACCGTTCCCGCTATTGCACGTTGATACCGGTTGGAAATTCCGTGAGATGTACGCCTTTCGCGATCGTACCGCCAACGCATACGGCTGCGAATTGCTGGTACATAAAAATCCGGAAGGCGTGGCGATGGGCATCAATCCGTTCGTTCACGGTAGCGCTAAACACACCGATATTATGAAAACCGAAGGGTTAAAGCAGGCGCTGAATAAGTACGGTTTTGATGCCGCGTTCGGCGGCGCACGGCGCGATGAGGAAAAATCCCGCGCGAAAGAACGTATTTACTCCTTTCGTGACCGTTTCCATCGCTGGGACCCGAAAAATCAGCGGCCAGAGTTGTGGCGTAACTATAACGGTCAGATTAATAAAGGCGAAAGTATACGCGTCTTCCCACTCTCCAACTGGACAGAGCAGGATATCTGGCAATACATCTGGCTGGAAAACATCGACATCGTGCCGCTGTACCTGGCTGCTGAACGCCCGGTTCTGGAACGTGACGGCATGTTGATAATGGTGGATGACGATCGTATCGATCTCCAGCCTGGCGAAGTCATCAAAAAAAGGATGGTGCGCTTCCGTACACTTGGCTGTTGGCCGCTCACCGGGGCGGTGGAATCCCACGCGCAAACGCTGCCGGAAATTATCGAAGAGATGCTGGTTTCTACCACCAGCGAGCGCCAGGGGAGGATGATTGACCGCGATCAGGCGGGGTCGATGGAGCTTAAAAAACGTCAGGGGTATTTCTAAGGAGCCGCCATGAACACCATACTTGCACAACAAATCGCCAATGAAGGCGGCGTCGAAGCCTGGATGATGGCCCAACAACACAAAAGCCTGCTGCGTTTTTTAACCTGTGGCAGCGTTGATGACGGTAAAAGTACGCTGATAGGTCGTTTGCTGCACGATACCCTGCAAATTTATGAAGATCAGCTCTCTTCTCTGCATAATGACAGTAAACGTCATGGCACGCAGGGAGAAAAACTCGATCTGGCGCTGCTGGTAGATGGGCTGCAGGCCGAGCGTGAGCAGGGCATTACTATTGACGTCGCGTACCGCTATTTCTCCACTGAAAAACGAAAATTTATTATCGCCGACACGCCGGGCCATGAACAATATACCCGTAATATGGCGACCGGAGCGTCCACCTGCGATCTGGCGATCCTATTGATCGACGCGCGTAAAGGCGTGCTGGATCAGACGCGTCGCCATAGCTTTATCTCCACTCTGTTGGGGATCAAACACCTGGTGGTGGCAATCAACAAAATGGATCTCGTTGACTACCGCGAAGAGACCTTCGCCCGTATTCGCGAAGATTACCTGACCTTTGCTGAACAGTTGCCGGGCGATCTGGACATTCGCTTTGTCCCGCTTTCGGCGCTGGAAGGGGATAATGTCGCCGCGCAGAGCGCGAACATGCGCTGGTACAGCGGTCCGACGCTGCTGGAAGTCCTGGAAACGGTAGACATACAGCGTGCGGTAGACCGGCAGCCGATGCGCTTTCCGGTACAATACGTCAATCGCCCGAATCTTGATTTTCGGGGGTATGCCGGCACTCTGGCGTCTGGTAGCGTCAAAGTCGGAGAGCGCATTAAAGTGCTGCCGTCCGGCGTGGAATCCAGCGTGGCGCGTATCGTCACTTTTGATGGCGATAAAGAAGAAGCCTGTGCGGGCGAAGCCATTACCCTGGTACTCAACGACGACATTGATATTAGCCGCGGTGATCTGCTGCTGGCGGCAAACGAGACGCTGGTACCTGCACGGCACGCCGCGATCGATGTGGTATGGATGGCGGAACAGCCGCTGGCGCCGGGCCAAAGCTACGACGTTAAACTTGCGGGTAAGAAAACCCGCGCGCGTATCGAGGCTATTCGCTATCAGATTGATATCAACAATCTGACCCAACGAGACGTCGAGAGCCTGCCGTTAAACGGTATTGGTCTGGTGGAGATGACATTCGATGAGCCGCTCGCGCTGGATATTTATCAGCAAAATCCGGTGACGGGCGGGCTGATTTTTATCGACCGACTTTCTAACGTCACCGTCGGCGCTGGCATGGTGCGGGTACTGGACGAACGCGGAGCGACGCCGCCCGTGGAATACAGTGCGTTTGAGCTGGAGCTGAATGCGCTGGTACGCCGTCATTTTCCGCACTGGGACGCCCGCGATTTGCTGGGAGATAAACATGGCGCTGCATGATGAGAACGTGGTCTGGCACTCTCATCCCGTTACTGTCGCCGCCCGTGAACAGCTCCACGGTCACCGTGGCGTGGTGCTGTGGTTTACCGGACTCTCCGGTTCGGGAAAATCAACGGTGGCCGGCGCGCTGGAAGAGGCGTTACATCAGCGTGGCGTCAGTACCTACCTGTTGGATGGCGATAATGTGCGCCACGGTTTGTGCCGTGATTTAGGCTTTAGCGATGCCGATCGCCAGGAAAATATCCGGCGGGTAGGCGAAGTGGCCAGTCTGATGGCGGACGCCGGTCTGATTGTTTTGACGGCATTTATTTCTCCGCACCGCGCCGAGCGGCAACGGGTAAAAGAGCGCGTCGGCCACGATCGTTTTATCGAGATTTATGTCAATACGCCGCTGGCTATCTGTGAACAGCGCGATCCTAAAGGGTTGTATAAAAAAGCGCGCGTGGGCGAGTTGCGTAACTTTACCGGTATCGATGCCATTTACGAAGCGCCTGACTCGCCCCAGGTTCATCTTAATGGTGAACAATTAGTAACAAATTTGGTTTCCCAATTATTAGACCTGCTGAGACGGCGCGATATTATCAGATCCTGAGACACCACCGGGCTTGTATGCCCGGTATGGTCAAGGTTACAGGATTTAATATGCGTAATAGCCATAACATTACTTTCACAAGGTCAGACGCCTTCATGGTCGACGATGACGCCACCAGTGCATTTCCGGGGGCGGTGGTCGGCTTTGTGTCATGGCTGCTGGCGTTGGGGATCCCTTTTCTGCTTTATGGCCCTAACACGCTGTTTTTTTTCCTCTATACCTGGCCCTTTTTCCTCGCGTTAATGCCGGTATCGGTGATTATCGGTATTGCGTTGCATCTGCTGGTAAAGGGCAAAATACTTTTTAGCATTATGTTTACTCTACTGGCGGTAGGTGCGCTGTTCGGCGTGTTATTTATATGGCTACTAGGGTAGGTGGGTTATCACTGCGCCTCCGGTCATAATTCAAACCGTAACCAACAATGAGATTATGTTCTCCTTACTCGGGTATACGTAACATCCGGCAAATGTGGTACATTTGCCGGCGTTGTCGCGGCAATCCCGTCCTGAATGTGGCGTCACAGAGGACGTTATGGGATGATGATGCCGTTTTTCAGGGGGCAGGATGGGTAAACTAACGCTGCTGTTGCTGGCTTTACTGGTCTGGCTACAGTACTCGCTGTGGTTCGGTAAGAACGGCATACATGACTATAGCCGCGTCAACGATGATGTGGTCGCGCAGCAGGCGACAAACGCCAAACTTAAAGCGCGTAACGATCAGCTTTTTGCCGAAATTGACGATCTCAATGGCGGCCAGGAAGCGATAGAGGAGCGCGCGCGCAATGAACTTAGCATGACGAAACCTGGCGAAACCTTCTATCGTCTGGTGCCTGACGCCTCAAAACGCGCGGCAACGGCGGGGCAAACTCATCGATAAACCATCCAGGGATTTAACATGGCAGCCACTTTATTGGACGTTTGCGCCGTGGTGCCGGCGGCCGGATTTGGCCGCCGAATGCAAACAGAATGTCCTAAGCAGTATCTCTCAATCGGTAATAAAACCATTCTGGAGCACTCAGTTCATGCGCTGCTGGCGCATCCTCGGGTGACACGTGTTGTTATTGCTATCAGCCCTGGCGATCATCGCTTTGCCCAACTTCCGCTGGCGAATCATCCGCAAATCACCGTTGTGGATGGCGGCAACGAACGCGCTGATTCCGTTTTGGCCGGGTTACAGGCCGTTGCAAAGGCGCAGTGGGTGCTGGTGCACGACGCGGCAAGACCCTGTTTGCATCAGGATGACCTTGCGCGGTTGCTGACCATCAGCGAAAACAGCCGGGTCGGCGGTATCCTCGCCAGTCCGGTGCGCGACACCATGAAACGCGGCGAACCAGGGAAAAACGCTATTGCCCATACCGTAGAGCGCGCCGATTTATGGCACGCGCTCACCCCGCAGTTTTTCCCCCGCGAACTCTTGCACGATTGTCTGACGCGTGCGCTGAATGAAGGCGCGACCATCACCGACGAAGCGTCAGCGCTGGAGTATTGTGGTTTTCATCCGGCGCTGGTAGAAGGTCGCGCGGATAACATCAAGGTCACCCGTCCGGAAGATCTGGCGCTGGCGGAATTTTATCTGACCCGAACCATCCACCAGGAGAAAGCATAATGCGAATTGGACACGGTTTTGACGTACACGCGTTTGGCGGAGAAGGGCCGATTATTATTGGCGGCGTGCGTATCCCTTATGAAAAAGGGCTATTGGCGCATTCCGATGGCGATGTGGCGTTACATGCGCTGACCGATGCGCTGCTGGGCGCGGCGGCGCTTGGCGATATCGGCAAGCTCTTCCCGGATACCGATCCGGCATTTAAGGGAGCGGATAGCCGCGAACTGCTGCGTGAAGCCTGGCGTCGTATTCAGGCGAAGGGGTACACCCTCGGCAATGTGGATGTCACCATTATTGCGCAGGCGCCGAAAATGCTGCCGCATATTCCGCAAATGCGCGTCTTTATCGCCGAAGATCTCGGCTGCCATATGGATGACGTTAACGTGAAGGCGACGACGACGGAAAAGCTCGGATTTACCGGACGCGGAGAAGGCATTGCCTGCGAAGCGGTCGCGTTGCTGATGAAGGCGGCGAAATGACAGAGTTTGACAATCTCACCTGGCTGCACGGAAAACCACAAGGTAGCGGCTTGCTGAAAGCGAATCCGGAAGATTTTGTGGTGGTTGAAGATTTAGGTTTTACGCCAGATGGTGAAGGTGAGCACATTCTGCTGCGTATTTTGAAAAACGGTTGCAATACCCGTTTTGTCGCTGACGCGCTGGCGAAATTCCTGAAAATTCACGCTCGCGAAGTGAGCTTTGCCGGGCAAAAAGATAAACACGCCGTTACCGAGCAGTGGCTGTGCGCGCGCGTGCCGGGGAAAGAGATGCCCGATTTCAGCGCCTTTCAGTTGGAAGGTTGTAAAGTGCTGGAATACGCGCGTCACAAGCGTAAGCTGCGTTTAGGCGCGCTGAAAGGCAATGCCTTTACGCTGGTGTTGCGTGAAATAAGCGATCGCCGCGATGTCGAAACACGATTGCAGGCGATTCGCGATGGCGGCGTGCCGAACTATTTTGGCGCACAGCGATTCGGCATTGGCGGCAGCAACTTGCAGGGCGCGCTGCGCTGGGCGCAAAGTAACGCGCCGGTGCGCGATCGCAATAAACGCAGTTTTTGGTTGTCGGCGGCACGTAGCGCGTTGTTTAATCAAATTGTTCACCAGCGGCTGAAGAAACCAGACTTTAATCAAGTTGTTGACGGCGATGCGCTACAATTAGCGGGGCGTGGAAGCTGGTTCGTCGCGACATCTGAAGAACTGCCTGAATTGCAGCGCCGGGTAGACGAAAAAGAGCTGATGATTACAGCGTCGTTGCCGGGCAGCGGAGAGTGGGGAACACAGCGTGCGGCGCTGGCGTTTGAGCAAGATGCCATTGCCCAGGAAACGGTGTTGCAATCGCTGTTGCTGCGCGAAAAAGTAGAGGCGTCGCGCAGAGCGATGCTGCTTTATCCGCAACAATTAAGCTGGAACTGGTGGGATGACGTGACCGTCGAGTTACGTTTCTGGCTGCCCGCAGGCAGTTTTGCCACCAGCGTAGTAAGGGAACTGATCAACACAATGGGTGATTATGCGCATATTGCTGAGTAACGATGACGGGGTTCACGCGCCCGGTATACAAACGCTGGCGAAAGCGCTGCGTGAGTTTGCTGATGTACAGGTCGTAGCCCCGGATCGTAACCGCAGCGGCGCGTCTAATTCCCTCACGCTGGAATCTTCGCTTCGTACTTTTACCTTTGATAATGGCGATATCGCCGTACAGATGGGGACGCCGACCGATTGCGTCTATCTGGGCGTTAATGCCTTAATGCGTCCGCGTCCGGATATTGTCGTTTCCGGTATTAACGCGGGTCCGAATCTGGGCGATGATGTGATCTATTCCGGTACTGTCGCCGCGGCGATGGAAGGTCGTCATCTCGGCTTTCCGGCATTAGCGGTCTCCCTTAACGGCTATCAGCATTATGATACGGCTGCAGCCGTGACTTGCGCGCTTTTGCGAGGGTTAAGCCGGGAGCCGTTGCGTACCGGGCGTATTCTCAACGTGAATGTCCCGGATCTACCGTTAGCGCAGGTTAAAGGCATCCGCGTGACTCGCTGCGGTAGCCGCCATCCAGCGGATAAAGTGATCCCGCAGGAAGATCCGCGCGGTAATACATTGTACTGGATTGGCCCGCCGGGCGATAAATACGATGCCGGGCCGGATACCGATTTCGCGGCGGTGGATGAAGGCTACGTCTCCGTCACGCCGTTGCATGTGGATTTAACCGCGCACAGCGCGCATGATGTGGTTTCAGACTGGTTAGACAGCGTGGGAGTTGGCACGCAATGGTAAGTGGACGTGTACAGGCTCTTCTTGAACAATTGCGCGCGCAGGGCATCAGAGATGAGCTGGTGCTTAATGCGCTTGCCGCAGTGCCGCGCGAGAAATTTATTGATGAAGCGTTTGAACATAAGGCCTGGGAAAATATCGCTTTGCCGATAGGCCAGGGTCAGACGATTTCGCAGCCCTATATGGTGGCGCGAATGACGGAACTGCTCGAACTGACGCCGCAATCCAGGGTGCTGGAAATTGGCACCGGTTCCGGCTATCAGACGGCGATTCTGGCGCATCTGGTGCATCACGTTTGCTCCGTTGAGCGGATTAAGGGGCTGCAATGGCAGGCGCGCCGCCGCCTGAAGCAGCTCGATTTACATAATGTTTCTACCCGTCATGGCGATGGCTGGCAAGGCTGGCAGGCGCGTGCGCCGTTTGACGCTATCATTGTGACGGCCGCGCCGCCGGAAATTCCTACCGCGCTCATGGCACAGTTGGATGAAGGCGGCATTCTTGTTCTGCCCGTGGGCGATGAGCAGCAGTTTTTGAAACGCGTGCGTCGCCGGGGCGGCGAATTTATTATCGATACCGTGGAGGCCGTTCGCTTCGTCCCGTTAGTCAAGGGAGAGCTGGCCTAGTTTGCCCTGCAAACACCCACTATTACGCCTGATGAAGCCGAAACGAATACCTGGAGTTTTCCTGGTTATTCCCGGTGGGTTAAGCGTATCGTGAACACATTTTCCCGTGTTCACTTAATGCGTTGCACGGTTCTTACGTCACTGGTTGTTAACCAAATTTTTTCCTGGGGGATAAATGAGCGCGGGAAGCCCAAAATTCACCGTTAGTCGCATTGCGGCACTATCACTGGTTTCACTATGGCTGGCAGGTTGTACCAGTTCGTCAAACCCTCCGGCGCCGGTCACGTCTGTGGACAGTGGTTCGTCATCAAATACCAATTCCGGGATGTTGATCACACCGCCGCCAAAAATGGGCACGACGACGCAACAAACGCCGCAACAAGCGCCGCAAATTCAACCCGTTCAGCGTCCTGTAACGCAGCCCATGCAAACTCAACCGGTCGCGGAACAGCCCGTGCAGATGGAAAATGGGCGAATTGTATACAATCGCCAGTATGGGAATATTCCGAAAGGTAGTTATGCGGGTGGCAGTACTTACACCGTGAAAAAGGGTGATACGCTTTTTTACATCGCCTGGATTACCGGGAACGATTTCCGCGATCTGGCCCAGAGAAACAGTATTTCTGCCCCGTATAGCCTGAATGTAGGGCAAACTTTGCAAGTTGGTAACGCATCCGGTACGCCAATTACTGGCGGAAATGCGATCACCCAGGCGGATGCAGCACAGCAAGGAGTTGTGACCAGGCCTGCACAAAATTCCACCGTTGCAGTTGCGTCTCAACCAACAATTACGTATTCTGAGGGCTCAGGTGAACAAAGTGCTAACAAAATGTTGCCAAATAACAAGCCTGCTGGGACGGTTGTCACAGCGCCTGTAACGGCACCAACGGTAAGCACGACCGAACCAAATGCAAGCAGTACGTCAACCAGCGCGCCGATTTCCGCATGGCGCTGGCCGACGGATGGCAAAGTGATCGAAAACTTTGGCGCTTCCGAAGGGGGCAATAAAGGGATCGACATTGCAGGCAGTAAGGGACAGGCTATCGTCGCAACCGCTAATGGGCGCGTCGTATATGCCGGTAACGCGCTGCGTGGTTACGGTAATCTTATTATCATCAAACATAACGATGATTACCTGAGTGCCTACGCCCATAATGATACGATGCTGGTCCGGGAACAACAGGAAGTTAAGGCGGGGCAAAAAATCGCTACTATGGGTAGCACCGGCACCAGCTCTACACGCTTGCATTTTGAAATTCGTTACAAGGGGAAATCCGTAAACCCGCTGCGTTATTTACCGCAGCGATAAAGCGGCGGAACCAGGCTTTGACTTGCTAGTTCCGTCAAGGGATCACGGGTAGGAGCCACCTTATGAGTCAGAATACGCTGAAAGTTCATGATTTAAATGAAGACGCGGAATTTGATGAGAACGGAGTAGAGGCTTTTGACGAAAAAGCCTTGAGTGAAGAGGAACCCAGTGATAACGACCTGGCTGAAGAAGAGCTGTTATCGCAAGGGGCCACACAGCGTGTGTTGGACGCGACTCAGCTTTACCTTGGTGAGATTGGGTATTCACCACTGTTAACAGCCGAAGAAGAAGTCTATTTTGCGCGTCGCGCACTGCGTGGGGATGTCGCTTCTCGCCGTCGCATGATTGAGAGTAACCTGCGTCTGGTGGTAAAAATTGCCCGCCGTTATGGCAATCGTGGACTGGCGTTGCTGGACCTGATTGAAGAGGGCAACCTGGGGCTTATCCGTGCAGTCGAGAAGTTTGACCCGGAACGCGGGTTCCGCTTCTCAACATACGCAACCTGGTGGATTCGCCAGACAATCGAACGGGCGATTATGAACCAAACCCGTACGATTCGCTTGCCGATTCACATTGTTAAAGAGCTGAACGTCTACCTGCGCACCGCACGTGAGTTGTCGCATAAACTGGACCACGAACCGAGTGCGGAAGAAATTGCAGAGCAACTGGATAAACCGGTTGATGACGTCAGCCGTATGCTTCGTCTCAACGAGCGCATTACCTCGGTAGACACCCCGCTGGGCGGTGATTCCGAAAAAGCGTTGCTGGACATCCTGGCCGATGAAAAAGAGAACGGTCCGGAAGACACCACGCAAGATGACGATATGAAACAGAGCATCGTCAAATGGTTGTTCGAACTGAACGCCAAACAGCGTGAAGTGCTGGCGCGCCGTTTCGGTCTGCTGGGATATGAAGCTGCGACACTGGAAGATGTAGGCCGTGAAATCGGTCTTACGCGTGAACGTGTTCGTCAGATTCAGGTTGAAGGCCTGCGCCGTCTGCGCGAAATTCTGCAGACGCAGGGGCTGAATATCGAAGCGCTGTTCCGCGAGTAAGTACTCTTGTCAAAAAAAAGCCAGTCGACAGACTGGCCTTTTTTTTACCGTTTGTCTTCTGCCAGCAGCGGCGGGATACTCGGCACCATTGGCGCGTCATCAATATCTTTTTGCGTCATGCGAAACGCTTGTGGATAGTGTTCGCGGCTGGTACGGCGTAACGGTTCGGTATCGCGCCAGGTATACAGACAATGCTGACACTGATATACCGTCCAGACTCCTTTTACCGGCGAAGTCGCCATGAGTTCAATATGTGCATCGGCACAGCGTGGACAAATCATCGGTTACTCCTTATTTACGGTTGGCCAGCATGGCGGTCAGCTTTTCAGCCCAGGCTTTAGTTTCCGGTAAATCAACAACCGGCTGGCTATAGTGACCACGGTTATCTGGCGCAACCGGCGTGGTGGCGTCAATGATCAGCTTGTCGGTAATCCCCGCCGGGCTTGAGCCTGGGTCCAGCTCCAGGACGGACATATTCGGTAGCTGTACCAGATCGCCTGCCGGATTCACTTTCGACGACAACGCCCACATCACCTGTGGCAGATTGAATGGATCGACATCTTCATCGACCATGATCACCATCTTCACATATCCCAGACCGTGCGGCGTCGTCATCGCTCGCAGGCCCACCGCACGGGCAAAGCCGCCGTAGCGTTTTTTGGTCGAGATGATGGCCAGCAGGCCGTGGGTGTACATGGCGTTTACCGCCTGCACTTCCGGAAATTCGGCTTTCAACTGTTGATACAGTGGTACGCAGGTCGCCGGCCCCATCAGGTAGTCGATTTCCGTCCACGGCATACCTAAATAGAGCGATTCAAAAATGGGTTTGCTGCGGTAAGAGACCTTATCGATACGCACCACGGTCATGTTGCGACCGCCGGAATAGTGGCCGGTAAATTCGCCGAACGGTCCTTCAATTTCACGTTTACGGCTTTCGATGACCCCTTCAAGAATGACTTCAGATCCCCACGGTACATCAAAACCGGTCAGCGGCGCGGTGGCGATAGGATAGGGGCTTTCACGCAGCGCGCCTGCCATTTCATACTCTGACTGATCGTATTTCAGCGGCGTTGCGCCCATCAGGGTAATGATCGGATCGTTACCCAGCGTGATCGCAATCGGCAGATCTTCCCCGCGCTCTTCGGCTTTGTGCAGGTGCAATGCGATATCATGCATCGGCACTGGTTGCAGACCCAGCTTACGCTTGCCTTTAACTTCCATGCGGTAGATGCCGACATTCTGCTTGCCGAAGTTATCGGGATCGAGCGGATCGCGTGATACCACACAGGCTTTATCCAGATAGAATCCGCCGTCGCCGTCGTTCAGACGAAACAGCGGCAGGATATCAAACAGGTTGATTGCGTCGCCGTCGACGGTATTTTCCGCCCAGCCCGGATTCGCCCGTCGTTCCGGCGCTACCGGAAAATTGTCCCAGCGGCGAATAAATTCATCGATCTGTTTTTTAACCGGCGTGTTAGGCGGCAAACCCAGTGAGATGGCATGGTTCTGCCAGGAACCGATGGTATTCATCGCCACGCGGGCGTCGGTAAAACCACGAATATTGTCAAACCACAGCGCGGGCGCGCCATCGCCGATGCGTCCCGTTGCGTTGGCAGCGGCGGCGAGATCCGGCTCCGCATTCACTTCCTCGCTGATTTTCAGCAGTTGTCCCTGCTGATCCAGCGCATGTAAAAAACTGCGCAAATCATCAAATGCCATTATCCATTCTCCTGTGAAAAATTTGCTGCCTGTCGCAGTCCTTGCCAGCGACGCGCGCGCGTATGCTCCAGACCAAACTGGTCGAGAACGCGCGCTACGATGTGCTGGATAATATCGTCAACGGTTTGCGGCAGGTTGTAGAACGCGGGCATGGGCGGCACTATCGCCACCCCCATACGAGAAAGCGCTAGCATGTTTTCCAGATGAATCGTGCTGAGCGGCATTTCCCGCGGCACAAGCACCAGCTTGCGACCCTCTTTCAACACGACATCGGCAGCGCGTCCCACCAGCCCCTCGGCATAGCCGGCGCGAACCCCCGCCAGTGTTTTCATACTGCAAGGGATAATAATCATGCCGTCGGTACGAAATGAGCCGGAGGAAATGGTCGCCGCCTGATCGGCCGGGCTATGACAATAATCTGCCAGGGCGGCTACCTCAGCGGGCGTGTAGGGCGTCTCCAGTTCAATAGTGGTTTTCGCCCACTTTGACATTACCAGATGCGTTTCAACATCAGGTATCGCCCGCAATGCCTGGAGTAGCTCGACGCCAAGCGGCGCGCCGGTCGCACCGGTCATCCCCACAATCAATCTCATTTCTTACCTCAAATATCGTTCGTATACGAACATTTTGATCAAAATACGCCCACACGGCCTTTGCGACAAGATCGCTCCCGACGCCTGCGCACGTTTAGCTAAAGCATTCGTCATTAAAAAACCGTGCATAAGTCGTTATGATAGAAAAAGTTAATTTATCCGGAGCGCTCATGGAGTTACGAAACACCGCGTTTCATCTGTTACGCCAACTTTTTCAGCAACATACCGCACGCTGGCAGCATGAACTACCGGAGCTCACCAAACCTCAATATGCGGTGATGCGCGTTATTGCTGAACATCCGGGTATTGAACAGGTCGATCTGACCGAAGCGGCGGTCAGCACTAAAGCGACGCTGGCGGAGATGTTAAGCCGGATGGAAAATCGTGGGCTGGTGAAGCGAGAAAACGATCCGCTGGATAAACGTCGGCGTTTTGTCTATCTCACCGTTCAGGGCCAAACGTTGCTCGCCGCCGCGATACCACTGGGGGATCGCGTTGACGATGAGTTTTTGGGGCGACTGAGCGCTGAAGAACGCGAACAGTTTACGCAACTGGTACGCAAGATGATGACGTAAGCGGCTTGCGCCGCCTCGCTATTTTTTGGCCATCAGCAGTGAGATATCCACTTTAGCCAGCGCCCGAATTGCGCTTTCCGGCAGGCCGTCATCGGTGACGATTTGGTTGAATTCCGCCAGCGGTAACGCCAGCCATGTAGCGACCTGGCCGTATTTGGTCGCGTCGCACACCAGAATTTTTTGGCGGCTGGCGCTGGCGACGGCCCGTTTCACCGTGACTTTATCTTCTGCCGGCGTTGAAATACCGCGCACGTTCCAGGAAGAGGCGGAAATAAAGGCCTGGTCAATCATCAGCCCGCGCAAAAGCGTCGCCGCGGCTTCACCGACGCACGACCGGTTTTCCCGGCATACCGCCCCGCCAGTGTGAATAATTGTGCAATCGCTATTGTCCATCAGGTAATCGGCGATAACGAAATCATTGGTCACCACCGTAAGTTTATTCATCGTAACCAGCTGCCTGGCAATCGCCAGCGTGGTAGTACCTGCATCAAGGTAGATACAGCTTTCTGGCTGTACCAGGCTGGCGGCCAGTTTGCCAATCGCCGCTTTCTGCGGCGTCGCCAGTTCGGTTTTGATCTGATGCGAGGGTTCGTGCGCCACGCGAGTCGATGATTGCACGCCGCCAGAGACCTGGATTACCGCGCCTTGCTGCTCCAGTTTTTGTAAATCACGGCGGATAGTCATGTGGGATACATGCATGCGCTCGGTCAGTTCAGCGATACTGACGATGCCTTTCTCCGCCACCATATCAAGAATGATTTGTCGACGCTCAGTAGGTATCAACGTCTGCTCCTTTCTTTAGTCCTGTCGCGATTTTACGCGATTTCTCGTCACAGCGTGTGAAGTTCTATGAGGATTGCCTTCACAAAAAATAACACATTTTGTTATTTTTTGTGAAACAACTCACCGCAATTGTTTACAGAAACGCCTATATTCACATAACAAAACATAATATCACGTAAATTAACATGGAGTGATAATGACAACAGGAACTGATTTTCATGTCGGCATTGTGGGGCTTGGCTCAATGGGAATGGGCGCTGCGCGTTCATGCCTGCGCACCGGGCTTTCCACATGGGGGGCCGATCTTAACCCGCAAGCGTGCGCGAATCTTCTCGCTGAAGGGGCTTGTGGGGCTGCCGCCAGCGCCAGGGAGTTCGCCGGCGTCGTGGATGCGTTAGTCATTCTGGTCGTCAATGCCGCCCAGGTCAGACAGGTGTTATTCGGTGAGGATGGCGTCGCCCATCTGATGAAACCCGGAAGCGCGGTGATGGTTTCGTCCACGATCTCAAGCGCCGACGCGCAAGAGATCGCCGTGGCGTTGACGGCATTGAATCTTAACATGCTGGATGCGCCGGTTTCCGGCGGCGCGGTAAAAGCGGCGCAGGGCGAAATGACGGTGATGGCCTCCGGGAGCGAGGCGGCGTTTACCCGCCTGAAGCCTGTGCTGGACGCCGTTGCCAGCAACGTTTATCGCATCAGCGATACGCCGGGCGCAGGCTCAACCGTCAAAATCATTCATCAACTGCTGGCTGGCGTGCATATTGCGGCGGCGGCCGAAGCGATGGCGCTGGCCGCGCGGGCCGGTATTCCTCTGGACGTGATGTATGACGTCGTGACCCATGCCGCCGGAAACTCCTGGATGTTCGAAAACCGTATGCAGCATGTCGTTGACGGCGACTATACCCCGCGTTCGGCCGTCGACATTTTTGTCAAAGATTTGGGGCTGGTTGCCGACACGGCGAAAGCGCTGCGCTTCCCCTTACCGCTGGCCTCTACGGCGTTAAATATGTTCACCAGCGCCAGTAACGCCGGTTATGGCAAAGAGGATGACAGCGCTGTGATCAAAATTTTCTCGGGGATTACTCTGCCTGGCGTCACGCCTGAGGAGCCGTCATGTTAAAAATTGGCGTCATTGCCGACGATTTTACCGGCGCGACCGACATCGCCAGTTTTCTGGTCGAAAACGGGATGCCGACAGTGCAGATCAATGATGTCCCAACCGGGACGCAACCGGAAGGATGCGACGCGGTGGTTATCAGCCTGAAAACCCGCTCATGCCCGGCGCAAGAGGCGATAAAACAATCACTGGCGGCGCTGGTATGGCTGAAAAAACAGGGCTGCCAGCAAGTCTATTTCAAATATTGCTCGACTTTCGATAGTACCGCCGAAGGCAATATCGGCCCGGTCACCGATGCGCTGATGGTGGCGCTGGATACCTCATTTACCGTGATTTCTCCCGCGCTGCCGGTTAACGGACGCACGGTCTATCAGGGCTATCTGTTTGTCATGAACAACTTGCTGGCGGAGTCCGGTATGCGCCACCACCCTATCAATCCGATGACCGACAGCTACCTGCCGCGTCTGATGGAAGCGCAGGCGCAAGGACGCTGCGGCGTTATTCCGGCTCAGACGCTTGATGAAGGCGTTGCCGCGACCCGTGCGGCGCTGTCGCGTTTACAGCAGGAAGGGTATCGCTACGCAGTACTTGACGCGCTCAATGAGCGGCATCTGGAAATCCAGGGCGAGGTTTTGCGTGATGCCCCGTTAGTGACCGGCGGTTCCGGGTTGGCAATGGGGTTGGCGCGTCAGTGGGCGAAGCGCGGCGCGTCTCAGGCCCGTTCCGCAGGCTATCCGCTGAGCGGTCGCGCGGTGGTGCTTTCCGGTTCCTGTTCGCAAATGACGAATCAGCAGGTGGCCTTCTATCGACAACATGCTCCCACACGCGACGTTGACGTGGCGCGCTGCCTGTCATCCGAGACGCGCGGGGCCTACGCTGAAGCGCTGGCGCAGTGGGTGCTCAGTCAGGACAGCGAACTGGCGCCAATGATTAGCGCCACCGCCTCCACGCAGGCGCTGGCCGCCATCCAGCAGCAATATGGCGCTACCGAAGCCAGCCATGCGGTAGAGGCGCTCTTTTCCCTGCTGGCCGCTCGCTTAGCGGAAGGCGGTATCACCCGGTTTATTGTGGCGGGCGGCGAAACCTCGGGCGTGGTGACGCAAAGCCTCGGTATTACCGGTTTTCACATCGGACCGTGCATTTCACCCGGCGTGCCGTGGGTCAACGCGCTCCATGCGCCAGTCTCGCTGGCGCTAAAGTCAGGCAATTTTGGCGATGAATCCTTTTTCATCCGCGCTCAAAGGGAGTTTCAGGTATGACGATACTGGCAAAAGAAGAGCACGCTTTGCGAGAAGAGATGGTCAGGATAGCCGCCTCGTTTTTCCAGCGCGGCTATGCTACCGGCTCGGCAGGCAACCTCTCGCTGTTACTGCCGGACGGCAATATTCTGGCGACGCCCACCGGTTCGTGTCTGGGTAATCTCGACCCGCAGCGGCTATCCAAAGTGGACCCGCAGGGCGAATGGATCAGCGGCGATAAACCGTCTAAAGAGGTGCGTTTTCATCTGGCGTTGTATCGCAATAACCCTTGCTGCAAGGCCGTGGTTCATCTGCACAGCACCTGGTCAACGGCGCTTTCCTGTCTCGAAGGACTGGACCCGCAAAATGTGATTCGCCCGTTTACCCCCTATGTGGTGATGCGGATGGGGGATATTCCGCTGGTTCCCTACTATCGCCCGGGGGATGACCGAATTGCCCGCGATTTGGCTGCGCTGGCGGCCCGGCATCAGGCCTTTTTACTGGCTAATCATGGGCCGGTCGTGTGCGGGGAGAATTTGCAGGAAGCCGCTAATAATACCGAGGAGCTGGAAGAGACGGCAAAGCTGATTTTTATCCTTGGCGAACGCCCGATTCGTTATTTAACCACCGAAGAAATTGCGCAGTTAAGGAGATAACCCGATGCCGCGTTTTGCCGCCAATTTGTCGATGATGTTTACCGAAGTGCCGTTTATCGAGCGTTTTGCCGCCGCTGCCGAAGCCGGTTTTCAGGCCGTTGAGTTTCTGTTCCCCTACGGCTTTGCCGCCAGCGAGATTAAAGCCCAGCTATCGCGTCATGATCTGACGCTGGCGCTGTTTAATACTTCGGCGGGCGATGCCGCGGCGGGCGAGTGGGGACGTGCCGCGCTACCGGGGCGCGAACACGACGCGCGCGCCGATATCGATCTGGCTCTGGAATACGCTCTGGCGCTGGAATGTGAGCAGGTTCACATCATGGCGGGCGTAGTACCGGATGGCGCTGATGGCGCACGTTATCGCGCCACGTTTATCGATAATTTGCGTTATGCCGCCGACCGGTTTGCCGCCCACGATAAACGTATTTTGATCGAAGCGCTGAGTCCTGGCGTTAAACCCGGCTACCTCTTTTCCAGCCAATATCAGGCGCTGGGCATCGCAGAAGAGGTTGACCGCCCGAATGTGTTCATCCAGCTCGACACTTTCCATGCGCAAAAAGTGGATGGCAATTTGAGTCACCTGATTCGCGAGTACGCGGGCCGCTATGCCCATGTACAAATCGCCTCGCTACCGGACAGACATGAACCGGATGATGGCGAGATCAACTACCCGTGGCTGTTCCGGCTGTTCGATGACGTAGGTTATCGCGGCTGGATAGGCTGCGAATACCAACCACGGAATACCACTCAGGACGGGCTTGGCTGGTTTAACGCCTGGCGCTAACCCTGAACTACCCTACACAACAATAAAGAGGACATCCGGATGCAGATTATCATTACCGGCGGGGGCGGCTTTTTAGGCCAGAAACTCGCAAGCGCCTTATTAAACTCATCGCTGGCGTTTAACGAACTGCTTCTTGTTGATTTAAAAATGCCTGCACGGTTATCAGATTCCCCTCGTTTACGCTGCCTGGAAGCTGACTTAACCCAGCCGGGCGTGCTGGAGAATGTGATTACCGCTAATACCTCTGTTGTTTATCATCTCGCTGCGATTGTCAGCAGTCATGCGGAAGACGATTTCGATCTGGGATGGAAAGTTAACCTGGATCTTACCCGCCAGTTACTTGAGGCGTGTCGTCGACAACCGCAGAAAATTCGTTTTGTCTTCTCCAGCTCGCTTGCCGTTTATGGCGGTACGCTGCCGGAATGCGTCACCGATACCACCGCGCTCACGCCGCGCTCATCTTATGGCGCGCAGAAGGCCGCCTGTGAACTGTTGGTCAACGATTATACCCGCAAAGGCTATGTGGATGGGCTGGCGCTGCGTTTGCCGACGATCTGTGTTCGCCCGGGTAAACCAAACCGCGCCGCTTCTTCTTTTGTCAGCGCGATTATTCGTGAACCGTTGCAGGGCGAGACGACCATCTGCCCGGTGTCGGAAAGTTTGCGGCTGTGGATTTCCAGCCCGGCGACGGTGATCCATAACCTGTCGCTGGCCGCAACGTTACCCGCGCCTGGCGAGGCGAGCAGCATCAACTTACCGGGGATCAGCGTAACCGTGGGCGAGATGCTGGAAACGTTGCGTCAGGCGGGCGGCCAGGCGGCGCGCGATCGGGTTACGCATCAGCGCGACGAAGGCGTCGAGAAAATTGTCGCCTCCTGGCCGGGACGTATCGATAACCAGCGTGCGCTGGCGTTAGGTTTTGTCGCCGATAAACGCTTCGATGACATTATTGAACGCTTTCGACAAGATGATATGGAGGGGAGGTCATGACAAGTTTACCGACCCCAATTATCGGCCTGATCGTTGCCGTTTTCGTGCTGGTATGGCTGGTGTTACGCACCCGTGTTCATGCGCTGATCGCGATGCTGGCGGCGGCCTGTATCGCCGGTCTGTTGGGGGGAATGGGCATTGATAAAACGCTCTCTGTCATCACCAGCGGATTCGGTACGACGCTGGGCAGCATTGGCCTGGTGATTGGTCTCGGCGTAATGATGGGGCGCTTGCTGGAGGTTTCCGGCGCGGCGGAGCGTATCGCCTGGAGCTTTATCAAATGGCTGGGGAAACGCCGTGAAGAGTGGGCGCTGGCAATCACGGGTTATATTGTCAGCATCCCCATTTTCGTCGATTCCGCTTTTGTCATTCTTTATCCGGTGGCGAAAGCGCTGGCGAAAAGCGGTAAACGTTCGCTACTGACGCTGGGCGTCGCGCTGGCGGGCGGGCTGGTGGTCACTCACCATACGGTACCTCCGACGCCAGGCCCGCTGGGGGTAGCCGGGATTTTTAACGTCGACATCGGCGCAATGTTATTGACCGGGATGGCGCTGGCGGTGCCCTGTGTGATCGGCATTGTGTTCTATGCGCAGTGGCTGGATAAACGCTACCCTGATTTCGTGCCGCGCACGCTGAACGCCGATGAAGTCAATGCCGCGCTGGAGCAGTACAATAAAGAGAAAGAGCAAAAGGATCTACCGAGCCTGACGCTCTCTCTGCTGCCTATTGTGGTGCCGATCGTGCTGATCTTCCTGAAGGCTATCTGTTCCACCCTCGCCACTGTAGAAGGATGGTCCGGCCTGGCGACGCATCCGGTGGTACAGGCAATCAACTTTGTGGGAAGTCCAGTGATCGCGTTGGCCATCAGCGTTCTGCTGGCGGTGTATACGCTGGTGCCGCACATGGATAAACATACCACCGCAGAGCGTCTGGAAGAGGGCTTGCAAAGCGCCGGGATTATCTTACTGGTCACGGGCGCTGGCGGCGCGTTGGGCGCGATCCTGCGCGACAGCGGCGCGGGGCAACAGCTGGCGGAGCAGGTTGCCAACCTGCCGATCTCGCCGATCCTGATCCCGTTTATCGTGGCGACGCTGGTACGCCTGATTCAGGGATCGGGGACGGTGGCGATGATCACTGCCGCCTCGATTTCCGCGCCGATCCTGGCGCAGATCCCCGGCATCAATATGTTGCTTGCCGCTCAGGCCGCAACGATGGGGTCGCTGTTCTTCGGCTACTTCAACGATAGCCTGTTCTGGGTGGTTAACCGCATGATGGGCGTCTCTGATGTCAAACAGCAGATGGTGGTTTGGTCTGTACCGACGACCATTGCCTGGGCGATTGGCGGCACCGGCGTGGCGCTGATTAACCTGCTGTTCGGTTCCGGCGGCAGTTGGCTCGATCCGTTACTGCCGATTGTCGTTCTGGCGGCAATTATGCTGTGGGTGCGTTGGCAGGCGCAGGGGATCAAAGACAAGCTGGTAGTTAAGGATTAAGACGGTATTATCCGTCCGGGAGCGCAATGCTCCCGGGCTGGCTACAATGATGGGGCGTGCTCCCCGCAATCCCATTGCGAACGTAAAAAATCAATAAATGCGCGTACTTTTGTCGATACATGGCGGGCGTCCGGATAAACGGCATAAATGCCCTGACGGGGAAAATGATAGTCGGGTAACAGGTGAATTAACGTTCCATCCTCCAGTGCGGTGTTGACTAACCATTGCGGCAGTAATGCGACGCCGCTTCCCGCGAGAGCGAAGGCCATCAGCGAGCGCGCGCTGTCGACAGAAATTTTGCCGGCTTTGCTTATCTCCAGGCGTGAGTGTTGGCCATGATTATTCGTTACTGTCCACCGTAGCGGCGTAGGTAATCGCTCATGAATAATCCATTCCGCCTGGGCCAACGACTCCAGTGACGACACGGGGTGGCGGGCGAGCCACTGCGGCGCGGCGACCGGCAGAATGGTAAAGCGGGATATCAGCGCGGCGCGATAGTGGGAGTCGGCCAGCGAGCCAAGCCGAATCGCCACATCAAAGCGCTCGGCAATTAAATCGGCATGATGTGATGAGGACATATGCCGAATACGGAGATCGGGATGGCGCTGACTAAACTGCGCCAGTACCGGAATGATCACCTGTTCGCCAAACTCGGGCGTAGTGGTAATACGTAACTCGCCGCCCAGCCCACTATGGCTGGCACGCACTTCATCCTGCAAATTTTTCGCTGCGTTGAGTAAATTCACGCCTTTTTGGTAAAAGAGGACGCCGGCGTCTGTGAGCGTCAATCGTCGGGTGGAACGTAGCAGTAACGTTACGCCAAGCTCTTTTTCAAGCTGCCGAATATTAAAGCTCACTACCGCTTTTGTTTGGCCCGATGCGGCCGCCGCCGCCGTGAAGCTGCCGCTATCTACCACGGCGATAAACAGCGACATACGCTGCAAATTGAGCATGGCGAGCTCCTTTACTGTCAAAATTATTTTGACAGTATATCGTTGAAGCGCGGACTTATCTGGCTTTCTCCGGACGGCTACATTAGCGCCTCTGACGGAGGATGCATAATGACGTACCGCAGTAAAGTGGCAGTGGTTTACCTGCTCGGCTTCTTTCTTGATCTGATTAATCTGTTTATTGCCAGCGTGGCTTTTCCTGCGATGTCCGTGGATCTGCATACGTCCATATCGGCGCTGGCATGGGTGAGTAACGGTTATATCGCAGGATTAACGCTGATCGTTCCGTTTAGCGCGTTTCTTTCGCGTTATCTCGGCGCACGACGGCTGATCATATTTTCGCTCATTCTGTTTAGCGTTGCCGCCGCTGCCGCAGGTTTTGCCGATTCCTTACACAGCCTTGTTTTCTGGCGTATTGTGCAGGGGGCGGGCGGTGGCTTATTGATCCCGGTTGGTCAGGCGTTAACCTGGCAACAGTTTGAACCGCATGAACGCGCTGGCGTGTCATCGGTTGTCATGATGGTGGCGCTACTGGCGCCGGCATGTTCGCCTGCGATTGGTGGGCTGCTGGTGGAAACGTGCGGCTGGCGCTGGATATTCTTTGCCACGCTGCCGGTGGCCGTTCTCACTTTATTGCTCGCTTATTGTTGGCTGAACGCCGCGTCGACGACAATGGCGTCAGCAAGATTGCTCCATCTGCCGTTGTTGACGGACAGGCTGCTGCGTTTTGCCATGATCGTCTATCTGTGTGTGCCGGGTATGTTCATTGGTATCAGCGTGGTCGGGATGTTTTATCTACAGAACGTCGCGCAGCTATCGCCTGCGGCGGCGGGGTCGCTGATGATCCCCTGGTCGATCGCTTCATTTGTCGCCATTATGCTTACCGGACGTTACTTCAATCGGCTTGGGCCGCGTCCGCTGATTATCGTCGGCTGTCTTCTTCAGGCCGCAGGGATACTGCTTTTAACTAACGTTACGCCTGCGACATCGCACCGTGTACTGATGATGATATTCGCCTTAATGGGCGCTGGCGGCAGTTTGTGCAGCAGTACCGCGCAGAGTGGCGCTTTCCTGACTATTGCTCGCCGGGACATGCCTGACGCCAGCGCGCTATGGAATCTTAATCGTCAGATCAGCTTTTTCCTTGGCGCGACGCTGTTGACGCTGCTATTAAATGCGCTCCAGCGCGTTATGTCGCTTGAGGTTGCTTATCGCTGGACCTTTATTGCCGCCGCCGGTATCACCCTGCTGCCCCTTATTTACGCTGTCTGTCTAAACAATAGACAGGCGCTTCTGTGCCTGAAAAAGGAAAGATCATGAATCCATATAAAGAAGAAATTATTCACGCCCATGCGGCGATTGAGAACTGGCTTAGTAAGGGGGTGGGTAGCCTGGAGGCGTTGATAGCGCGTTTTGCTGTTGATTTTACGATGATAACGCCAGGCGGTGTTTGTCTGGATTATCCGGCGCTCGGCGCTTTTTTCCAGGCGCAGCGCGGGTGTCGCCCGGGGCTGGTTATCGTGGTTGAGCACATTGACCTTGTGGCGGAGTGGCCGGAAGGCGCCGCGCTGCGTTATCGTGAGCGCCAGCAACTGCCGGGCCAGGCTGAGACGGTACGCTGGTCGACGGTCATTTTAAAAAGCGAAAGAGGACGGATAGTCTGGCGTCATTTACACGAAACAACAGTCACAGCCTGAAAAGCCTGTTCCTGCGCGCAGACCCGATAGCGCGGCGCTATCGGGTCTGACACGTTTACACCAGACTTTTCAGCCGATAGATCCACTCCAGCGCCTGGCGTGGCGTCAGGGAGTCCGGATCGAGATTCTCCAGCGCTTCAACGGCAGGCGATGTCTCCTCCGGGGCGGCAAGCAACGACATTTGCGTGCCGTCCACCTGCGTTGCCGCCGCATTGGGCGAGATGCTTTCCAGCTCGCGGAGTTTTTGGCGCGCGCGTTTGATGACTTCTTTAGGGACGCCCGCAAGCGCCGCGACCGCCAGGCCATAGCTCTTACTTGCCGCGCCGTCCTGCACGCTGTGCATAAACGCGATAGTATCGCCGTGTTCCAGCGCATCCAGGTGGACGTTTGCCACGCCTTCCATTTTCTCCGGTAATTGGGTCAGCTCGAAGTAGTGGGTAGCGAACAGCGTTAACGCTTTAATCTTATTCGCGAGATTCTCCGCGCAGGCCCAGGCCAACGACAGCCCGTCATACGTGGAGGTACCGCGCCCGATTTCATCCATCAATACCAGACTGTTTTCCGTGGCATTATGCAGAATGTTCGCGGTTTCGGTCATCTCCACCATAAAGGTCGAACGCCCGGAGGCCAGGTCGTCCGCTGCGCCGACGCGGGTAAAAATACGGTCGATGGGGCCGATTTCCACGTTTTGCGCCGGAACGTAACTGCCGATATAGGCCAGCAGGGCGATCAATGCCGTTTGCCGCATATAGGTACTTTTACCGCCCATATTGGGGCCGGTAATGATCAACATCCGGCGCTGCGGCGACAGATTGAGCGGGTTAGCGATAAACGGCTCATTCAGTACCTGTTCAACCACCGGGTGGCGACCTTCGGTAATACGGATACCGGGTTTATCGGTAAATGTTGGGCAGGTGTAATTCAGCGTCCAGGCGCGTTCGGCCAGGTTAATCAGCACATCCAGTTCCGCCAGCGCGTTGGCGCTCTGCTGTAAATCGGCCAGATGTGGCAACAGCAGATCAAACAATTCGTCATATAGCTGTTTTTCCAGCGCCAGCGCTTTGCCTTTCGAGGTCAGAACTTTATCTTCGTACTCTTTAAGCTCAGGAATAATGTAGCGTTCGGCATTTTTCAGCGTCTGGCGACGCACATAATTGATGGGCGCCAGATGGCTTTGACCACGGCTAATCTGAATGTAATAACCATGTACCGCGTTATAGCCGACTTTCAGCGTATCCAGCCCGGTACGCTCGCGTTCGCGAATTTCCAGACGATCGAGATAATCGGTGGCGCCGTCCGCCAGCGCGCGCCATTCGTCCAGCTCTTCATGGTAGCCGGGTGCAATAACGCCGCCGTCGCGGACCAGTACCGGCGGCGCGTCAATAATGGCGCGTTCCAGGAGGTCGCGCAGCTCGGCGAAATCG
This sequence comes from Salmonella sp. 741265116_PST, assembly GCF_046567715.1. Taxonomy (NCBI): domain Bacteria; kingdom Pseudomonadati; phylum Pseudomonadota; class Gammaproteobacteria; order Enterobacterales; family Enterobacteriaceae; genus Salmonella; species Salmonella sp. 741265116_PST. Next base: position 121,094 of record NZ_JBKFPH010000007.1, on the reverse strand, counting down.
CCCATTTTTTTACGCAACGCCTGTACCGGCGCGCTGTCAACGGTTTCAAGCTGAGCGTGCAATTCCGGCAGTTGCTGGAAGGCGTGACGCATTCGGGCGAGATCGCGCGGACGCGCGGTGCGCAGCGCCAGACGCGCAAGGATGCGCTCCAGATCGCCGACCTGACGCAGCACCGGTTGCAGTTCGCTGACGGTGTCCTGCAAGGCGCCGATGGTCTGCTGGCGTTCACGCAATATGTCGGTATTTCGTACCGGCATATGCAGCCAGCGTTTAAGCATTCGGCTACCCATTGGCGTCACGGTACAGTCAAGCACCGCGGCGAGGGTATTTTCGACACCGCCGGCCAGGTTCTGGGTAATTTCCAGATTGCGGCGGGTCGCGGCATCCATAATGATGCTGTCCTGCTGGCGTTCCATCGTAATGGAACGAATATGCGGCAGGGAGGTGCGCTGGGTATCTTTTACGTACTGTAACAGGCAGCCTGCCGCACATAATCCACGCGAGGCATTTTCGACGCCGAAACCAACCAGATCCCGCGTACCGAATTGCAGATTTAACTGCTGGCGGGCGGTATCAATCTCAAACTCCCACAACGGGCGACGGCGTAGACCCCGACGTCCTTCTATTAACGCCATTTCAGCAAAATCTTCGGCATACAATAGTTCGGCGGGATTGGTGCGCTGCAGCTCTGCGGCCATCGTTTCACGGTCGGCGGGTTCGCTCAGACGAAAGCGCCCGGAGCTGATATCCAGCGTGGCGTAACCGTAGCCTTTACCATCCTGCCAGATAGCCGCCAGCAGGTTATCCTGACGCTCCTGTAGCAGGGCTTCATCACTGATAGTGCCAGGCGTAACGATACGCACGACCTTACGTTCAACGGGACCTTTGCTGGTGGCCGGATCGCCAATCTGTTCGCAAATAGCGACGGATTCGCCCTGATTGACCAGTTTCGCGAGGTAGTTTTCTACGGCGTGGTGCGGGATACCCGCCATAGGGATAGGTTCGCCAGCCGATGCGCCGCGTTTGGTCAGCGAAATATCGAGCAACTGCGACGCACGCTTTGCGTCGTCATAAAACAGCTCGTAAAAGTCTCCCATACGATAAAAGAGCAGGATCTCCGGATGCTGGGCTTTCAGCTTGAGATACTGCTGCATCATCGGGGTGTGGTTGGAGAAGTCCTTATCAAATGACTCATTCATATTGATTTTACTCGTTTTTTTATTCTTTCAAGTGCTCATGTGGCCACGGGTAAAACCCTTATAAACTCACATAAACCCATAAATTTGTAGCTCACCTGTAGCCTAAAATGTGACAGGTTACATTCTCATCATTCCTGGACTACAACAGGGGTGATACTTTGAAAACAACTCTCAGCCAGCCTTTCATTATCAACAAGTTAAGTATCAATGTTAAGCCTGCACTCAGTCGCTCTGGAAAAATCGTTTTCGAAGCTAACCCAGCTCAAAAACTCTACATTGTTTTCGATGACCACAGAGAAGCTCCTGCTGGTTTCGGGGTAAAAGCCAGTTTGACGAAAAAAATCTACGTAATCCAGCGAAGAGTAGCCTCGTCAGATCGTAATGTCAGTGAGGGTAGGAAGCCAAGTTCTGTCTTGAAAGTAAAAGTTGGAAATGTGTTCGATTTTCCAAATATTGACGAAACAAGGCAAGTAGCCAGGCAATTAGTTCAGACCATGCTCGCAACAAAGAGAAATCCCAACAAAATTAAGAGGGAAACGGATGCTTCCAAACTCGAGACTGTAATCAAGATTGTGTTGCATGAAGGCAAGCCGATCCATTTCGCCACCACGGTTATTGCGCTTTCTTCCGATAGGTATCTTGAGATGTGCGATCTTTACTCGTCTCAGGCGATCGGGTAACTACCTGCGTCTGATTACGGCTTCGTTTTTTTGGCCTGCGATCTTAATGCTGAAATGGGCAGAAAAACGCGAAATTTAGACGCTATTACGAATGGGCAATGGTACTTATTGAAGGCTATGTCATTGCCCATAATGCAGGGAGGGTTAATATTATATAATTCTATTTCCAGATTACTTTATTTTAAAAAAAGACAGATTGCCTGAACAGAAAGAACCGGTGTCAATGTAGATTTGATTGGCGAATGTTGTTGTGTAGTCAACAATCATATGGCCGAAGATAAAAGTATCCGCACCGCGTATTGGATGGATATTCCCCTGTAACGAACCAAGCAGACGATCGCGTGACCATAGAACGCTATCAATATCAACTTGCTTCCCATAATCGTAGCTGTCATCTGGATAATCGGCATGGGCAATCACGTACTTCTTTGAGGACGTTTCAACCTCTATGATGTGAGGACGCTGCTTAAAAGTTAGTAATAGTTCAGTGGCTTCTTGCCTGTCTTTTTCGGTGACCGAGTCGTACCAGTAACCACCGTTTACATACCAGAAATTGCCATCCTGTGTTTCAAAAGCGTCAAGCGCCATAGCTTCATGATTACCCACTACAGAAATAAACCATGAGGTATTTAACAGTCTCAGTGTTTCAAGGTTTTCTTTTCCTCGATCAATGTTATCTCCAGTGGAGATCAAGAGATCGGTATCAGGAGAGAAATGTAATTGAGCCAGTCTGGTTAACAATAAGGAGTAACATCCATGAATATCACCAACGACCCAAATGTGGCGATAGAGATCGCTGTTGATGTCAGCATAACGAATTAATTCCATGATGTTCCTATAGCACAATTTTGGAGGCTGGTATTATAACAAAGAAGTAGGGTGATATTAATTTTTATTGTTTAAAATACGCAGTTATTAAAATAACCTACAAGCTAGAAATGAACGGATAATATATATTTTATGAATCGGTTAATTAAAGTAGACGATGTGCTTGAAAGATGCACTATTTCTCGCGCAACACTTTACTGATTAATTGCAAAGGCATACTTTCCCACTCAGCGGAAGCTCTATCCCGAAGGGGCTTTGTTGAATAAATCGAACTTACAAGAGATTGGCGGATCTGATCGTTACTGTCGTTTCAGCATCGGGTCCCCATGGCAAAGCAAAAGTTTAAAATCAACATCTGAGCGGCAGCAATGAGGTCTGGAAAAAGAAAGTGGGCTATCACCGTCGTTCAGTAGCGGAAACGGTCATGTTCCGTATCAAAACCTTGCTGGGCGGTCATCTGAGCCTGCGGAACTATGACGCGCAGGTGGGTGAAGCGATGGCCAAAGCGCTGAACCGGATGACGTTGTTGGCAATGTTGGCAATGCCGACCAGCGTCAGGCTCGTATAACGAGTGCTCCGGTGGGAGTCCTGTATCCTTATCGTTGGCCGATTCTGAATTATTCAATAAAGCCTCATGTTGTCATAACCTACCAGATGCAGATAAAGCAGCATAAAGCGTTTTAAACGACAGCAACAAGGAAAGGGGTTGATCGTTTAATGGTACTGCGCCAAATCCTTTGTACCAGTCGCAGACCTGTTTATTTTTGGCATCAATAAGCAGGGCTACGCCACCGACCTGCAAAGCCGCCTGTATGCAACGCTTTCCGGCAGATAACAAAAGTTGTGCTCCCAGCCCTTGCCCCTGCATAGATTTGTCTACGGCTAAACGACCCAGACGAAACACTGGCACATCGTATCTCCCTAATCCTTTGCTGATTGCGCCGGGAACCTGTGCATATATCAGTGATGCAGGACTGACTGAGTAAAAGCCGTGGATACGTGTAACATCCGAATTATCAAGCGCAACATAGGTTTTCGTTGTCCCTTTCTCATGATTTTGTCGTGCATGGCGTTGCAGGAATTGGTTCAGATCGGCATCCCCACAATCAAAATTCATTCGATTGTGGGTTTTCCCTATCGCGGCCTCATGCCAGTCTGTAAACATCATTTCTTCATGTCCGGCAGGGCGAAAGCAGCGGCAAGAAGCTTTTCATTCGGCGCTGGCGGGTTATCTAAAATTTCCATGATCATTTGAGTATCACGTTCCGTCAGATATACCCGTTCGGCGGCATCAACAATCTTCTGTGCGACAGGTAGTACGTTACTGACCACAAAATCCGTCAGGTTGGTTTGCTGGATTGCCGCAGCGCGGACTATCAACTTTTTGGCATCCGTCGATACACGCAACGACAGCCTTTCGTTAGATTCTATAGCTATCTGAGGCATGGTTTTTATCCTCCTGTTTATGAACAATATGTACAATTATAATACATATCTGTACGCTTTCAAGGCGTACAAGTGAGGCTGGTATAATCCAGACATGACAAGAAGGTCGTTCACTGTCTTTAAACAGGGGATTAACTTCGGTTTATCGCGATTGCATTATTTTAATCTCACTGATTACGTATCATCAGGGAGTTTGCTAAATATATTCATGATTCTCTTTTTTGCCGTAACTGGTTGATTGATCCTACCCGCGTAGTATGGACACAACCCTAAGCGGCGGACATCTCCTGCTCACGTTCAGAAGAAGAGAGCTGAGTTTCGCCAGCTGTAGATCTGTGATTTATACAGGTTAAGCTCGCTGGTGGCAGCGGCCACCCCAATGCGTTCCGCCAGTTTCAGGGGTTCCTGACGAAATTCAGGCGTGTGCTACTTGCGTAGCTTTTGGTGGTTGATGCTGGTTTTGTCATGTGAGTCACCTCTTGCTTGAGCGTTTACTCACTTAGTTGCGTGTCCACTATTGCTGGGTAAGATCAAAAGAACGTTATCCGCGAAAAGTGGATAGGGTATCGTAAGAATGCCAACATGTGGGGCAAGAGGGGGATGTCAGTTTACCGCGATATACGAGACGATAGTTTGTCAGTATAAGTTTCGGCTATTTTCCCGAGTCTGGGAGGCAGTTCTTTATCGCAAATAAAAAAAGCAGCAGCGAGGTGCTGCTGTATCAAAAAGCAGATTGATAAATGCAACGTAAGAGACAAATGGCCAACCGTAAAAGTGACCATAGCTATAATAATTATATTGATATTAAGTGGCAATGCAAAATATGGTCTTAATTATATCATGATGAGTTCAGCCAACTGTGATATGGCCTTATAAGGCTTGCAGTCTTTCATGGGCAGTAAGTAACGTCTGATATATGCTTAAATTCTTACTTCCGGGTTCAAGTAAAACTTTTTTAAATTCGGTCATGAGTTGCTCTTCATCTTCTTTCGAACGCATGTATTGTGGATGTTCCTGGAAGAAGGTGAGCGCCTGTTCTTTGGTTTGTTTATATTTTTCGCAAAAAATGCTTGAGCTGATTGCGCTATTTTTTGATGCGGAATTATCAGCGTTCTGGTTTGATAATGATTTATTCTTCGCAAGGTCTGACGGCACATACGGAAGAGACTGACACTCATCAATACTATTTGCGTTGGCCAGTTGCTCTTTCTGAGCGCCAGGTTGCTGTACCGGTTTGCTCACGGAGGAAGGGAGGGGCACCTGGGCACAGCCAATCAGTAAAAAGACAGGAAGACAGCTATAAAATTTTTTCATATTAACTCCAACTACAGAAGAATGAGGCACAATGTTTTTACACAACCGTCAGAACGTTATCTGACAATAGTGATAAGGGGGCGAATGCGTTTCAGGAATGCTAGCAAAAAAAACTTCTGATATAAATAATTAATTCTTCATCCCGATGACAATATTTGATTTTTTGCTGCTGCAGAATAATAAGCCAGAATTTATACACTATGAGCTGATTTTCTATTTTAAATTATCAAGCGCTGTGCAAGTGGGCCAATTTAATTAGCGGGTGGCATCAGTTTCATAATGATTGCATCAGGATTTTGCCACTCGCTCCCGGTATTGTTTACATATTAAAATGATTTTTAACTGGTGCTGACAACTATGCTAAATACGCAGGAAGTACTTAAAGAAGGAGAGAAGCGGAAAATCCGCAGCCCGGAAGCATGGTTTATACAGACGTGTTCCGCGCAAAAGCTGCATATGTCATTTTCTGAAAGCCGACACAATGAAAACTGCCTGATTCAGGAAGGCGCGCTGCTTTTTTGCGAGCAGGCCGTTGTCGCACCAGTATCAGGAGACCTGGTTTTTCGACCGTTAAAAATTGAAGTACTCAGCAAATTACTGGCATTTATCGATGGCGCAGGATTAGTGGACACGACATATGCTGAATCCGATAAATGGGTTTTGCTGAGTCCTGAGTTTCGCGCTATTTGGCAAGATCGTAAACGCTGCGAGTACTGGTTTTTGCAGCAAATTATTACGCCTTCTCCGGCCTTCAATAAGGTACTGGCGCTGTTACGAAAAAGCGAGAGTTACTGGTTGGTTGGCTATTTACTCGCTCAGTCAACCAGCGGCAACACGATGAGAATGCTGGGAGAAGACTATGGCGTTTCTTATACCCATTTTCGTCGTTTGTGCAGCAGAGCGTTGGGCGGAAAAGCGAAGAGTGAATTACGAAACTGGCGTATGGCGCAATCGCTGCTGAATAGTGTAGAAGGCCACGAGAACATCACCCAATTAGCCGTTAATCATGGTTACTCATCGCCTTCACATTTTTCTAGTGAGATCAAAGAGCTGATCGGCGTTTCGCCGCGGAAATTATCAAATATTATTCAATTGGCAGACAAATGAAGACACATATTCTTTTGGCCAGAGTGCTGGCATGTGCCGCGCTTGTTCTGGTTGCACCTGGTTATTCTAGTGAAAAAATACCTGTAACGGGAAGTGGGTTTGTTGCGAAAGACGATAGCCTGCGGACATTTTTCGATGCCATGGCGCTACAGCTAAAGGAGCCTGTCATTGTTAGCAAAATGGCGGCACGAAAAAAAATTACGGGCAACTTTGAGTTTCACGATCCTAACGCATTACTGGAGAAGCTTTCCCTACAACTGGGGCTGATTTGGTATTTCGATGGGCAGGCTATCTATATTTATGACGCCAGTGAAATGCGCAATGCCGTGGTTTCTTTACGCAACGTCTCACTCAGTGAGTTCAACAATTTTCTAAAACGCTCAGGTTTATATAACAAAAATTACCCGCTACGTGGCGATAACCGTAAAGGAACATTCTATGTTTCAGGGCCACCCGTCTATGTTGATATGGTGGTCAACGCCGCCACCATGATGGACAAGCAAAACGATGGTATTGAGCTGGGACGCCAGAAAATAGGGGTGATGCGTCTGAACAATACCTTCGTGGGCGATCGTACCTACAATCTGCGCGATCAGAAAATGGTTATTCCCGGTATTGCTACGGCCATTGAAAGGTTATTGCAGGGAGAAGAGCAACCCTTAGGTAATATTGTCAGTAGCGAACCCCCGGCGATGCCAGCATTTTCAGCGAATGGAGAAAAAGGTAAAGCAGCAAATTATGCCGGTGGCATGAGTCTGCAGGAAGCCTTAAAGCAAAATGCCGCGGCGGGCAATATTAAAATCGTGGCCTATCCGGATACCAACAGTTTGTTAGTAAAGGGAACGGCTGAGCAGGTGCATTTTATCGAAATGCTGGTTAAAGCGCTGGATGTCGCCAAACGTCACGTAGAATTATCCCTGTGGATTGTCGATCTTAATAAAAGCGATCTGGAGCGTTTGGGCACTTCATGGAGCGGCAGCATTACTATTGGGGACAAACTTGGCGTGTCATTAAACCAGTCTTCAATAAGTACCCTCGATGGCAGTCGATTCATCGCCGCGGTCAATGCGTTAGAAGAGAAGAAACAGGCGACGGTGGTTTCGCGCCCGGTATTACTGACTCAGGAAAATGTTCCCGCTATTTTTGATAACAACAGAACGTTTTACACCAAGCTGATTGGGGAACGTAATGTGGCGCTTGAGCATGTAACATACGGAACAATGATCCGAGTGCTGCCCCGTTTTTCCGCAGATGGTCAGATAGAAATGTCGCTGGACATTGAAGATGGCAACGATAAGACGCCGCAATCCGATACTACCACCTCCGTAGATGCGTTACCCGAAGTCGGGCGAACGTTAATTAGCACTATTGCAAGAGTTCCGCACGGAAAAAGTTTGCTGGTCGGTGGTTATACACGGGATGCAAATACCGATACTGTCCAAAGTATTCCGTTTTTAGGCAAATTACCGCTTATTGGTAGCCTGTTCCGTTATTCCAGTAAGAATAAAAGTAATGTTGTTCGTGTGTTCATGATTGAACCAAAAGAAATTGTCGACCCGTTAACGCCGGATGCCAGCGAATCGGTAAACAATATTCTGAAGCAAAGCGGTGCCTGGAGTGGGGACGATAAGTTACAGAAATGGGTTCGTGTTTATCTGGATAGAGGTCAGGAGGTAATTAAATGATTCCTGGCTCAACCTCTGGTATTTCATTTTCCAGAATATTGTCCCGGCAGGCATCTCATCAGGATGCGACCCAGCATACTGATGCGCAACAGGCGGAAATACAACAGGCCGCAGAGGATTCGTCTCCAGGGGCGGAAGTACAAAAATTTGTCCAGTCGACGGACGAAATGTCAGCGGCGCTGGCGCAATTTCGTAACCGTCGCGATTATGAAAAAAAATCCAGTAATTTATCTAACAGTTTTGAACGCGTGCTGGAGGATGAGGCTTTACCGAAGGCGAAGCAAATATTAAAGCTAATTAGCGTACATGGCGGCGCGTTAGAAGATTTTTTACGTCAGGCGCGTAGCTTATTTCCTGACCCCAGTGATTTAGTCCTTGTGTTACGCGAATTGCTTCGTCGTAAAGACCTGGAAGAGATCGTGCGGAAAAAGCTGGAGTCGTTACTTAAGCACGTTGAAGAGCAAACCGATCCGAAGACCCTCAAGGCAGGGATTAATTGTGCGTTGAAGGCCCGGCTTTTTGGGAAAACATTATCGTTAAAACCAGGCTTATTGCGCGCCAGCTATCGGCAATTTATCCAGAGTGAATCACATGAAGTGGAGATTTACTCTGACTGGATAGCCAGTTATGGCTATCAACGTCGACTGGTGGTACTGGATTTTATCGAGGGTTCGCTATTAACCGATATTGACGCGAATGACGCCAGCTGTTCGCGTCTGGAGTTTGGCCAGCTTTTACGACGTCTGACGCAACTTAAAATGTTGCGCTCCGCTGATCTACTGTTTGTGAGTACGTTGTTATCGTATTCGTTTACCAAAGCGTTTAATGCGGAGGAGTCGTCGTGGCTACTACTGATGCTTTCGCTATTGCAACAGCCACATGAAGTGGATTCGCTGTTAGCCGATATTATAGGTTTGAATGCGTTATTGCTTAGTCATAAAGAACATGCATCCTTTTTGCAGATATTTTATCAAGTATGTAAAGCCATACCCTCTTCACTCTTTTATGAAGAATATTGGCAGGAAGAATTGTTAATGGCGTTACGTAGTATGACCGATATTGCCTACAAGCATGAAATGGCAGAACAGCGTCGTACTATTGAAAAGCTGTCTTAATTTAATATTAACAGGATACCTATAGTGCTGCTTTCTCTACTTAACAGTGCTCGTTTACGACCTGAATTACTGATTCTGGTACTAATGGTGATGATCATTTCTATGTTCGTCATTCCATTACCTACCTATCTGGTTGATTTCCTGATCGCACTGAATATCGTACTGGCGATATTGGTGTTTATGGGGTCGTTCTACATTGACAGAATCCTCAGTTTTTCAACGTTTCCTGCGGTACTGTTAATTACCACGCTCTTTCGTCTGGCATTATCGATCAGTACCAGCCGTCTTATCTTGATTGAAGCCGATGCCGGTGAAATTATCGCCACGTTCGGGCAATTCGTTATTGGCGATAGCCTGGCGGTGGGTTTTGTTGTCTTCTCTATTGTCACCGTGGTCCAGTTTATCGTTATTACCAAAGGTTCAGAACGCGTCGCGGAAGTCGCGGCCCGATTTTCTCTGGATGGTATGCCCGGTAAACAGATGAGTATTGATGCCGATTTGAAGGCCGGTATTATTGATGCGGATGCCGCGCGCGAACGGCGAAGTGTACTGGAAAGGGAAAGCCAGCTTTACGGTTCCTTTGACGGTGCGATGAAGTTTATCAAAGGTGACGCTATTGCCGGCATCATTATTATCTTTGTGAACTTTATTGGCGGTATTTCGGTGGGGATGACCCGCCATGGTATGGATTTGTCCTCCGCTCTGTCTACTTATACCATGCTGACCATTGGTGATGGTCTTGTCGCCCAGATCCCCGCATTGTTGATTGCGATTAGTGCCGGTTTTATCGTGACTCGCGTAAATGGCGATAGCGATAATATGGGGCGGAATATCATGACGCAGCTGTTGAACAACCCATTTGTATTGGTTGTTACGGCTATTTTGACCATTTCAATGGGAACTCTGCCGGGATTCCCGCTGCCGGTATTTGTTATTTTATCGGTGGTTTTAAGCGTACTCTTCTATTTTAAATTCCGTGAAGCAAAACGTAGCGCCGCCAAACCTAAAACCAGCAAAGGCGAGCAGCCGCTCAGTATTGAGGAAAAAGAAGGGTCGTCGTTGGGACTGATTGGCGATCTCGATAAAGTCTCTACAGAGACCGTACCGTTGATATTACTTGTGCCGAAGAGCCGGCGTGAAGATCTGGAAAAAGCTCAACTTGCGGAGCGTCTACGTAGTCAGTTCTTTATTGATTATGGCGTGCGCCTGCCGGAAGTATTGTTACGCGATGGCGAGGGTCTGGACGATAACAGCATCGTATTGTTGATTAATGAGATCCGTGTTGAACAATTTACGGTCTATTTTGATTTGATGCGAGTGGTAAATTATTCCGATGAAGTTGTTTCCTTTGGCATTAATCCAACAATCCATCAGCAAGGTAGCAGTCAGTATTTCTGGGTAACGCATGAAGAGGGGGAGAAACTCCGGGAGCTTGGCTATGTGTTGCGGAACGCGCTTGATGAGCTTTACCACTGTCTGGCGGTGACGCTGGCGCGCAACGTCAATGAATATTTCGGTATTCAGGAAACAAAACATATGCTGGACCAACTGGAAGCGAAATTCCCTGATTTACTTAAAGAAGTGCTCAGACATGCCACGGTACAACGTATATCTGAAGTTTTGCAGCGTTTGTTAAGCGAACGTGTTTCCGTGCGTAATATGAAATTAATTATGGAAGCGCTCGCATTGTGGGCGCCAAGAGAAAAAGATGTCATTAACCTTGTGGAGCATATTCGTGGAGCAATGGCGCGTTATATTTGTCATAAATTCGCCAATGGCGGCGAATTACGAGCAGTAATGGTATCTGCTGAAGTTGAGGATGTTATTCGCAAAGGGATCCGTCAGACCTCTGGCAGTACCTTCCTCAGCCTTGACCCGGAAGCCTCCGCTAATTTGATGGATCTCATTACACTTAAGTTGGATGATTTATTGATTGCACATAAAGATCTTGTCCTCCTTACGTCTGTCGATGTCCGTCGATTTATTAAGAAAATGATTGAAGGTCGTTTTCCAGATCTGGAGGTTTTATCTTTCGGTGAGATAGCAGATAGCAAGTCAGTGAATGTTATAAAAACAATATAAGGGCTTAATTAAGGAAAAGATCTATGCAACATTTGGATATCGCTGAATTAGTTCGTTCCGCACTGGAAGTAAGTGGTTGCGATCCTTCACTCATCGGAGGAATAGATAGCCATTCAACAATTGTTCTGGATTTATTTGCATTGCCAAGTATCTGTATCAGCGTCAAGGACGATGATGTATGGATCTGGGCGCAATTGGGTGCTGACAGCATGGTGGTATTACAACAGCGGGCTTATGAAATCTTAATGACCATAATGGAAGGATGCCATTTTGCCCGCGGCGGGCAATTACTACTGGGGGAGCAGAATGGGGAGCTAACGCTTAAAGCCTTAGTGCATCCGGATTTTTTATCTGACGGTGAAAAGTTCTCTACTGCCTTGAATGGGTTTTACAACTATCTGGAAGTTTTTAGTCGGTCGCTAATGAGATGAAAACACCTCGTTTACTGCAATATCTGGCCTACCCACAAAAAATAACCGGCCCAATTATTGAGGCGGAATTGCGCGATGTGGCCATTGGCGAACTGTGTGAAATACGCCGTGGCTGGCACCAAAAACAGGTTGTTGCACGTGCGCAGGTGGTTGGCTTACAGCGGGAACGCACCGTGCTAAGCCTTATCGGCAATGCCCAGGGGCTGAGCCGCGATGTCGTGCTTTATCCCACTGGACGTGCGTTATCGGCGTGGGTGGGATACTCGGTATTAGGCGCGGTGTTGGATCCGACGGGGAAAATCGTTGAGCGTTTTACCCCTGAAGTGGCGCCAATTAGCGAAGAACGCGTTATTGATGTCGCACCGCCTTCTTACGCTTCGCGTGTTGGCGTCCGTGAACCGCTGATTACCGGTGTGCGCGCGATTGACGGGTTATTGACCTGTGGCGTAGGCCAGCGAATGGGCATTTTTGCCTCCGCAGGATGCGGTAAGACCATGCTGATGCATATGCTGATCGAGCAAACGGAGGCGGATGTCTTTGTTATCGGTCTTATCGGTGAACGAGGCCGCGAGGTCACTGAATTCGTGGATATGTTGCGCGCTTCGCATAAGAAAGAAAAATGCGTGCTGGTTTTTGCCACTTCCGATTTCCCCTCGGTCGATCGCTGCAATGCGGCGCAACTGGCGACAACCGTAGCGGAATATTTTCGCGACCAGGGAAAACGGGTCGTGCTTTTTATCGATTCCATGACCCGTTATGCGCGTGCTTTGCGAGATGTGGCACTGGCGTCGGGCGAGCGTCCGGCCCGTCGAGGTTATCCCGCCTCCGTATTCGATAATTTGCCCCGCTTGCTGGAACGCCCCGGGGCGACCAGCGAGGGAAGCATTACTGCCTTTTATACGGTACTGCTGGAAAGCGAGGAAGAGGCGGACCCGATGGCGGATGAAATTCGCTCTATCCTTGACGGTCACCTGTATCTGAGCAGAAAGCTGGCCGGGCAGGGACATTACCCGGCAATCGATGTACTGAAAAGCGTAAGCCGCGTTTTTGGACAAGTCACGACGCCGAAACATGCTGAACAGGCATCTGCCGTGCGTAAATTAATGACGCGTCTGGAAGAGCTCCAGCTTTTCATTGACTTGGGAGAATATCGTCCTGGCGAAAATATCGATAACGATCGGGCGATGCAGATGCGGGATAGCCTGAAAGCCTGGTTATGCCAGCCGGTAGCGCAGTATTCATCCTTTGATGACACGTTGAGCGGTATGAATGCATTCGCTGACCAGAATTAAAGTATTGCAGCGGCGCTGTACGGTATTTCATTCACAGTGTGAGTCGATATTACTTCGCTATCAGGATGAGGACCGCGGGCTGCAGGCCGAGGAGGAGGCGATCCTTGAACAAATAGCGGGTCTGAAATTGTTATTAGATACGCTGCGTGCAGAAAACAGACAGCTCAGTCGTGAGGAAATTTATACGTTATTACGTAAGCAGTCTATTGTTCGCCGGCAGATAAAAGATTTAGAACTCCAGATTATACAAATTCAGGAAAAACGGAGCGAGCTGGAAAAGAAAAGGGAAGAGTTTCAGAAAAAAAGTAAATATTGGTTGCGCAAAGAAGGGAACTATCAACGCTGGATAATCCGTCAGAAAAGACACTATATCCAGCGAGAGATACAGCAGGAAGAGGCCGAGTCAGAGGAGATAATTTAATGGGCGATGTGTCAGCTGTCAGTTCATCCGGGAACATTTTACTGCCGCAGCAGGATGAGGTTGGCGGTTTATCAGAAGCATTAAAAAAAGCGGTGGAAAAACATAAGACAGAATATTCCGATGATAAAAAAGATCGCGACTATGGCGATGCTTTCGTAATGCATAAAGAAACGGCTTTACCGGTATTGCTGGCGGCATGGCGACATGGCGCGCCAGCGAAATCAGAACATCACAATGGCAACGTTTCTGGTCTGCATCATAACGGAAAAGGCGAACTCAGGATTGCTGAAAAACTGTTGAAAGTCACTGCTGAAAAATCTGTCGGTTTGATTTCTGCGGAGGCCAAAGTAGATAAATCCGCAGCGTTGCTATCGTCTAAAAATAGGCCGTTAGAAAGCGTAAGCGGTAAAAAATTATCTGCTGATTTAAAAGCCGTGGAATCCGCTAGTGAAGTAGCCGATAACGCCACGGGAATCTCTGACGATAATATCAAGGCATTGCCTGGAGATAATAAAGCCATCGCGGGCGAAGGCGTTCGTAAAGAGGGCGCGCCGCTGGCGCGGGATGTCGCACCTGCCCGAATGGCCGCAGCCAATACCGGTAAGCCTGACGATAAAGATCATAAAAAGGTTAAAGATGTTTCTCAGCTTCCGCTGCAACCAACCACTATCGCCGATCTTAGCCAATTAACCGGCGGCGATGAAAAAATGCCTTTAGCGGCGCAATCAAAGCCGATGATGACTATTTTTCCCACTGCCGATGGCGTGAAAGGAGAGGATAGCTCGCTGACTTACCGTTTTCAGCGCTGGGGAAATGACTATTCCGTCAATATTCAGGCGCGGCAAGCAGGGGAGTTTTCGTTAATACCGTCAAATACGCAGGTTGAACATCGTTTGCATGATCAATGGCAAAACGGTAATCCCCAGCGCTGGCACCTGACGCGAGACGATCAACAAAATCCGCAGCAGCAACAGCACAGACAGCAATCTGGCGAGGAGGATGACGCCTGATGTCATTGCGTGTGAGACAGATTGATCGTCGCGAATGGCTATTGGCGCAAACCGCGACAGAATGCCAGCGCCATGGCCGGGAAGCTACGCTGGAATATCCGACGCGACAGGGAATGTGGGTTCGGTTGAGCGATGCAGAAAAACGGTGGTCGGCCTGGATTAAACCTGGGGACTGGCTTGAGCATGTCTCTCCCGCTCTGGCGGGGGCGGCGGTTTCTGCTGGCGCTGAGCACCTGGTCGTTCCCTGGCTTGCTGCAACAGAGCGACCGTTTGAGTTGCCCGTGCCGCATTTGTCCTGTCGGCGTTTATGCGTAGAGAACCCCGTGCCGGGAAGCGCGCTGCCGGAAGGGAAATTGTTGCACATTATGAGCGATCGGGGCGGCCTGTGGTTTGAGCATCTTCCTGAACTGCCTGCAGTCGGGGGCGGCAGGCCGAAAATGCTGCGTTGGCCGTTGCGCTTTGTAATCGGTAGCAGTGATACGCAGCGTTCGTTGCTGGGCCGAATCGGGATCGGAGATGTACTCCTGATTCGTACTTCCCGTGCGGAAGTTTATTGCTACGCGAAAAAGTTAGGTCATTTCAACCGTGTTGAAGGGGGAATTATTGTGGAAACGTTAGATATTCAACATATCGAAGAAGAAAATAATACAACTGAAACTGCAGAAACTCTGCCTGGCTTGAATCAATTGCCCGTCAAACTGGAATTTGTTTTGTATCGTAAGAACGCTACCCTCGCCGAACTCGAAGCCATGGGGCAGCAGCAGCTATTATCACTGCCGACCAATGCTGAACTTAACGTTGAAATTATGGCGAATGGTGTTTTGCTGGGTAATGGCGAACTGGTACAGATGAATGACACCTTAGGCGTTGAGATCCATGAATGGCTGAGCGAGTCTGGTAATGGGGAATGATATCTCATTAATTGCCTTACTGGCATTTTCCACCCTGTTGCCATTTATTATTGCGTCAGGAACCTGTTTCGTTAAATTTTCTATTGTATTTGTCATGGTGCGTAACGCCCTGGGATTGCAGCAGATACCTTCAAATATGACGCTTAACGGCGTCGCATTGCTGCTTTCTATGTTTGTTATGTGGCCAATAATGCATGATGCCTACGTCTATTTTGAGGACGAAGATGTCACCTTTAATGATATTTCGTCATTAAGTAAACACGTTGATGAAGGTCTGGATGGCTATCGCGATTATCTGATCAAATATTCAGATCGCGAGTTAGTTCAGTTTTTTGAAAACGCGCAACTGAAGCGTCAGTATGGAGAAGAGACCGAGACGGTAAAGCGTGACAAAGATGAAATTGAAAAACCTTCAATATTTGCGTTATTACCTGCTTATGCGCTGAGTGAAATAAAAAGCGCGTTTAAAATTGGTTTTTATCTCTATTTGCCCTTTGTCGTCGTCGACCTGGTGGTATCCAGCGTGCTACTGGCGCTGGGGATGATGATGATGAGTCCGGTGACGATATCTACGCCTATTAAGCTGGTGCTTTTTGTCGCGCTTGATGGCTGGACCTTACTGTCTAAGGGATTGATATTACAGTATATGGACATTGCAACATGACATCATTACGAGACGGGATAGTTAAATGGATGATTTAGTGTTTGCAGGTAATAAGGCGCTCTATCTTGTTTTAATCCTGTCAGGGTGGCCGACGATTGTCGCAACGATTATCGGCCTCCTGGTAGGGTTATTCCAGACGGTAACGCAATTACAGGAACAGACGCTGCCTTTTGGCATTAAATTACTTGGCGTGTGTTTGTGCTTGTTTTTACTGTCTGGCTGGTATGGCGAAGTTTTACTCTCTTACGGGCGTCAGGTGATATTCCTGGCGTTGGCTAAGGGGTAAAAAATGCTTTACGCGTTGTACTTTGAAATTCATCACCTGGTTGCGTCTGCAGCACTAGGGTTTGCTCGCGTGGCGCCGATTTTTTTCTTTCTGCCGTTTTTGAATAGCGGGGTATTAAGCGGCGCGCCGAGAAACGCCATTATCATCCTGGTGGCATTGGGAGTATGGCCGCATGCATTGAACGAGGCGCCGCCGTTTTTATCGGTGGCGATGATTCCGTTAGTTCTGCAAGAAGCGGCGGTTGGCGTCATGCTGGGCTGTCTGCTGTCATGGCCTTTTTGGGTTATGCATGCGCTGGGTTGTATTATCGATAACCAGCGAGGGGCAACGCTAAGTAGCAGTATCGATCCGGCAAATGGCATTGATACCTCGGAAATGGCTAATTTCCTGAATATGTTTGCCGCTGTCATTTATTTACAAAACGGCGGTCTGGTCACGATGGTTGACGTGTTAAATAAAAGCTATCAGCTATGCGATCCGATGAACGAGTGCACGCCTTCATTACCGCCGCTATTAACGTTTATTAATCAGGTGGCTCAAAACGCGTTGGTTCTGGCCAGTCCGGTGGTATTAGTGCTGTTGCTGTCAGAAGTATTCCTGGGTTTATTGTCGCGCTTTGCTCCACAAATGAACGCCTTTGCGATTTCACTGACGGTAAAAAGCGGTATTGCTGTTTTAATTATGCTGCTTTATTTCTCTCCGGTACTACCGGACAATGTACTGCGACTCTCTTTCCAGGCCACAGGATTAAGCAGTTGGTTTTACGAGCGAGGGGCGACGCATGTCCTCGAATAAAACAGAAAAACCGACTAAAAAACGGCTGGAAGACTCCGCTAAAAAAGGCCAGTCATTTAAAAGTAAAGATCTCATTATCGCCTGCCTGACGCTGGGAGGAATTGCCTATCTGGTGTCGTATGGCTCATTTAATGAGTTTATGGGGATAATTAAGATCATTATTGCGGATAATTTTGATCAGAGCATGGCTGACTACAGTTTGGCCGTTTTTGGGATAGGGTTAAAATATCTGATTCCATTTATGCTGCTCTGCTTAGTGTGTTCCGCATTACCGGCGTTATTACAGGCCGGTTTCGTGCTGGCGACAGAAGCATTAAAACCTAATTTATCGGCGTTAAACCCGGTAGAAGGTGCAAAAAAACTTTTTAGTATGAGAACGGTTAAAGATACGGTCAAAACCTTACTGTATCTCTCATCCTTTGTGGTGGCCGCCATCATTTGTTGGAAGAAATATAAGGTTGAAATCTTTTCTCAATTAAATGGCAATGTTGTGGGTATTGCCGTCATTTGGCGTGAACTTCTCCTCGCGCTGGTATTAACTTGCCTTGCTTGTGCATTGATTGTCTTATTATTGGATGCTATTGCGGAATATTTCCTGACCATGAAAGATATGAAAATGGATAAGGAAGAAGTGAAGCGTGAAATGAAGGAGCAGGAAGGGAACCCAGAGGTTAAATCTAAAAGACGTGAAGTTCATATGGAAATTCTGTCTGAACAGGTGAAATCCGATATTGAAAACTCACGCCTGATTGTTGCCAACCCCACGCATATTACGATCGGGATTTATTTTAAACCTGAACTGATGCCGATTCCGATGATCTCGGTGTATGAAACGAATCAGCGCGCACTGGCCGTCCGCGCCTATGCGGAGAAGGTTGGCGTACCTGTGATCGTCGATATCAAACTGGCGCGCAGTCTTTTCAAAACCCATCGCCGTTATGATCTGGTGAGTCTGGAAGAAATTGATGAGGTTTTACGTCTTCTGGTTTGGCTGGAAGAGGTAGAAAACGCGGGCAAAGACGTTATTCAGCCACAAGAAAATGAAGTACGACATTGAGCCGCGTAAAGCAGTAGCGATGTATTCATTGGGCGTTTTTTGAATGTTCACTAACCACCGTCGGGGTTTAATAACTGCATCAGATAAACGCAGTCGTTAAGTTCTACAAAGTCGGTGACAGATAACAGGAGTAAGTAATGGATTATCAAAATAATGTCAGCGAAGAACGTGTTGCGGAAATGATTTGGGATGCCGTTAGTGAAGGCGCCACGCTAAAAGACGTTCACGGGATCCCTCAAGATATGATGGACGGTTTATATGCTCATGCTTATGAGTTTTATAACCAGGGACGACTGGATGAAGCTGAGACATTCTTTCGTTTCTTATGCATTTATGATTTTTACAATCCCGATTACACCATGGGACTGGCGGCGGTATGCCAACTGAAAAAACAATTTCAGAAAGCATGTGACCTTTATGCAGTAGCGTTTACGTTACTTAAAAATGATTATCGCCCCGTTTTTTTTACCGGGCAGTGTCAATTATTAATGCGTAAGGCGGCAAAAGCCAGGCAGTGTTTTGAACTTGTCAATGAACGTACTGAAGATGAGTCTCTGCGGGCAAAAGCGTTGGTCTATCTGGAGGCGCTAAAAACGGCGGAGACAGAGCAGCACAGTGAACAAGAAAAGGAATAATTATGGTAAATGACGCAAGTAGCATTAGCCGTAGCGGATATACCCAAAATCCGCGTCTCGCTGAGGCGGCTTTTGAAGGCGTTCGTAAGAACACGGACTTTTTAAAAGCGGCGGATAAAGCTTTTAAAGATGTGGTGGCAACGAAAGCGGGCGACCTTAAAGCCGGAACAAAGTCCGGCGAGAGTACTATTAATACGGTGGGTCTGAAGCCGCCTACGGACGCCGCCCGTGAAAAACTCTCCAGCGAAGGGCAATTGACGTTACTGCTTGGCAAGTTAATGACGCTACTGGGCGATGTTTCGCTGTCTCAACTGGAGTCTCGTCTGGCGGTATGGCAGGCGATGATTGAGTCACAAAAAGAGATGGGGGTTCAGGTATCGAAGGAGTTTCAGACGGCTCTGGGAGAGGCTCAGGAGGCGACGGATCTCTATGAAGCCAGTATCAAAAAAACGGATACCGCCAAGAGTGTTTATGACGCTGCGGCCAAAAAACTGACGCAGGCGCAAAATAAATTGCAATCGCTGGACCCGGCTGACCCCGGCTATGCACAAGCTGAAGCCGCGGTAGAACAGGCCGGAAAAGAAGCGACAGAGGCGAAAGAGGCATTAGATAAGGCCACGGATGCGACGGTTAAAGCAGGCACAGACGCCAAAGCGAAAGCCGAGAAAGCGGATAACATTCTGACCAAATTCCAGGGAATGGCTAATGCCGCCCCTCAGAATCAGGTTTCCCAGGGTGAGCAGGATAATCTGTCAAATGTCGCCCGCCTCACTATGCTCATGGCCATGTTTATTGAGATTGTGGGCAAAAATACGGAAGAAAGCCTGCAAAACGATCTTGCGCTTTTCAGCTCCTTGCAGGAAGGCCGTCAGGCGGAGATGGAAAAGAAATCGGCTGAATTCCAGGAAGAGACGCGCAAAGCCGAGGAAACGAACCGCATTATGGGATGTGTTGGGAAAGTCCTCGGCGCGTTGTTGACCATTGTCAGCGTGGTTGGCGCTATTTTTACCGGCGGGGCGAGTCTGGCGCTGGCTGCAGTAGGGCTTGCGGTTATGGTCGCCGACGAGATTGTGAAGGCGACGACGGGGGTGTCGTTTATCCAGCAAGCGCTGAATCCCATTATGGAGCATGTGCTGAAGCCGTTAATGGAGCTGATTGGCAAGGCGATTACCAAAGCGCTGGAAGGATTAGGCGTCGATAAGAAAACGGCGGAGATGGCCGGTAGCATTGTTGGCGCGATTGTTGCAGCCATTGCGATGGTGGCGGTCATTGTGGTGGTCGCAGTTGTCGGGAAAGGCGCAGCGGCGAAACTGGGTAACGCGTTGAGCAAAATGATGGGCGAAACGATTAAGAAGTTGGTGCCTAACGTGCTGAAACAGATGGCGCAAAACGGCAGCAAACTCTTTACCCAGGGGATGCAACGTATTACTAGCGGTCTGGGTAATGTGGGTAGCAAGATGGGCCTGCAAACGAATACCTTAAGTAAAGAGCTGGTAGGTAATACCCTAAATAAAGTGGCGTTGGGCATGGAAGTCACGAATACCGCAGCCCAGTCAGCCGGTGGTGTTGCCGAGGGCGTATTTATTAAAAATGCCAGCGAGGCGCTTGCTGATTTTATGCTCGCCCGTTTTGCCATGGATCAGATTCAGCAGTGGCTTAAACAATCCGTAGAAATATTTGGTGAAAACCAGAAGGTAACGGCGGAACTACAAAAAGTCATGTCTTCTGCGGTACAGCAAAATGCGGATGCTTCGCGTTTTATTCTGCGCCAGAGTCGCGCATAAAAACTGCCAAAATAAAGGGAGAAAAATATGTTAATTAGTAATGTGGGAATAAATCCCGCCGCTTATTTAAATAATCATTCTGTTGAGAATAGTTCACAGACAGCTTCGCAATCCGTTAGCGCTAAAGATATTCTGAATAGTATTGGTATTAGCAGCAGTAAAGTCAGTGACCTGGGGTTGAGTCCTACACTGAGCGCGCCTGCGCCAGGGGTATTAACGCAAACCCCCGGAACGATCACGTCCTTTTTAAAAGCCAGTATTCAAAATACCGACATGAATCAGGATTTGAATGCCCTGGCAAATAATGTCACGACTAAAGCGAATGAGGTTGTGCAAACCCAGTTACGCGAGCAGCAGGCAGAAGTCGGAAAGTTTTTTGATATTAGCGGGATGTCTTCCAGTGCCGTTGCGCTGTTGGCTGCCGCGAATACGTTAATGCTGACGTTGAACCAGGCTGATAGCAAACTGTCTGGTAAGTTGTCATTAGTCAGTTTTGATGCAGCTAAAACGACGGCAAGCTCCATGATGCGCGAAGGGATGAATGCGTTGTCCGGTAGTATTTCCCAGAGCGCGCTTCAGTTGGGGATCACTGGCGTGGGCGCAAAACTGGAATATAAGGGGCTGCAGAATGAAAGAGGCGCGCTTAAACATAATGCCGCGAAGATCGATAAACTGACCACCGAAAGCCACAGTATTAAAAACGTGCTGAACGGGCAGAATAGCGTCAAACTCGGTGCTGAAGGCGTCGATTCTCTGAAATCGTTAAATATGAAGAAAACCGGTACCGATGCGACGAAAAATCTTAATGATGCGACGCTTAAATCTAATGCCGGAACCAGCGCCACGGAAAGTCTGGGTATTAAAGACAGTAATAAACAAATCTCCCCTGAACATCAGGCTATTCTGTCGAAACGTCTTGAGTCTGTCGAATCCGATATTCGTCTTGAGCAGAATACCATGGATATGACTCGAATCGATGCGCGCAAGATGCAGATGACGGGCGATCTGATTATGAAGAACTCAGTCACGGTCGGTGGTATTGCAGGGGCGTCCGGGCAGTACGCCGCTACTCAGGAACGTTCCGAGCAGCAAATTAGCCAGGTGAACAACCGGGTTGCCAGCACCGCATCGGACGAAGCCCGTGAAAGTTCACGTAAATCGACCAGCCTGATTCAGGAAATGCTGAAAACAATGGAGAGCATTAACCAGTCGAAAGCATCCGCACTCGCTGCTATCGCAGGCAATATTCGCGCTTAATCTGAAAGGTCATCTATACGCCATCAGGGGTGTGATTTAATCGCGCTCCTGATGGCGAACTGGGGATATTATGCTTAATATTCAAAATTATTCCGCTTCTCCTCATCCGGGGATTGTTGCCGAACGGCCGCAGACTCCCTCGGCGAGCGAGCACGTCGAGACTGCCGTGGTACCGTCTACCACAGAACATCGCGGTACAGAGATCATTTCATTATCGCAGGCGGCTACTAAAATCCAGCAGGCACAGCAGACGCTGCAGTCAACGCCACCGATCTCTGAAGAGAATAATGACGAGCGCACGCTGGCGCGCCAACAGTTGACCAGCAGCCTGAATGCGCTGGCGAAGTCTGGCGTGTCATTATCCGCAGAACAAAATGAGAACCTGCGGAGCGCGTTTTCTGCGCCGACGTCGGCCTTATTTAGCGCTTCGCCTATGGCGCAGCCGAGAACAACCATTTCTGATGCTGAGATTTGGGATATGGTTTCCCAAAATATATCGGCGATAGGTGACAGCTATCTGGGCGTTTATGAAAACGTTGTCGCAGTCTATACCGATTTTTATCAGGCCTTCAGTGATATTCTTTCCAAAATGGGAGGCTGGTTATTACCAGGTAAGGACGGTAATACCGTTAAGCTAGATGTTACCTCACTCAAAAATGATTTAAACAGTTTAGTCAGTAAATATAATCAAATAAACAGTAATACTGTTTTATTTCCAACGCAGTCAGGCAGCGGCGTTAAAGTAGCAACTGAAGCGGAAGCGAGACAGTGGCTCAGTGAATTGAATTTACCGAATAGCTGCCTGAAATCTTATGGATCCGGTTATGTCGTCACCGTTGATCTGACGCCATTACAAAAAATGGTTCAGGATATTGGTGGCTTAGGCGCGCCGGGAAAAGATTCAAAACTCGAAATGGATAACGCCAAATATCAAGCCTGGCAGTCGGGTTTTAAAGCGCAGGAAGAAAACCTGAAAACCACATTACAGACGCTGACGCAAAAATATAGCAATGCCAATTCATTGTACGACAACCTGGTAAAAGTGCTGAGCAGTACGATAAGTAGCAGCCTGGAAACCGCCAAAAGCTTCCTGCAAGGATAACAGAAGAGGATATTAATAATGGTTACAAGTGTAAGGATTCAGCCTCCCGTCATAATGCCAGGTATGCAGACCGAGATCAAAACACAGGCCACTAATCTTGCGGCGAATCTTTCCGCAGTCAGGGAAAGTGCCACAGCGACGCTGTCAGGGGAAATTAAAGGCCCGCAACTGGAAGATTTTCCCGCGCTGACCAAACAGGCGAGTCTGGATGCATTGTTTAAATGCGGGAAAGACGCCGAGGCGTTAAAAGAAGTTTTTACCAATTCAAATAATGTCGCCAGTAAGAAAGCGATAATGGAGTTTGCCGGGCTCTTTCGTTCAGCGCTCAACGCCACCAGTGATTCTACTGAGGCGAAGACGCTACTAATGAAGGTGGGGGCAGAGTATACCGCGCAAATCATAAAAGATGGCCTGAAAGAAAAGTCAGCTTTTGGGCCATGGATGCCAGAAACAAAGAAAGCGGAAGCGAAGCTGGAAAACCTGGAAAAGCAGCTGTTAAATATCATCAAAAATAACACTGGCGGTGAATTAAGTAAATTATCGACGAATTTTGTTATGCAGGAGGTGATGCCCTATATTGCCAGCTGCATTGAACATAACTTTGGCTGTACGTTGGATCCGTTAACCCGCAGCAATCTTACGCAGCTTGTTGACAAAGCGGCGGCGAAGGCGGTTGAGGCGCTTGATATGTGCCACCAAAAATTAACGCAAGAGCAGGGTACCAGCGTTGGACGGGAAGCCCGGCACCTTGAAATGCAAACGTTGATACCCCTGCTGCTACGTAATGTTTTTGCACAAATTCCTGCAGATAAACTGCCCGACCCTAAAATTCCGGAACCTGCGGCTGGACCAGTACCTGATGGTGGGAAAAAAGCAGAACCTTCGGGTATTAATATCAATATTAATATTGATAGCAGTAACCATAGCGTGGATAACAGTAAGCATATTAACAATAGCCGAAGCCATGTCGATAATAGCCAGCGCCATATCGATAATAGCAACCATGATAATAGCCGGAAGACGATTGATAATAGCCGAACATTTATTGATAACAGCCAACGCCATGGCGAGTCACACCATTCGACTAACAGCAGTAACGTAAGTCATAGTCATTCGCGTGTGGATTCGACTACGCATCAAACGGAGACGGCACACAGCGCCAGCACAGGGGCAATTGACCATGGCATCGCAGGTAAAATTGACATCACGGCTCATGCGACGGCAGAGGCTGTGACCATCGCTTCTTCCGAAAGTAAAAATGGAAAGGTGGTCACGTCAGAAAAGGGCACTACGGGTGAAACAACCTCTTTTGATGAAGTTGATGGCGTAACCAGCAAGAACATTATCGGCAAGCCGGTACTGGCCACGGTGCACGGCGTTGATGATAATAAACAGCAAAGCCAGACGGCAGAGATTGTGAATGTGAAGCCGCTTGCCAGTCAACTGGCTGGCGTCGAGAATGTTAAAATCGATACCTTACAATCAGACTCGACGGTAATTACAGGTAATAAAGCCGGTACGACCGATAATGATAATAGCCAGACAGATAAGACTGGCCCATTTTCTGGTTTGAAGTTTAAGCAAAATAGTTTCCTCTCAACGGTACCGAGCGTTACGAATATGCATTCAATGCATTTCAACGCCCGTGAGGCGTTTTTGGGTGTGATACGTAAAGCGCTGGAGCCGGATACCTCCACACCGTTTCCTGTACGCAGAGCGTTTGACGGCTTGCGTGCGGAAATATTACCCAATGACACGATAAAGAGTGCAGCGTTGAAAGCGCAATGTAGCGATATTGACAAGCACCCAGAATTGAAAGCGAAAATGGATACGCTCAAAGAGGTCATTACTCATCATCCACAAAAAGAAAAACTGGCTGAGATTGCACTGCAGTTTGCCAGAGAGGCGGGGTTGACCAGGCAAAAAGGGGAAACTGACTATGTGTTAAGTAATGTGTTGGACGGCCTTATCGGAGACGGTAGCTGGCGAGCTGGCCCGGCTTACGAGTCATACCTGAATAAACCTGGCGTGGATCGGGTTATTACTACCGTTGATGGCTTGCACATGCAGCGTTAATTAATTGGAAAAGATGCGATGAATATGGATATTGAAGCAAGAGTCAAAAAAGTGATCACCTCCTGTATTGCCGTTGATATTGATAGTATCAATGGTCAGACCCATCTGGTTGAGGATCTTTACGCTGACTCATTGGATTTAATTGATATTGTATTTGGTCTTAGTGAGGAGTTTGACATTAGTTGTAATGAAAACGATCTTCCGGATATGACGACCTTTGCGGATATATGCCGTGTTGTTAAAAAAAGTCTTGAGTCCAGGGTGTAGTATTTTTCTCTCGCTCGACAACAATTGAACAAGATTAATTGTTATGAAAATCATCACACACGTAGTACCCGGTTCAGGTATGGCTGCAATATATGATGATATTGCTGACAGTCCGCGTTTTGTTATTAAAGGCAAGTTACGTCATGTTGAAAATGATCCGAAGGAGCTGCTGATATGTGTTCCGATGCGTAGTGAATGGCTATTCTACTGGATTAAAGGAGAGAAATATTGCGCCCGGCGATGGGCGCGAAAAAGTATCAAGTCATTGTGTAACCAGATTAAATTTGAAGAAGCAATCTTATAAAAGATATAATTCAAGAGGAAAGTAAATTGCAAGCACACCAGGATATTATCGCTAATATTGGTGAGAAATTGGGTTTACCGCTCACTTTTGACGACAACAATCAGTGCTTATTACTACTCGATAGCGATATTTTTACGTCTATTGAAGCTAAAGATGATATCTGGTTATTGAACGGTATGATTATACCGTTATCGCCTTTTTGTGGCGATTCTATCTGGCGGCAGATTATGGTGATTAATGGTGAACTGGCTGCGAATAATGAAGGTACGTTAGCGTATATTGATGCCGCAGAGACGTTGTTGTTTATACATGCAATTACCGATCTGACAAATACTTACCATATTATATCGCAGCTTGAGTCATTTGTGAATCAGCAGGAAGCGCTCAAAAACATACTGCAGGAATATGCTAAAGTATGAGGAGAGAAAATTGAATAATTTAACGTTGTCTTCGTTTTCAAAAGTTGGTGTGTCGAATGATGCCCGACTTTATATTGCTAAGGAAAATACTGATAAGGCATATGTTGCGCCTGAAAAATTTTCGTCAAAAGTATTAACCTGGCTTGGAAAAATGCCGTTATTTAAAAACACTGAAGTGGTGCAAAAACATACGGAAAATATCAGAGTACAGGATCAAAAGATTTTACAGACATTTCTCCAGGCACTAACGGAAAAATATGGGGAAACAGCAGTTAATGACGCACTGTTAATGTCCCGTATAAATATGAACAAACCCCTTACCCAACGTTTAGCAGTGCAGATCACGGAGTGTGTAAAAGCTGCTGACGAAGGATTTATAAACCTTATTAAGAGCAAGGATAATGTTGGAGTCATGAATGCCGCTTTAGTCATAAAAGGCGGCGATACAAAAGCGACAGAACAAAATAACGATGTTGGTGCAGAAAGGAAGCAACCTTTACTCGATATCGCGCTAAAGGGACTTAAAAGAACATTACCGCAGCTGGAACAAATGGATGGAAATAGCCTGCGAGAAAACTTCCAGGAGATGGCTTCAGGTAACGGCCCGCTGCGTTCATTAATGACGAATTTACAGAATTTAAATAAAATTCCAGAGGCTAAACAACTTAATGATTATGCTGTAACGTTAACAAATATTCAGGTAGGTGTAGCCCGGTTCTCACAATGGGGAACCTGTGGGGGAGAGGTTGAGAGGTGGATTGATAAAGCCTCTACTCATGAATTAACCCAGGCTGTAAAAAAAATGCACGTTATTGCTAAAGAACTGAAAAACGTTACAGCTGAACTTGAGAAAATAGAAGCCGGCGCGTCAATGCCACAGACGATGAGCGGACCGACACTGGGCCTGGCACGGTTTGCGGTCAGCAGCATTCCAATTAATCAGCAAACCCAGGTGAAACTGAGCGATGGAATGCCTGTGCCAGTGAATGCGTTAACTTTTGATGGTAAGCCTGTGGCATTAGCCGGTTCGTACCCTAAAAATACGCCGGATGCGCTGGAAGCGCATATGAAAATGCTTCTTGAAAAAGAATGCTCATGCCTGGTGGTGTTAACGCCGGAAGATCAGATGCAGGCAAAACAATTACCAGCCTATTTCAGAGGGAGCTACACCTTTGGCGAGGTGCATACCAACAGCCAAAAAGTGAGCTCAGCCAGTCAGGGAGGAGCGATAGACCAATACAATATGCACCTGTCCTGCGGGGAAAAGCAGTATACAATCCCGGTATTGCATGTGAAAAATTGGCCAGATCACCAGCCGTTACCGTCTACTGATCAGTTAGAATACCTGGCGGATAGGGTGAAAAATAGTAACCAAAATGGCGCGCCGGGGCGTAGTTCATCAGATAAGCATTTACCGATGATTCATTGTCTGGGCGGAGTGGGGAGAACCGGAACGATGGCGGCGGCCCTTGTACTTAAGGATAATCCTCATAGTAATCTGGAGCAGGTACGTGCAGATTTCCGGAATTCACGGAACAATAGAATGCTGGAAGACGCCTCACAGTTTGTACAATTAAAAGCAATGCAAGCCCAGTTGCTTATGACGACGGCAAGCTGATAAAAATATAGCTTACTTTTAGAACTATCTGAAAGTAAGCTATTCCTGTCTCATTATTTGTTTACCGCGATAGAAAGTCTTTTGTTTTTCTCTTCTGCTGACATCCCTTTTAATTTTCTGTAATTCTCCCAAATTTTTTTAGCATAACGTTTCCTTATATCCGATCGTTTCGGCGACGTCCCGGCATTATAAGCGCCAACGGCCTCCCAGCTATAACCGTAGATTTTCATCATATCTGATAAAATGGATGCGCCAACAATGACAGAAATGCAGGGGTCCTGTAACAACTGTTTTTCACTAATCCCCATTTTTTTCAGCCTTTTCATATGGAAGCTGTTAATTTGCATCAGGCCAAGATCGGTTGAACCATCTCGGTTATGACCAATGGCGCCTGGTTTCATCGCCGATTCCTGCTGGGCGATAGCGTAAAGTAGTTCGGATTCAATATTGAACATTTTTTCAGCCTGAAGCCAGCAATCAGCCCATGCCGTATTTATGTTAAGCAACCAGATTACGATGATAAAAAAATAATACATATCTCCTCTCTCAGATTTTACCGTAATTTAATCAAGCGGGGATCCTGTTTCCATCTTTTGAACCAAATATTATCTTCGTTTTTAAATTTATTCCACATTTTCTCGGCAATAGCTTCGCCGTGGGCAATCAGCACTAACGGTAATAATCCTGGATTATTATCAATACGCTGTTCACTTTCCAGAAATTCTCTTATCGTTGGTAAGGCACGCTCACTATTCTGACAGTATTCAGCATAAAGAAGATTAACAGCAATAAGCCCTGTTATTTCCTGCGTGGATATTTCTTTAGTTAATTTTCGTGCCAGTTCATGTTTACCTTTAAGCGAAAGAAACATAACCTGCATACTTAATAATATTGGATTATCCTGCAGGTGTTGTGAGCGTAATTCATCGCCTAAACGTATAGCATCATCAATACCGGTATGATAATAGGTAATCCACAGCTTAGTGATCCCTGCGGCTGCGCGCGTTGGGTCCAATTTTAAACACTCGTTAATCGTTTGTAAGGCCTCCTCCAACTGGCCAGCCATGAAGAGATTCCAGCCATAATAATATTTAATATCTGCAGAGATGGGCGAAAGTAAGTTAGCTTGTTTGAATAGCAAACTCCCGACGATGTATTCTGAATGAATTGTATTAATTAGCCCCAGTAATCCTAAAGCTTGTGGATTATTGTGGTCCAGCTCTGTCGCCTTAATCGCATGTTCTTTAGCTTTGATCATGGCGTTTTGTTTATCAAAAATCCCCATTTGCGCCATACTGAGGTAGCATTCTGCCAGCGCACAGTAAGGCGCAATGCTGTTTGGCGACATGTTAACGCATTGAGTCAGCAATTTAAGCGCTTGCTGTAAGCTATAGGGAGTATATTGATTTAACTCATGCTTACCGCGTAAGTAAACCATGGTACTGTCAATCGAATTTAGCTCGCTAATCTGCTTTGTGTCCCAGCGAAGTCCGGGAATACATCTGAGCAAAAGATTCGCAATTTTGTTTTGCAAGAGAGAAGCGGGTTGGTTTGCTATCAACTTAATGCTTTCCTGGTGCAGCAGGTGGTAGCCTTTAACCCGAACTATCTCGATCTGTACAATATTATCATTGCCATCGGGTATCATCTGCCCGGAGATATAATAATCGGGGCGTAATTGATCCATAAGCTCAAGAATATCTTTAACACTGCGGCAGTTCTTCGTAATGGTCACCGGCAGCACGCTTAGGCCAAAGGGCGCATACTGCGATAATCCCTTCACGATAGAGTAATGCAGACTCTCTGATTGAACCTGATCCTGCATCTGAAAAGGAAGTATCGCCAATGTATGAGTCGTAGGTTGCGGCGCTGGCGGAGACACCACTACGACCGGACGATTAAACCGATAGCCCTGTCCGTACAGTGTTTCAATGTAACGATGATCTTTATCTTCCGACAGAATACGTCGTAAGGCATAAATACAGCGGGTAAGAGATTCTTCGTTAACTTCCGCGTCGCCCCATACCTGGTCCAGTAAGGTGTTTTTACTCACAATCTCGCCGGCGGCTTCGAGCAGGATGACCAGAACGGCATATTCTTTTGGCGGAATATTGACTTTCTTTTCTGATCGTAGCAGGGAGCCGTCCATGTTTAGTATGAAATCATCAAAGACGAATTTTTTATTAGATACAGGAACAGGATTAAAATGTGGCATGATAATAGTGTATTCTCTTACAGGGTGAAAAGTTATAATAGTTAATACAAGTCGTTAGGATAGAGTCTACTGTTTCAGTAATTCTGCTGTTAGTACTAACGGTCAGATTGAGCTTTTATTATGAGCTTAATGTCATATTCTACGGGCTCGGGTTTATATGTTTTTAACATTTGATTATTTAGCTTATGTCTGTGCTTTAAATAACTGACATGTTGGTAATGATATTATTATAACTGACTGTGATTATCGAATGGGCCCTGCCGTATGTCCTGTTGCAGAGAGAGTCAGCGTCTGGCATCTAAATATTTACATATTTAACTTGGCCTCATTGCAATAGAGATTAGTTTTGTAGCTATCTTACTGCATTTTTTGGGGGTGTAAATGCTGCTTATTATATCTTCATGGTTAATGGTCTGATAATTACACCATCAGAACCATTTTTCTCGAAGATTTCCACTAAATGACCATTCGTTGAAAGTTTAAGAGTGTAATTTGGCTTAGGTGCCAAAATATAAATGAAAGACTGTTTTTAATGATGCGCTTATTTTTATATTTTTTTGCAAAATAATGATATCGTCTTTTCTTTACTCCCTTCAGCTATAGCGTCAAAAAGGCAGGGGGTTTATGAGCAGTATCATCCTCAGGCTGGCCCACAGGCATTATATCGATATCAGTAGGAAGAGAAGAGGTATGCCTGGCAGAAAGCTAACAAGCGTGACTGTTTCGGTGTAGACCGTTCAGGCAAATAGTTCTCAGAGGGAACGGATGATGTATAAATATGAATAAAATGCCGGCCTTAATCCACAGGGTTAAAGCCGGAAGGAGATAGTGTCATCTGGACGGATTCTTACGCTGTGAATAAGGCAATATCGGTTTACCAGTCATCATAGCGATGACAAGTTCACAAAAATCGTTTATATAATCAGCATTACTTTAAATTACCAGAGATATCAGTATAAGCTGTCTTCCGGACAGAACAATGATGTTGAATAGCCTCCCATCCTGATAGAGCGTGTTAATGCGCAGTCTGAATTTTAAATTATTACAATTTTAATAAAAATCTTTACTTGAGTGATAGATACAAAAAATGTTAATGGTTCGCCATTTTTATGAATGTCGATGGCGTAGTTTTAAAATATTTTTTGAAACATTGAATGAAGTAGGATGTGCTATCATAACCACATTTTAATGCTACAGCATTAACATTATGGTTGCCTATGCGTAAAAGTTTTGCTGCCTGATTCATTCTTGCCGATAAGTAGATGTCGCTAAAGCTGGTACCTTCTTCTGCAAGTTTCCGTTTGAGCGTTGACGTACTCATAAATATATGATCGGCAACATCCGTAAGCTTCCACTGTCTACTGGGTGACGAAGATAGAATGTTGTAAACGCGCTCCTTTAACGTTATCTGAGCCGAGCTAAGGATGATCTCATAACTCTCCGGGAGTCGGAGAAAAGCAGTAAGCAGGAACAGCAGAAAATAAGGAATTAACTCTTCATTTTCAATACAACTCTTGTTGTTACAGTTACTGCAACCTTTGCTTGTATCCTTCGTACAGGAGAACGCCGTTTTCAGATGTTCAAATACCTCTCTTCTGGCAGGAAAGTCAGGCGTATAGAAGATTTTCTGCGCTTTCTCTGTGGGTACCGCCATTTTGGTTTGCTGCTCGTTTGGGATAAGTGCATAGAGAGCGCCAAGTCGTTGCGTCGGTATCTCGAGTATATCGAAATCCATGTGGCCATTGACCTCTTCAAGCGTCACGCTAACTACCTGCTCTTTTTTGAGCACCAACATCCCAGGTTCGTCACAGTAAATCGTATCGTGATTATTGCTAATCGTCAGTTTACCGCTCCGAAAGCAAACTAAAGTGAAACTGCTTACATAAAGATTTCTGATGGTAACCTGCTGAGCCTGACTTTTAATTTGCTGCTGGGTATTTGTCAAAAGTGATTTTAATTTCTGTAAGTTATCTGCGGCAGGACGCTGATGACTATTACTTACAAAGGTTACATTTTCCATATTATCCCTTTGTTGATGTTATTTTAATGTTCCTTACTGGTATCCTACTGAAAAAATCTGAGTTGTAAATGCTCTTTATTAGCGTGTGTTGGCAATGGTCTGATTGTTACACCAAAAGAACCCAAATTTGGGTAATTTATCTACAGTAGTTTAAGCCTCAATGGGGACGATGGTTCTTTTAATATGTGTTGAGACGCATTATACAGAATAAATTGATTTTATTTCTCACTTTTCATTCTATTTTCATCAGGAATCCCTGTGTCCTGTGCGGTACTCTGCTGCTATCGAGAACGACAGACATCGCTAACAGTATATATGGAAACATCAAAAGAGAAGACGATAACAAGCCCTGGGCCATACATAGTTCGATTACTTAACAGCTCACTGAACGGCTGTGAGTTTCCATTGCTGACAGGCCGAACACTCTTTGTGGTAGGTCAGAGTGATGTGCTCACTGCTTCAGGCCAACTCCCTGATATACCTGCCGATAGCTTTTTTATCCCGCTGGACCATGGCGGAGTAAATTTTGAAATCCAGGTGGACACGGATGCGACCGAAATTATACTCCATGAGCTAAAAGAAGGAAATTCCGAATCTCGTTCAGTGCAATTAAATACGCCAATACAGGTCGGCGAATTGCTTATCCTGATTCGCCCGGAAAGCGAGCCGTGGGTGCCCGAGCAGCCTGAGAAGTTAGAAACGTCTGCAAAAAAGAACGAGCCGCGTTTTAAAAACGGAATTGTAGCCGCACTGGCCGGGTTTTTTATATTAGGGATTGGGACGGTGGGAACGTTATGGATACTTAACTCGCCGCAGCGGCAGGCCGCAGAGCTCGATTCGCTATTGGGACAGGAGAAGGAGCGCTTTCAGGTGTTGCCAGGACGGGACAAAATGCTCTATGTCGCTGCGCAAAATGAAAGAGATACGCTGTGGGCTCGTCAGGTTTTAGCCAGGGGCGATTATGATAAAAATGCGCGAGTGATTAACGAAAACGAAGAAAATAAACGTATCTCTACCTGGCTGGATACCTATTATCCGCAGCTGGCTTATTATCGGCTTCATTTCGATGAGCCGCGTAAACCCGTTTTCTGGCTAAGCCGCCAGCGAAACACGATGAGCAAGAAAGAGCTCGAGGTGTTAAGTCAAAAGCTGAGAGCGCTAATGCCTTACGCGGATTCGGTTAACATCACGTTGATGGACGATGTTACCGCAGCAGGCCAGGCGGAAGCGGGGCTAAAACAGCAGGCGTTACCTTATTCCCGCAGGAATCATAAGGGGGGCGTAACGTTTGTTATTCAGGGGGCGCTCGATGATGTAGAAATACTCAGAGCTCGTCAATTTGTCGATAGCTATTACCGCACATGGGGAGGACGCTATGTGCAGTTTGCGATCGAATTAAAAGATGACTGGCTCAAGGGGCGCTCATTTCAGTACGGGGCGGAAGGATATATCAAAATGAGCCCAGGCCATTGGTATTTCCCAAGTCCACTTTAATTTAACGCAAATAAGGAAGTCATTATGCCAACATCTTGGTCAGGTTATCTGGATGAAGTTTCAGCAAAATTTGATACGGGCGTTGATGATCTACAAACGCAGGTAACAGAGGCGCTGGATAAATTAGCAGCAAAACCCTCCGATCCGGCGCTACTGGCGGCGTATCAGAGTAAGCTCTCGGAATATAACTTGTACCGTAACGCGCAATCGAACACGGTAAAAGTCTTTAAGGATATTGATGCTGCCATTATTCAGAACTTCCGTTAATCAGTTATAAGGTGGATTATGTCGATTGCAACTATTGTCCCTGAGAATGCCGTTATAGGGCAGGCGGTCAATATCAGACCTATGGAAACAGACATTGTCTCGCTGGATGATCGGCTACTCCAGGCTTTTTCTGGTTCGGCGATTGCCACGGCTGTGGATAAACAGACGATTACCAACAGGATTGAGGACCCTAATCTGGTGACGGACCCTAAAGAGCTGGCTATTTCGCAAGAGATGATTTCAGATTATAACCTGTATGTTTCTATGGTAAGTACCCTGACTCGTAAAGGAGTCGGGGCTGTTGAAACGCTATTACGCTCATGATTCGTCGATATCTATATACCTTTCTGCTGGTAGTGACCCTTGCCGGCTGTAAGGATAAGGATCTTTTAAAAGGACTGGACCAGGAACAGGCTAATGAGGTCATTGCCGTTCTGCAAATGCACAATATAGAGGCGAATAAAATTGATAGCGGAAAATTGGGCTATAGCATTACCGTTGCTGAGCCTGATTTTACCGCCGCAGTTTACTGGATTAAAACCTATCAGCTTCCTCCCCGGCCACGGGTGGAAATTGCGCAGATGTTCCCAGCGGATTCGCTGGTATCGTCTCCGCGAGCTGAAAAAGCCAGGTTATATTCGGCTATTGAACAGCGACTGGAGCAGTCATTACAGACGATGGAGGGCGTGCTCTCCGCCAGGGTCCATATTAGTTATGATATTGATGCTGGTGAAAATGGCCGCCCGCCAAAACCGGTTCATCTGTCGGCATTAGCCGTATATGAACGAGGTTCGCCGCTTGCGCATCAGATCAGCGATATCAAGCGTTTCTTAAAGAATAGTTTTGCCGATGTGGATTATGACAACATTTCTGTTGTGTTGTCAGAACGTTCTGATGCCCAATTACAGGCTCCCGGCACACCAGTAAAACGTAATTCTTTTGCAACCAGTTGGATTGTGTTGATTATTTTGTTATCCGCGATGTCAGCAGGCTTTGGCGTCTGGTATTACAAAAACCATTATGCCCGCAATAAGAAAGGCATAACGGCTGATGATAAGGCGAAATCGTCAAATGAATAGGCAGCCATTACCCATTATCTGGCAAAAAATCATTTTTGATCCGTTGTCGTATATTCATCCTCAGCGGTTGCAGATAGCCCCAGAAATGATTGTCAGACCCGCCGCCAGGGCGGCAGCGAATGAGTTAATACTGGCGGCATGGCGGCTTAAGAACGGAGAAAAGGAGTGTATTCAAAACTCACTGACGCAGCTGTGGCTGCGTCAGTGGCGCCGACTGCCGCAAGTAGCGTATTTACTCGGTTGCCATAAACTGAGAGCCGATCTGGCAAGGCAGGGAGCCTTGCTTGGCCTGCCGGATTGGGCGCAAGCATTTTTGGCAATGCATCAGGGAACAAGTTTATCTGTCTGCAATAAGGCGCCGAATCACCGGTTTTTACTTAGCGTCGGGTATGCACAGTTAAATGCCCTGAATGAATTTTTACCTGAATCTTTAGCACAGCGTTTTCCTTTGCTTTTTCCTCCATTTATTGAGGAGGCATCGAAGCAGGATGCTGTAGAAATGTCAATTTTGCTACTGGCCTTACAATATGCTCAAAAATATCCCAATTCCGTCCCCGCTTTCGCCTGTTGAGGGGATACTGATAAAGCGTAAAACGCTGGAACGTTATTTCTCTATTGAAAGATTAGAACAGCAGGCGCATCAACGGGCTAAGCGTATTTTGCGAGAGGCGGAAGAAGAGGCAAAGACCTTGCGGATGTACGCCTACCAGGAAGGTTACGAGCAGGGAATGATAGACGCGTTACAGCAGGTTGCAGCTTATCTTACTGATAATCAGACAATGGCCTGGAAGTGGATGGAAAAAATACAGATTTATGCCCGCGACTTATTTTCAGCAGCGGTCGACCATCCCGAAACGCTTTTAACCGTACTGGATGAGTGGCTGAGAGATTTTGCTAAGCCTGAGGGGCAACTTTTTTTAACACTGCCAGTTAATGCGAAAAAAGATCACCAAAAGCTGATGGTGTTGCTTATGGAGAACTGGCCAGGCACTTTTAATCTTAAATATCATCAGGAACAGCGCTTTATCATGAGTTGCGGCGATCAGATCGCTGAATTTTCACCTGAACAGTTTGTTGAAACGGCTGTAGGCGTCATTAAGCATCATCTTGATGAACTTCCACAAGACTGCCGGACGATTTCTGATAACGCCATTAACGCACTTATTGATGAGTGGAAGACAAAAACGCAAGCATTGTAAAATGGAGGCTATAAGGTGATACCGGGTACGATTTCGACTTCTTATTTGGTCCCGACAGCGGATACTGAAGCGACGAGTGTTGTTTCGTTGAGTGCCAGGGCCGCTATGCTGAATAATGTGGATAGCGCGCCTTTAAGCAAGGGCGGCGACGTTGATCTTTATGATGCATTCTACCAACGACTTTTGTCGCTTCCTGAGTCAGCCTCTTCTGAAACGCTTAAAGATAGCATTTATCAAGAGATGAATGCCTTCAAAGATCCCAAAAGTGGCGATTCGGCATTTGTCTCTTTTGAGCAGCAAACGGCTATGCTACAAAATATGTTAGCAAAAGTTGAATCGGGCCCCCATTTATATGAGGCTTTAAACGGGGTATTAGTTGGCACAATGAATGCGCAGTCACAAATGACCTCCTGGATGCAGGAGATTATTTTATCGGGCGGGGAAAACAAAGAGGCAATTGACTGGTGAACCCCCATTGCTGGCGATTTGTGATAAGGTATGGTGTATATATCAGCAAATAATGCAGAAAATGCACCATGCCGGTGTGTCTATCTTAATGATATATATGGATTATTAAGGTCTCTGCCAGGCGTTTTATTCTGAAAGAATTATATTAATATTGTAAGGTTTTATTACAAAATTTTGCATAAGGTTTGTAAGAGTATCTTTTTATGATGAAATGAGCGCGCGTTGGAATGTAATTATTGGCTATGATAATAAAAAAATCGGATTTAAATCATTTCTGTGAGTTTTAATTATTTCTTTATAAGAATATAACGATTTTAAGTTCCTTATAGCACACAGGATAAAATATGGTATTGCCTTCAATGAATAAATCAGTTGAGGCCATTAGCAATAATCACCTTCAACAGCCGAAAAAATTTCCATTAATAAATGGATTAGCTGACGTAAGAGACTATTATGTCGCAAACTGCTTATTGATTAAACTTAATAAAGGCAGTTTGCGAGTTGAAAACGAATTTGGGGAGTTCATCGAACAATCTGCGCCGTGTTTATTTTTATTGGAAAAAGATCAAACAATCACGCTTAGTATGAGCGAAATAGAAGGGCATATTGATTTTTCTTCACTGGAAGTTTCCTATGACTTAATGCAAAAATTCTATAAAGTTTTTTACAGTACAAGAAACTATAATGATCGAGAGCCATCATTAAAAACGAAACCAAAGTATTTTTTTCATGCGGACTTGTTGCCAGGGATGAGTGATACTTTTGACTCTATTTTGCATGGTGTGGCATGTCCACGGATTTGTAGTAATGTGAGTATTGATGATCATGATTATTCATATTTCTCATTGATGTATCTTATATCGGCATTTGTACGTAAGCCCAGTGGGTTTGATTTCCTTGAGCGAGCAATAAAAATTACGACAAAAGAGAAAGTTTATAACATTATTATCAGCGATCTCACCCGCAAATGGTCACAGGCTGAGGTGGCAGGAAAGCTGTTTATGAGCGTATCAAGTCTGAAGCGAAAACTGGCCGCTGAAGAGGTGAGTTTTAGCAAAATATACCTGGATGCTCGTATGAATCAGGCTATAAAATTATTACGAATGGGGGCTGGAAATATTTCACAAGTCGCGACGATGTGTGGCTATGATACGCCTTCTTATTTTATCGCTATTTTTAAACGGCATTTTAAGATTACACCGCTTAGCTTTATGCGTACAATGAACCATTGATTTGTGAAATTATTTTAAACGTTACTATCTGTTTGCGTTACAGATACCAAATATTTTTTTAATCGTAGTGTATATTTCAGTATCGCTACACCAGTGATATGTAGTTAATGAAAGAGAATCGAAAGCGTTCATTGTCAGACATACATGGCCACCAGGCGCCGGGCAATCGTTTCACTCTAAGAAATTACAGTAAAGTAAAACAGAAAATTTAATCATTATCAGATTTGTAAAAGGAATTCATTTCGGTAACGACATTGCACATGTAATAACGTATCTGGTCTTATTACCTTTGTAGTAAGAGGACGTTATCCACTTGCGCAGTAGTCGCCCAGGAAGAAAAATCTTTACCGAAGCTGTGGTCAGTTTTCAAAAAAGGATAAATAAATGAAAAATGTAATTATATACGGTATTAACTGGACTAATTGTTATGCCCTTCAGTCTATTTTTAAGCAAAAGTATCCGGAAAAGTGCGTTAAAACGTGTAACTCATTAACCGCACTTTTGCATTCTCTATCCGATATGCCGGACGCTGGGCTGATTTTAGCTTTGAACCCGCATGAGCATGTTTATCTTTTTCATGCGTTGCAGACGCGGTTGCAGAACCGTAAAGTCTTGGTAGTGGCAGATCGCTTGTATTATATCGATCGCTGTGTGCTGCAATATTTTGGCGTTATGGATTATGTTTTAAAAGACGAACTATCCTGCGCTATCCGCTCGGATCGAGAGAAGCTTCGTCTTCCGGAAGCCTGGCTGCGTTTTTGCCACAGGCCACAAAAGAAAACCGTGGTTGCTACGTATGCTTTTAATGCCGGTGAGACGCCGGAAGAGGTATTGTTTAATATCAATCAATACGCCTGGTGGAATCTACCTCCCGGCGTCACTCAGGCGAAATATGCGCTGCTGATATTATTATCCTCCGGACATCCGGCAATTGAACTGGCGAAAAAATTTGGTCTGGGAACAAAAACCGTCAGTATTTATCGTAAGAAGGTTATGTATCGTTTGGGGATGGATTCTTCACCGCTATCGCTGTTCCGGGGATTGAAATTAAACGCGCATTTACAGCGCACTGCTTTTGCACATAACCCTGGTGTACCGGATGATAATTGCGCGTTACCGATTGCAGTAGGAATGAATTAAAATATTTTTATTTGAAAATCATTCTCTTATATTACGTGTAGTTATAAATTTATTTTTTTTCTGAGATATTACAGATCTTGTGAGTAATAATCACATTATGCTGGGTTAGCCAAACTCTGAAAAAATTCGAAACAGGAAAAACATGGGGAGTAAAGCAGCTTATCTTTACGCTTGTTGCAAAGAAATTTAAAGATAGCTGCTTACCATACTAACCAACAACAGATATAGGGTGGCTTTCTACTACAGCTGCCGTATTTATTTTCTGAACGCTGCTGTTAACCTTGCGCCTCTGGTACGATTTCATTACGCCTGTCGCGCCATGTTGCGTAAATAAATACCACAATAAACACGATGGCAAATAATACCACGATGGTCGGCGCTGGCGCGCTATCAAGATAAAAAGACAGATAGACGCCCGCAAAAGCGGTAATAACTGACAGACTCACCGCTAATCCCAGCGCGCGCGCAAAGCGTCGCGTCAGCAAAATGGCAATTGCGCCGGGGGCGATAAGCAATGAAATCGACAGAATAATGCCCACCGATTTCAGCGTGGCGACGATAGTCAGCGCAATCATACATAGCAGGCCATAATGCAGTAGTGTGGTATTCAGCCCGCTGGCTTTCGCCTGGTGCGGGTCAAAAGCGTGTAGCAGGAGATCTTTCCATTTCAGCCCAATGATTAACGCAATACCCAGTGCAATAACTGACGTTTGTACGATATCCCCCAGCGATACGCCCAGCATATCCCCAAACAGGATGTGATCCAGATGCACTTCCGATTGAATAGAAACATAGAGCACCAGACCTGCGCCAAACATCCCGGAAAAGACGATGCCCATCACCGTATCACGTTTGATGCGGCTGTTATCGTCCAGATAACCGGTCGCGATAGCGCAAAATAATCCGGCAATGAAAGCGCCAATCGCCAGGGGGATCCCCACAATATATGCCAGCACGACCCCGGGGAATACCGCATGACTCATTGCGTCGCCCATTAACGCCCAGCCTTTTAACACTAAAAACACGGACAGTAAGGCGCAGGGAATCGCCACAATGACCGAAACCATAAGGGCGTTCACCATAAAATCAAACTGAAAGGGTTCCAGTAACGTTGTTAAGAACATGTCGGCTCCTTCTGCAGGCGGGCGCGTCGACGGTTGGCTAACAGACCGTGTTTCGGGGCGAAAATAAAGGCTGTGATGAACAGTAAGGTTTGCATGACGACAATAATTCCACCCGTGGCGCCATCCAGCCAGTAGCTAAGCCATGCGCCCAGAAAACTGGTCAGGCTGCCAATCACGACGGCAATCATGAGCAGACGTGGAAAACGGTCGGTGAGTAACCAGGCCGTCGCGCCCGGCGTGACGACGAGACAGATCACCAGGAACGCCCCAACGGTTTGCAGGGCCGCTACGGTAGAGACGGACAATAGAGTGAAAAACAACAGCTTCAGTCGACCCGGATTAAGCCCGATAGAACGCGCATGGGTCTCATCGAAAAAGACGACCATCAGATCTTTCCACTTTAACAGCAGAATCGTCAGCGAGACTGCGCCGATAATCGCCAGTTGCGCAATATCCGCTGGCGCGATCGCCAGCACGTTGCCGAGAATAATCGTCTGGATATTCACCGACATCGGATTGAGCGACACCATAAAAAGGCCGACGCCAAAAAAAGAGGAGAAGATAAGCCCGATAATCGCGTCTTCTTTCAGGCGTGAGCGTTGGTTAAGAAAGAGCATACTGCCTGCCGCCAGTCCGCCGGAAAGAAACGCGCCGAGCGAGAAGGGCAGCCCTAACATCCAGGCGCCAGCGACGCCAGGCACAATAGAGTGAGATAGCGCATCGCCAATGAGCGACCAGCCTTTGAGCATCAAATAGCAGGAGAGAAACGCGCACAGACCGCCCACCATCGCGGAGACCCACATCGCGTTGAGCATATACTGGTAGCCAAACGGCTCAACAAGCCAGTTCATGACGATTTTCCTCCGCTGGCCACGCGCCGGGAAATAAAGGGGCGCTCGTCATCGGTGATGATGTGCTCTTCACCTCCGCTTAGCGCGATATGACGTAGAACGCCGCTAAAGGCCTGTTCCAGATTTGCGGCGGTAAACGTGGTTTCGGTAGGGCCGCTGGCCAGTACGGTTCCTTTAATCATTACCGTATAGTCGCAAAACTCGGTGACGGAGCCGAGATTATGCGTTGAGACCAGCATCGTGCGGCCTTCATCGCGCAGTTCCCGCAGTAGATCGATGATTCGCGCTTCGGTTTTTACATCCACGCCGGTAAAAGGTTCATCCAGCAGGATCACCTGTCCATCCTGAGCGATGGCCCTGGCAAGAAACACACGTTTTTTCTGCCCGCCGGACAGCTCGCCAATCTGCCGGTGACGATATTCCTGCATATCCACCCGCGCCAGCGCGGCGTCAACACAGGCGTGATCATGCGCAGTGGGACGGCGTAGCCAGCCCATATGGCCGTAGCGTCCCATCATCACCACATCTTCTACCAGCACCGGAAATGACCAGTCCACTTCTTCCGATTGCGGAACATAAGCAATGAGGTTTTTTTTCAGCGCCTTGTTGACTGACTGTTGCAGGATAGTGATATCGCCCTGCGCAAGATGCACAAAGCCCATTAACGCTTTAAATAACGTAGACTTACCGGAACCATTTACGCCTACCAGCGCGGCGATTGAACCGCCAGGCACCTGAAAAGTGGCGTCCCGTAGGGCGGTATGACCGTTGCGATACGTCACCGTGACTTGATCAACGGTAATCGCAGATTGACTCATTGTTGACTCCTCAGTCCGTCGTTAATGCCGTTGACGATGGTTTCGGTCGTGACGCGCAGCAGATCCAGATAGGTTGGCACAGGGCCGTCAGCTGCGCTCAGAGAATCGACATACAGCACGCCGCCATAATGCGCGCCGGATTCACGCGCGACCTGGCGGGCGGGTTTATCGGAAACCGTACTCTCGCTAAAGATGGCGGGAATATGGTGCTTTTTAATGGTATCAATCACTTTACGCACCTGTTTTGGCGTCCCCTGTTGATCGGCGTTAATTGGCCAGAGATAAAGCTCTTTCATGTCATTATCGCGCGCCAGGTAAGAGAACGCGCCTTCACTGGTGACCAGCCAGCGCTGATCGGCGGGAATTTTTTCCAGCTCGGCACGCAACGGATCGGCCATCTGGCGAATTTTCGCTTTATAGCGTTCGGCATTTTGCTTATAGATCTGCGCATTATCCGGATCGTACTTCACCAGGGCGTCGCGAATGTTATCGACATAAATCAGCGCGTTTTCTGCCGACATCCAGGCGTGCGGGTTCGGTTTACCGTTATACGGGCCTTCGGTAATGCCCATCGGTTTGACGCCGGTAGAGACGACGACTTCCGGTACGCCGGAAAGGTGCTGATAAAATCGGGCGAACCATCGCTCCAGGTTCAGACCATTCGCGAGGATAAGCTGTGCCCCCTGCGCTCGTTTAATATCGCCGGGCGTTGGCTGATACTCATGGATTTCAGCGCCGGGCTTGGTAATTGAGCTGACTTCCGCTGCGTCGCCCGCCACGTTTTTCGCCATGTCGGCAATAACGGTAAACGTGGTGATGACTTTAAATTTCTCTTTTGCATAGGCTGGCGATAGCGCGAGTATCGCGACAATACCGGCAATCAGGAGTGTTTTCAGACGATGTAGATTCGTCATAGTATCCCTCGCAACAATGTGGTTAATTAATCATCGAATATAGCCTTTGCTATGTTATATAGCACAAGGCATGAATAAATGAAAATAATTCTTATTTGCGTAATGGCGACGATATGCAGTGATAGTGCTAAAGAGGGATAAGGTGTAAAATAAATACACCTTAATGTTCGGAGAGAGCACGATGCCTGGTAAACGTATCGCTCGTGAAAAACTGACGATCAAAAAAATGATCGCGCTGTATGAAAGCCAGTGCCCACAGGCGTCAGCGGTGCAGGGGCATTACGACGCGCTGTTCGCCTACGCGCAAAAACGTCTTGATAAGTGCGTATTTGGCGAGGAGAAACCAGCCTGTAAGCAGTGCCCGGTACACTGCTATCAGCCGGCTAAACGCGAGGAGATGAAGCAGATTATGCGTTGGGCAGGTCCGCGAATGCTTTGGCGACACCCTGTCCTGACCATGCGGCACCTTATCGACGATAAGCGCCCC
The DNA here is from genome assembly GCF_046567715.1 of Salmonella sp. 741265116_PST. NCBI lineage: Bacteria > Pseudomonadati > Pseudomonadota > Gammaproteobacteria > Enterobacterales > Enterobacteriaceae > Salmonella > Salmonella sp. 741265116_PST. The sequence continues at coordinate 78,001 of NZ_JBKFPH010000007.1, read as the reverse complement.
GTTCCGGAATTGCCGGAAAAATATCAGCGCAAGAAGTGAAGGGGAAGCGTCAGGCCTACGGCGCGCATCATCTCCAGGCCGGATCAGATCCGGCAACCCGTTACGCTAACGCGCCTTTATCAATACCCAATCGCTTCATACGCGACAGCAGGGTGGTTCGTTTAAGCCCCAGACGCTGCGCCGCGCCTTTTGGTCCAGCCACTACGCCATTGGTCTCTTTCAGCACGCGTATAATAAGCTGATATTCATCTTCGCCTTCTTTGGCGCTTTCCGTCGCAACAGGCGAGGTATCGGGCGTTACGGCGGTAATATCCGGCAGCGACAGTTGTAGCACATTGCCGCGTGTCAGCAGCACGGCGCGTTCGACGACATTCTCCAGCTCGCGAACGTTCCCCGGCCATTCCATGCTGCTGAGCGTGCGCAGCGTTTCAGCGGGAATGCTGTCGATATTACGCCCCATTCGGCGGGCGATTTTGAAGGTGAACGCTTTGACCAGTAGTGGAATATCTTCCGGACGTTCGCGTAACGGAGGAAGCTGGATCGGAAAAACATTCAGCCGATAGTAGAGATCGTTACGGAATTCGCGATCGGCGACCATTTTTTTCAGATCGCGGTTAGTCGCGGCGATCAGCCGCACGTCGGTCTGGATCAGTTTATTGCTGCCGAGACGTTCAAACTCTTGCTCCTGAAGGACGCGCAGCAGCTTAGGCTGTAGCTCCAGCGGCATGTCGCCCACTTCATCCAGAAACAGCGAGCTTTTATCCGCCAGCTCGAAACGGCCAATCCGCTGCGCGCTGGCGCCGGTAAACGCGCCGCGCTCATGACCAAACAAATCGCTTTCCAGCAGCCCCGCCGGCATCGCGGCGCAGTTCATCTTTACCATCCTGCGCCCGCTACGTCCGCTCAGGTTGTGAATGGCGCGGGCAATCAACTCTTTACCGGTTCCCGTTTCGCCCAGAATCAGTACGGTACTGTCGCTCTGCGCCACCATCTCAACCTGCTTTAGCACGTTGTACATCGCTTCGCTGCGCCCGATGATCTCGCCAAACTCGCTGTCGACGTTATTAAGCTGCTCCGTGAGCGCCAGATTTTCGTCGACCAGGCGTTCCTTCAGGCGGTGGATTTCCTGATAGGCCAGCGCATTATCCACGGCAATGGCTACCCGTTCGGCAATCTGACGCAGCAGCTTGAGGTTGGCGGTGGTAAACACTTTTTCTTCGCACTGGGCCAGTTTGAGCACGCCAAGCATCGTCTTGCCGGACATCAACGGCAGCAGGCAAAGCGTCTGGATCTGATTGCCCCAGGTATCGAACAGCATGCGTTCGTAGGGGGCAAGCGGATCGCGTTCGTTGAGGTTGATAAGCAGCATCTCTTTACTTTTAAAGACGCGCTCCGTGAGCGTGCCGGCTTCGTCGACTTCACTCTGTTCGTGCGCCGGATGATGCTCATCAAGGTAGTGGGTGGAGTAGATATTCAGCTTATTTTTGCGATGGCTGCGCAACACGATGCTGATTGCGTCGATATTGAAATAGTGGTGGATCTCTTTTGCGACTTCGCTTACCAGCTCATCAATATCCAGACGCGACAGGACGGCGTTGGTAATCGCAACCAGAATACGGAAGTTATCGCGTTCGCGGCACAACAGATCATAATCGACATTATTGTTTACCCGGTTTTGAATTTGCTCGGCGACCACGCCGACAATTTGGGTAAACGTATGCAGGCGGTCATATTCCTTTTCACTCCAGGGGCGATCTTCCTGACGGATGAATTCGCAGCCGCCGAAAATACGGCCCTCCGCGGCTAAAGGAAGCAGACAATAATGACCAAATTCAGGGTAGAGGCCGCTCGCGGCAAGCTGCGGCCAGGTTTCGGTAAACTCATGGAAATTACAGTGCAATGCATCGGGGCGAGAAAGGATGCGACGTACCGGGCCGTGCGCCAGTACGGTTTCATCTTCATATTCAACAGGACGGCCATTTTCTCGCGTCGCATAATATTGTGCGCGTTGCGACAGCGCCTGCCATAGCACAATGCCGGCGCTGTCGGCGAGCGCTGAACGCTTTACCAGTTGCGAAAGCGCTTCACTGAGCGACGCCAAATCGGGCTGCTGCAATAAGGTACGAGTGATATCGAACAAGCCTTGCTGTCCAAGATCGCTCATGGGTGTATACGACATGTTGCTTTTCCAGGAAAATACCGCAAAACGGTGCGAAAACGGTAAATGAATTATAGGTATAAGTCGTAAGTTATTGCCGGATGGCTGACCGCAAACTCGCTGGTCACACACTCCGTAGGCCTGATAAGCAAAGCGCCATCAGGCGTTAATGCAGCGTTAATGCCGGATGTCGACGCAAATGCGTCTTATCCGGCCTACAGTATGCTGCCAACAGGCTGCTAGCATATACGAGGTAATGGTTCGGCGTGTGGCAAATCAAGGGTTCGCTTCACGCCATAGAGTCCGGCTAAGCGAACGCCTTTGCGTTCCACGACTTCGCCAATCAGCGCTGCATCACGTCCCAGCGGATGCGCGCGTAATGCCGCCAACGCCCGATCTGCGGCCTGCCGTTCAACGGCAATCACCAGTTTTCCTTCGTTGGCAAAGTTCAGGGCATCCAGCCCCAACAGCTCGCAGACGCCGCGCACGGCAGGTTTGAGCGGCAGTGCGGATTCGGACAATTCAATACCGTAACCGCAGGACGCCGCAAACTCATGGGCGACCGCATTCACGCCGCCGCGCGTGGCGTCACGCAATGCCTTCACTCCGTCAATATGACGCAGCGTCTGAATAAGCGGCGTTAATACTGCGCAGTCGCTCGCCAGCTCGCCATCCAGTCCCAGTTGCTCACGCAGGTTGAGGATAGTGGCGCCGTGATCGCCAAGCGTACCGCTGACTAACAGCACATCGCCAACGCTCAGCGTTTGCGCGCCCCAGCGAATATCGGCGGGAATCGCCCCCATGCCGGCAGTGTTGATAAATAATTTATCCGCCGCGCCGCGCTGCACAACTTTGGTGTCGCCGGTTACAATGGCGATACCCGCTTCCCGCGCGGTCGCCGCCATGCTATTGACCACGCTTTTTAACGTCTCCATCGGCAGCCCTTCTTCAAGGATAAAGCCGCAGGAGAGATAGCGGGGGATCGCGCCGCTCACCGCAACGTCGTTCGCCGTACCGCAAATCGCCAGTTTGCCGATATTGCCGCCGGGGAAAAAGAGCGGATCGATCACATAGCTATCGGTAGAAAACGCCAGACGGTCGCCCTCCGCCGTCAGCTGCGCCAGCTCCAGACGCGCCTGATCTTCTTGTTCCGCCAGCCACGGGTTGGCAAAGGCCTCCATAAACAGGCTATTAATCAACTGTTGCATAGCCTGGCCGCCGCTGCCGTGGGCGAGTTGTATATTGTTCAAACTTCACACTCCTGCTGACGATACTGATACCAGGCGGCGCATGCGCCTTCGGAAGAGACCATCAGCGCGCCGAACGCGGTCTCTGGATTACATGTTTTACCAAATAGCGGGCACTGATGCGGCTTGCATCTGCCGGTCAGCACTTCGCCGCAGCGGGCGCGCGGATCGTCATAGACCTGCTGCGGCGCTGGGCGGAAATGCGCTTCGGCGTCAAAGCGCTGATACTCTGGCGTCAGGTGGACGCCGGAGGATTCAATCACGCCCAGACCGCGCCACTCGCTATCGCCATTAACGCAGAACACATCGGCGATGGCCTGCTGCGCCAGCATGTTTCCGGCATCCGGCACCACGCGACGGTATTGGTTTTCAACCTGGCTTAGGGCCGCTATTTTCTGCTCAACCAGCATGACCACGCCTTGCAGTAGATCAAGCGGTTCGAATCCAGCTACCACCAGCGGGCGATTAAAATCGGCGGCGATAAACTGGTACGCCTCGGTGCCGATGACCATGCTGACGTGGCCTGGCGCAAGAAAGGCGTCAATGCCGTTGTCCGGCTGCTCCAGTAGGCTACGCAGCGTCGGGATCAGCGTAATGTGTTGGCAGAAAAAGTAGAAGTTTCGCACGTCACGCTGTTTTGCCTGCTGTAGCGTGATGGCGGTGGTCGGCATGGTGGTTTCAAAGCCCAGCCCGAAAAATACCACTTTGCGGGTCGGGTTATCCTGCGCCAGCTTCAGCGCGTCCATCGGAGAGTAAACAATACGGACATCCGCGCCGCGCGCTTTAGCCTGCAACAGAGAACCCTGTTTCCCCGGCACGCGCATGGCATCGCCAAAGGTGCAGAAAATCACCTCCGGATGGCTGGCGATTTCCACGCAACTGTCGATGCGTCCCATCGGCAGCACGCAGACCGGACAACCGGGACCGTGAATAAACTCCACGTTTTCGGGCAGTAACTGATCGAGACCAAATTTAAAAATTGCGTGGGTATGACCCCCGCAGACTTCCATAATGCGCAACGGACGTTCGGCAGTGTAAGGAAGAAGGGCGGCGCGTTCACGCAGGTGTTCAATGAGCTGCATCACCTGTTCCGGCGCACGGTACTCGTCAACAAAACGCATTATCTCTCCTCACCATACAGCAGTGCGCCGACGTCCGGCTCAACATCAAACATATTTTGTAGCGCGTCGAGCGTGTCGCGCGCTTCCGCTTCGTTAATGACGCTCATGGCGAATCCGACATGAACCAGCACCCACTGACCCAGACGCGGCTGACCGTTTTCATCACAACTGCCGACTAATGTGAGATCGACGTCGCGCTGAATGCCGCAGACGTCAACTTTTGCCTGATTGCCGTCAATGGCGCGGATTTGACCCGGCACGCCTATGCACATCGCTGCGCCTCCAGCCAGGCCAGCCACTGATCCATGCCTTCGCCGCTGGTGGCGGAAATCAGGATAATTTCAATCTCCGGGTTCACTTCACGCGCGCTGGCGATGCACTTCTCAACGTCAAAATTGAGGTAGGGCAGCAGATCGACTTTATTGAGCAGCATGAGCGACGCAGCGGCAAACATATGGGGATATTTCAGCGGTTTATCTTCACCTTCGGTTACGGAAAGCACTGCGACTTTATGCTTTTCGCCCAGATCGAAGCTGGCCGGGCAGACAAGATTACCGACGTTTTCGATAAACAGAATACCATGGTCATCCAGCGGCAGGCGCGGCGCGGCGTCGGCGATCATTTGCGCGTCAAGATGGCAGCCTTTACCGGTGTTGACCTGAATGGCGGGCGTGCCGGTAGCTCGGATGCGGGCGGCGTCGTTCACTGTCTGCTGGTCGCCTTCAATCACCGCGCACGGTACACGGTCTTTCAATTTCATCAGCGTTTCGGTCAGCAGGGTGGTTTTACCGGACCCGGGGCTGGACACCAGGTTGAGCACCAGTTGCTGGCGGGCGGCGAAACGGGCGCGGTTGCGCTCAGCCAGACGATTATTTTTGTCCAGCACGTCGATTTCAACCTCCAGCATCCGCCGCTGACTCATACCAGGCGCGTGGGTTCCGGCTTCGCCGTGGCCGTAATGCAGATCGCCTTCTGCGGTCTGACTTGGGGCAAAGTCAGGCTTTTTAATGCCGGTAATATTCAGCGCCGGGCGAGCCGCTGGGGCAAAGGGCGCGCTACGAAACGCTGAGTGCGGATTATGTTCATCGCCTTCTATATAAAGGTTGCCTTCAGCGCAACCGCAAGTCGTACACATCGCTTACTCCTGATCTTTTTCTTGTTACAGGCTTTCTGCCGGATGGCGACGCGAGCGTCTATCCGGCATTAATCTTCAGTTTCATCAATCTCTATGCGCCGAATTTGTAAGCCGTCATCGGCCACAATTCGCAGCGTATCGCTATGACATTGCGGACAACGACGTACACGGTGGGTTAACAACGTGACATATTGTTGACAATGCTCACACCAGCATTCGGCTTCCTGTTCTTCGAGGTGCAGTTTACAACCTTCTGCTATCGTGCCGCGGCATACCAGATCAAAACAAAAGGAAAGAGCGCTGGTTTCCACGCAAGAAAATGCGCCAATTTTGATCCAGACGGCTGTCACACGTTTTGCACCGTATGCTGAAGCCTGTTGTTCAATCAATTCCAGTGCCCGTTGGCAGAGGGTGATTTCGTGCATATCGCCTCCCGTAGTGGTTGCCCCTGTAAAGCAATATTTATGCCAATATTTTTATCCCCTGGCAGGTTAATGTCGACGATGACGAAATGACATGTCGTCACCGCGTCGAAACGGCAGTAACTGCGCTCGTCTGCCATTAAAAACAATAAGTTAAAAATTGGCATGGAAAATGCTTAACGCAGGCATCTCTGTTAAACGGGTAACCTGACATGACTATTTGGGAAATAAGCGAAAAGGCCGATTACATCGCGCAACGGCATCGTCGCCTACAGGACCAGTGGCATATTTACTGCAACTCGCTGGTTCAGGGGATCACCCTCTCGAAAGCGCGCCTGCATCACGCAATGAGCTGCGCGCCGGAAAGGGATCTTTGCTTTGTCCTGTTTGAGCACTTTCGTATTTACGTCGCGTTGGCGGATGGTTTTAACAGCCACACCATTGAGTACTACGTTGAAACCAAAGATGGCGAAGATAAACAATTGATTGCACAGGCGCAGCTCGATATCGACGGCAAGGTTGATGAACGGGTTAACAACCGCGATCGCGAGCAGGTGCTGGAGCACTATCTGGAAAAAATCGCCAGCGTTTACGACAGCCTCTATACCGCTGTAGAAACCAACTCGCCGGTTAATTTGCGTCAATTGGTAAAGGGAAACAGCCCGGCGGTATAAGCCTGAGGTGTTGCCCGCTTTGATTCTCGATATGGCGTTGCGCCATGTCATGAATGTTTTGGGGATGGGCGTGTCGATAAGTGTCGAAAATGACATTTCAACGGCATGTTTTCGTCAAAAATGACAATCACCTGAGGAATGCCTGGTGAATCGTTTTGTAATTGCTGACTCCACTCTCTGTATCGGCTGCCACACCTGTGAGGCCGCCTGTTCAGAGACGCATCGCCAGCATGGCCTGCAGTCAATGCCGCGCCTGAAAGTGATGCTGAATGAAAAAGAATCTGCGCCGCAGCTTTGTCACCACTGTGAAGATGCGCCATGCGCCACGGTATGCCCGGTTAACGCGATTAATCGCGTTGACGGCGCTGTCCAGCTTAATGAAAGCCTGTGCGTGAGCTGCAAACTGTGCGGTATTGCCTGTCCGTTTGGCGCTATTGAGTTTTCCGGCAGCCGCCCGCTGCATATTCCGGCGAACGCCAATACGCCGAAAGCGCCGCCCGCGCCGCCAGCGCCTGCGCGCGTCAGTACGTTGCTCGACTGGGTGCCGGGCGTACGCGCTATCGCGGTGAAATGCGACCTGTGCAGCTTTGACGAGCAAGGCCCGGCCTGTGTGCGGATGTGCCCGACTAAAGCGCTACACCTGGTGGATAACACGGACATCGCCCGCGCCAGCAAACGTAAACGTGAGCTGACGTTTAATACCGATTTTGGCGATCTCACCTTGTTTCAGCAGGCTCAGAGTGGGGATGCATAATGAGTTCACTTTCACTGATTACTAGCGGCGTCGCGTGGTTTGCCGCCGCCGCCGTTCTGGCGTTTCTGTTTTCGTTTCATAAAGCGCTGAGCGGCTGGATTGCCGGTATCGGCGGCGCGGTCGGCAGCCTGTGTACGGCTGGCGCGGGGTTCACCGCACTGACCAGCGCCGTTACGGTGAGCGGCGTGATGCCGTTTACCGGTCACATGCTGCAAATTACGCCGCTGAATGCTATCTGGCTGATTACGCTGGGGCTGTGCGGTCTGTTCGTCAGCCTGTTCAATATCGACTGGCATCGCCATCCACAGGTAAAAGCCAACGGACTGTTGGTCAACCTGCTAATGGCGGCAGCCGTCTGCGCCGTGGTCGCCAGTAATCTGGGGACGATGGTGGTGATGGCGGAAATCATGGCGCTCTGCGCCGTGTTCCTCACCGGCGGTAGCAAAGAGGGCAAACTGTGGTTTGCGCTGGGCCGTCTCGGTACGCTGCTGCTGGCAATCGCCTGCTGGCTGGTGTGGCAGCGCTACGGCACGCTGGATCTGGGGCTGCTGGATCAACGCGCTCAGCAACTGCCGCTGGGCTCCGATATCTGGCTGCTCGGCGTTATCGGTTTTGGTCTGCTGGCCGGGATTATCCCGCTACACGGTTGGGTGCCGCAGGCGCACGCCAACGCCAGCGCTCCCGCCGCCGCGCTGTTCTCGACCGTGGTGATGAAAATCGGGCTGCTGGGCATTCTCACGCTATCTCTGCTTGGCGGCAATGCGCCGCTGTGGTGGGGCGTGGCGCTGTTGGTGCTTGGGATGATCACCGCCTTTGTCGGTGGTTTGTACGCGCTGATGGAGCATAACATTCAGCGCCTGCTGGCCTATCACACGCTGGAAAATATCGGCATCATTTTGCTCGGTCTGGGCGCAGGCGTTACCGGGATTGCTCTCAATCAGCCGGTACTGATCGCGCTGGGTCTGACCGGCGGGCTCTATCACCTGCTGAACCATAGCCTGTTCAAAAGCGTGCTGTTTCTGGGCGCGGGCAGCATCTGGTTCCGTACCGGTCATCGCGATATCGAAAAACTGGGCGGTATTGGTAAACGGATGCCGGTTATTTCTATCGCCATGCTGGTCGGTCTGATGGCGATGGCGGCGTTGCCGCCGCTGAACGGCTTTGCCGGCGAGTGGGTGATTTACCAGTCCTTCTTCAAACTGGGCAACAGCGGCGCGTTTGTTGGTCGTCTGTTAGGACCGCTGCTGGCGGTTGGCCTGGCGATTACCGGCGCGCTGGCGGTGATGTGTATGGCGAAAGTGTATGGCGTGACGTTCCTTGGCGCGCCGCGCACGAAGGAAGCTGAAAATGCCAGCTGCGCGCCGATCCTGATGGGCGTCAGCGTGGTGGCATTGGCGATTTGCTGTGTACTGGGCGGGGTTGCCGCGCCGTGGCTGCTGCCGATGATTTCCACTGCGGTACCGTTGCCGCTGGAAACCGCGCACACCACCGTATCGCAGCCGATGATCACGCTGCTGTTGGTCGCCTGTCCGCTACTGCCGTTCATCATTATGGTGATGTTCAAAGGCAACCGTCTGCCGTCGCGTTCTCGCGGCGCGGCCTGGGTGTGTGGCTACGACCATGAGCAGTCGATGGTGATTACCGCGCACGGTTTCGCCATGCCGGTGAAAGAGGCCTTTGCCCCGGTACTTAAACTGCGTAAATGGCTTAACCCGGTATCGCTGGTGCCGGGCTGGCAGAACGCGGCGGCCGCGGTGCTGTTCCGTCGTCTGGCGCTGATTGAGCTGGCGGTGCTGGTGGTGATTGTGGTTTCACGAGGAGCCTGAAAATGAGTGTGTTTTATCCGTTAATTCAGGCGCTGGTGCTATTTGCCGTTGCGCCATTGCTGTCCGGTATTACTCGCGTGGCGCGCGCCCGTCTACACAATCGCCGAGGGCCGGGCGTGTTGCAGGAGTACCGCGACATTATCAAACTGCTCGGTCGTCAGAGTATTGCGCCCGCGGATTCCGGCTGGGTTTTTCGCCTGACGCCGTTTGTGATGGTCGGCGTGATGCTGACTATCGCCACCGCGCTGCCGGTCGTCACCGTTGGATCTCCGTTGCCGCAACTGGGTGATTTAATCACCCTGATTTACCTGTTCGCCATCGCGCGCTTCTTCTTCTCTATTGCAGGCCTGGATACCGGCAGCCCGTTCACCGCGATCGGCGCCAGCCGTGAAGCGATGCTCGGCGTGCTGGTGGAGCCGATTCTGCTGCTGGGTCTGTGGGTTGCTGCGCAGGTGGCGGGTTCAACTCATATCAGCAATATCGCCGATACCATTTATCACTGGCCTGTCGCGCGCAGTATTCCGCTGATTCTGGCGCTGTGCGCCTGCGCCTTCGCCACCTTTATCGAAATGGGCAAGCTACCGTTCGACCTGGCGGAAGCGGAGCAGGAGTTGCAGGAAGGGCCGTTGACCGAATACAGCGGTAGCGGCTTTGCGGTGCTGAAATGGGGCATCAGCCTTAAGCAACTGGTGGTGCTGCAAATGTTCGTCGGCGTGTTTCTGCCGTGGGGACAGATGGAAACCTTCAGCGTAGGCGGACTGTTGCTGGCGCTGGTGATTGCCGTCGTCAAGCTGATTGTCGGCGTACTGGTGATCGCCCTGTTTGAAAACAGCATGGCGCGACTGCGTTTTTGCGCCACTTCACGCGTGACCTGGGCCGGTTTTGGGTTTGCGTTTTTAGCCTTCGTCTCCTTGCTGGCGGCGTGATTTAAGAGAGTTTGAGCATGTCTGAAGAAAAATTAGGTCAACAATACCTTGCGGCGCTGCACCAGGCCTTTCCGGGCGTCGTGCTGGACGAAGCCTGGCAGACCAAAGATCAGCTGACTATTACGGTAAAAGTGAACTATCTGCCGGAAGTGGTGGAGTTTCTTTACTACCAGCAGGGTGGGTGGTTGTCGGTGCTGTTCGGTAATGACGAACGCCAGTTGTGCGGCCACTATGCCGTTTATTACGTGCTGTCGATGGAGCAGGGCACCAAGTGCTGGATCACCGTCCGCGTTGAAGTGGATGCCAATAAGCTGGAATTCCCATCCGTTACGCCGCGCGTGCCGGCTGCCGTGTGGGGTGAGCGCGAAGTACGCGACATGTACGGTTTAATCCCGGTCGGTCTGCCGGACGAGCGCCGTCTGGTGCTGCCGGACGACTGGCCGGATGAACTCTATCCGCTGCGTAAAGACAGTATGGATTATCGTCAGCGCCCGGCGCCGACCACCGATGCGGAAACCTACGAGTTCATCAACGAACTGGGCGACAAGAAAAATAATGTGGTGCCGATTGGCCCGCTGCACGTGACCTCCGATGAGCCGGGACACTTCCGTCTGTTTGTTGACGGCGAGAACATCATCGACGCCGACTACCGTCTGTTCTATGTCCACCGCGGTATGGAAAAACTGGCGGAAACCCGCATGGGTTATAACGAAGTCACCTTCCTGTCGGATCGCGTGTGTGGTATCTGCGGCTTCGCCCACAGCACCGCCTACACCACTTCCGTGGAAAACGCGATGGGCATTCAGGTGCCGGAACGTGCGCAAATGATTCGCGCTATTCTGCTGGAAGTGGAACGTCTGCACTCGCATCTGCTCAACCTCGGCCTGGCCTGCCACTTTACCGGCTTTGACTCCGGCTTTATGCAGTTCTTCCGCGTGCGTGAAACCTCCATGAAAATGGCAGAGATACTGACCGGGGCGCGTAAAACCTACGGCCTGAACCTGATCGGCGGGATTCGCCGCGATCTGCTCAAAGAGGACATGATCCAGACCCGTCAACTGGCGCAGCAGATGCGTCGTGACGTGCAGGAGCTGGTGGACATGCTGCTGAGCACGCCGAATATGGAACAGCGTACCGTGGGTATCGGTCGTCTGGACCCGGAAATTGCCCGCGACTTCAGTAATGTCGGCCCGATGGTGCGCGCCAGTGGCCACGCCCGCGACACCCGCGCCGACCACCCGTTTGTCGGTTACGGTCTGCTGCCGATGGAAGTACATAGCGAGCAGGGTTGCGACGTCATTTCTCGTCTGAAAGTCCGTATCAACGAAGTCTACACCTCGCTGAATATGATCGATTTCGGTCTGGATAATCTACCGGGTGGCCCGCTGATGGTGGAAGGCTTTACCTATATTCCGCACCGTTTTGCGCTCGGCTTCGCTGAAGCGCCGCGTGGTGACGATATCCACTGGAGCATGACCGGCGACAACCAGAAGCTGTACCGCTGGCGCTGCCGTGCGGCGACCTACGCCAACTGGCCGACGCTGCGCTATATGCTGCGCGGCAACACCGTCTCCGACGCGCCGCTGATTATCGGCAGCCTCGACCCGTGCTACTCCTGTACCGACCGGATGACCGTGGTCGATGTGCGTAAGAAGAAGAGCAAAGTCGTGCCGTACAAAGAACTTGAGCGCTACAGCATTGAGCGTAAAAACTCGCCGCTGAAATAAGGAATCGCCATGTTTACCTTTATCAAAAAAGTTATCAAAACCGGCACGGCGACCTCGTCTTATCCGCTGGAGCCGATTGCGGTTGATAAAAACTTCCGCGGCAAGCCGGAACATAATCCGCAGCAGTGCATCGGCTGCGCCGCCTGCGTTAATGCCTGCCCGTCGAACGCGCTGACGGTGGAAACCGATCTTGCGACCAATGAGCTGGCGTGGCAGTTCAATCTTGGCCGCTGTATCTTCTGCGGTCGCTGCGAAGAGGTGTGCCCGACGGCGGCGATTAAACTGTCGCAAGAGTACGAACTGGCGGTGTGGAAGAAAGAAGATTTCCTGCAACAGTCCCGCTTTGCGCTGTGCAACTGCCGCGTGTGCAATCGTCCTTTCGCGGTACAGAAAGAAATCGACTACGCCATTGCGCTGCTTGCGCACAACGGCGACAGCCGCGCGGAAAACCACCGCGAAAGCTTTGAGACCTGCCCGGACTGTAAGCGTCAGAAATGCCTGGTGCCGTCCGACCGTATTGAACTGACTCGCCATATGAAAGAGGTCAGCTAATGAGCAATTTATTAGGCCCGCGTGACGCCAACGGCATTCCGGTACCGATGACGGTGGATGAATCCATCGCCAGCATGAAAGCGTCTCTACTGAAAAATATTAAGCGTTCGGCATACGTTTACCGCGTGGACTGCGGCGGCTGTAACGGCTGTGAAATCGAAATCTTTGCAACGCTTTCGCCGCTGTTTGATGCCGAGCGTTTCGGTATCAAAGTGGTACCGTCGCCGCGTCATGCCGATATTCTGCTGTTTACCGGCGCAGTGACCCGCGCCATGCGCTCTCCGGCGCTGCGCGCCTGGCAGTCGGCGCCGGACCCGAAAATTTGTATCTCTTACGGCGCCTGCGGCAACAGCGGCGGCATCTTCCACGATCTCTACTGCGTGTGGGGCGGTACCGACAAAATCGTCCCGGTGGATGTGTACATTCCAGGCTGCCCGCCAACGCCTGCCGCCACGCTGTATGGCTTTGCGATGGCGCTTGGCCTGCTGGAGCAGAAAATCCACGCCCGCGCGCCGGGTGAGTTGGACGATCAGCCCGCAGAGATCCTGCATCCGGATATGGTGCAGCCGCTGCGCGTGAAGGTGGATCGCGCGGCGCGCCGGCTGGCGGGTTATCGCTATGGTCGTCAGATCGCCGATGATTACCTGACACAGTTGGGGCAGGGCGAGCAGCAAGTAGCGCGCTGGCTGGAAGCGGAAAACGATCCGCGTTTAACCGAAATTGTCACCCATCTTAATCATGTTGTTGAAGAGGCGCGTATCCGATGAGCGAACAGGTGGTGTTCAGTCAACTGAGCCGTAAGTTTATTGATGAGAACGATGCGACGCCTGCCGAGGCGCAGCAGGTTGTCTATTACAGCCTGGCGATTGGTCACCACCTGGGGGTCATCGATTGTCTGGAGGCCGCGCTCACCTGCCCATGGGATGAGTATCTGGCGTGGATCGCCACCCTGGAAGCCGGTAGCGATGCCCGGCGTAAAATGGAAGGCGTGCCGAAGTATGGCGAGATCGTCATCGATTTCAACCATGTGCAGATGCTGGCGCGCGCGTTTGATGAGGCGCGCGCCGCGCAGACCCCGCAGCAGCAAGAATGGAGCAAACTGATGCTCAGTATGCTGCATGACATTCATCAGGAAAGCGCCATCTACCTGATGGTGAGGAGGCTTCGTGACTGACGTTTTACTCTGTGTCGGCAACAGCATGATGGGCGACGACGGCGCAGGCCCGTTACTGGCGGAAATGTGCGCGGCGCAGCCGAAGGGTAATTGGGTGGTGATTGATGGCGGCAGCGCGCCGGAAAACGACATTGTGGCGATTCGCGAAGTGCGCCCGCAGCGTCTGTTGATTGTCGACGCCACCGACATGGGACTTAATCCGGGCGAGATCCGCATTATCGATCCGGATGATATCGCCGAAATGTTTATGATGACCACCCACAATATGCCGCTGAACTACCTTATCGATCAGCTCAAAGAGGATGTCGGCGAGGTGATTTTTCTTGGTATCCAGCCGGATATCGTCGGGTTTTATTATCCGATGACTCAACCGATTAAGGACGCGGTAAACATCGTCTATCAGCGCCTGGAAAGCTGGCAGGGAAATGGCGGATTTGCCGCGCTGGAAGCGCCGGAGGCGTAAAATGCGCACATATTTAGGGAGAATTTGTGTTACCCGGCAAAGGTTGTAAGAAGGACGTGAAGATTATCGTATGGTGCGGATTGCTATTTTTCTGCATCGCCGCGCGCGCACTGGCCACCGATTTTGTCGGTTACCTGCCGATGAGCGACGGTGAATATGCGCAAAAGCGTGCGCTGAAGCCGCTGTTGACCCTGCCTTATTCTGTATCGCCCGACCAGACCTGGCATTTTCGCCAGGTCGGAGTCAGTGGCGTGACGCTACTGCCGGAGCCGAAAAAAGATAACGAATGGCGGATTAGCGGAAAAGACAGCGCCGGTAATTCGTGGGTTGTCCCGGTGGGAATGCTGATTAATGTGGCGGGTAATGCGCAATTTTATCGCGCTGACCTCGATCGTAATGGCATTCAGGATCTGGTTATCTGGTTGGGCAATCCTGGGTTAGGCCTGGCGCCGAGCGCGCAATACATCATTTTCACCTTTCTCAATAATGGCCGCCCCTGCGTCTTTGAACCGTGGGGGTTTTATACCGCCAGCGATACTGGCGTCGATGATTTGCTTGATTTACAGGGCAATGGGCGTACGCAACTGTTGGATATGCAGTTTGACTCAGGCTACTGGATAACCAATTTATATCAGGTGAAGGACGCCCGCTGGCAGTGCGTACACGGCTGGTTTGGCCGGTTGAGTTATCCGGCGCTGACCCGTTTTAATCACTATCCTGGCCGTAAATTAATTATCAAACCTATTGCCGGAAGGCATCCGCAAACGGACGATCTTTCCCTTACGCAGCGCTGTTTAATACGCGGTAACGTATTGCCAGGTGTTAATCAGGATTGATGCCAGTTGCGGTGCAGAGTTGGCTGGCTATCACTGCAAATCTTGACCACCACTGGCGACATTACGTGTCATCGACACTTGTGACGATGACACGTAAATGCTCACGAAAATAGAAATAATATTCTTAAATAACAATGAAATAAAAATTGGCACGATTCGTGTATATATCGGCACATCATCTGTTATTGCTGGAGAATTTGATGAACCGTTTCATCATTGCAGACGCGAGTAAGTGCATTGGTTGCCGTACCTGTGAAGTGGCTTGCGTCGTATCCCATCAGGAAAATCAGGATTGCGCATCGCTGACCCCTGAAACCTTTTTACCTCGTATCCATGTCATCAAAGGCGTGAACGTTTCCACGGCAACGCTGTGTCGTCAGTGTGAAGATGCGCCGTGTGCCAACGTTTGCCCGAATGGCGCCATCAGCCGTGACAAAGGCTTTGTTCATGTGATGCAGGAACGCTGCATTGGCTGTAAAACTTGCGTAGTGGCATGTCCTTACGGCGCCATGGAAGTGGTGGTACGTCCGGTGGTTCGCAATAGCGGCGCGGGGCTGAACGTGCGTGCCGAAAAAGCCGAAGCCAACAAGTGCGATCTGTGTCACCACCGTGAAGCCGGTCCGGCCTGTATGGCCGCTTGCCCAACGCACGCCCTCATCTGCGTGGACCGCAATAAGCTCGAACAGCTAAGCGCGGAAAAACGCCGTCGTGCGGCGCTGGATTCAACGGCATCGCTGTTTTTCTGATTTCTGCGATTGCGCGTAGAATACGCCACAAAGCATTGCCGGATGGCGGCATCAATGCCTTATCCGGTCTACGGTCCGTGCGGTTGTAGGCCTGATAAGCGTCGCGCCATCAGGCATCCGGGTTCGATGATGGCGGGAAAATAAGATGGCGATAGACACACCTTCCGGCGTACAGCTACGCATTCGGGGCAAAGTACAGGGCGTCGGTTTTCGTCCTTTTGTCTGGCAGCTGGCGCAGCAGTTGCGATTACACGGCGACGTGTGTAATGACGGCGACGGCGTCGTCGTTCGGCTGCTGGAAGAGCCGTCGCAATTTATTGCCGCGCTCTATCAGGATTGCCCGCCGCTGGCGCGCATTGACAGCGTTGAACACGCGTCGTTGGTATGGGAGCGCGCACCGACGGATTTCGCCATTCGTCAGAGCGCAGGCGGTGCGATGAACACGCAAATCGTGCCGGATGCGGCGACCTGCCCGGCATGTCTTGCCGAGATGAATACCCCAGGCGAGCGGCGCTACCGTTATCCTTTCATCAATTGCACCCACTGCGGACCACGCTTTACCATTATTCGCGCTATGCCCTATGACCGACCATTTACGGTGATGGCGGCGTTTCCCTTGTGTCCGGAATGCGACAGCGAATACCGCGATCCGTACGATCGCCGTTTTCATGCCCAGCCCGTTGCCTGTCCGTCATGCGGGCCGCATCTTGAGTGGCGGAGCCAACATGAACGAGCGGAAAAAGAGGCGGCTTTGCAGGCGGCGGTCGCCCAACTGAACGCCGGAGGCATTATTGCCGTTAAAGGGCTGGGTGGTTTTCATCTGGCCTGCGATGCGCGCAACGATAACGCAGTGGCGATGCTGCGGGCGCGTAAACATCGCCCGGCGAAACCATTGGCGGTGATGTTGCCCACGGCGCAAACGCTGCCGAGCGCGGCGCGTTCGCTGCTGACCACGCCAGCGGCCCCGATTGTGCTGGTGGATAAGCAGTATGTGCCTTCGCTGGGTGAGGGCATCGCGCCAGGACTTACGGAAGTGGGCGTGATGCTGCCAGCCAACCCATTGCAACATCTCTTGTTGCAGGCGCTCAATTACCCGCTGGTGATGACATCCGGCAACCTGAGCGGCAGACCGCCCGCCATCACCAACGAACAGGCGCTGGACGATTTACACGATATTGCCGATGGTTTTCTGTTGCACAATCGCGACATTGTACAGCGTATGGACGACTCTGTCGTGCGCGACAGCGGCGAAATGCTGCGTCGTTCGCGGGGATACGTGCCGGACGCGATTGCGTTGCCGCCTGGATTTCGCGATGTGCCGCCGATACTTTGTCTGGGCGCGGATCTGAAAAACACGTTCTGTCTGGTACGCGGCGAACAGGCGGTTGTCAGCCAGCATTTGGGCGATCTCAGCGATGACGGTATCCAGGCGCAGTGGCGCGAGGCATTGCGTCTGATCCAGTCAATTTACGATTTTACCCCAGAGCGTATCGTCTGTGATGCGCATCCGGGCTATGTTTCCAGTCAGTGGGCCAGTGAGATGCGTCTGCCGACAGAGACGGTGCTACACCATCATGCCCATGCGGCGGCTTGCCTGGCCGAGCATGGTTGGCCGCTGGACGGCGGAGAGGTGATTGCCCTGACGGTAGACGGTATCGGCATGGGTGAGAATGGTGCGCTATGGGGCGGAGAATGTCTGCGGGTCAATTATCGCGAATGCGAACATTTAGGTGGTTTACCCGCCGTGGCGCTGCCGGGAGGCGATCTGGCTGCCAAACAGCCGTGGCGTAATCTGTTAGCGCAGTGCCTGCGCTTTGTGCCGGACTGGCAGGATTACCCGGAGACAGCGGGGCTGCAACAGCAAAACTGGAATGTCCTGGCGCGCGCCATTGAGCGCGGCGTCAATGCCCCGTTGGCCTCTTCCAGCGGGCGGTTGTTTGACGCGGTGGCTGCCGCGCTTCGCTGCGCGCCAGCATCGCTTAGCTATGAGGGCGAGGCCGCCTGCGCGCTGGAGGCGTTGGCCTCTCAATGCGCTAACGTTGAGCATCCGGTAACGATGCCGCTTAACGGCGCTCAACTGGACGTCGCCGTTTTCTGGCGGCAATGGTTGAACTGGCAGGCCACGCCCGCGCAACGCGCCTGGGCTTTTCATGATGCGCTGGCGTGCGGGTTTGCCACGCTAATGCGCCAGCAGGCTACGGCGCGGGGGATAACCACTCTGGTCTTCAGCGGCGGGGTGATACACAACCGCTTACTGCGCGCGCGTCTTGCCTTTTATCTTTCTGATTTTAAATTGTTATTTCCGCAGCGGTTACCAGCGGGCGACGGCGGGCTGTCGTTTGGACAGGGCGTGATTGCCGCAGCGCGAGCGTTAAGTGAAGTGTAGGGCGCCGGATGGCGGCTGCGCCTTATCCGGCCTGTAAATAGATGCTCACTCGTAGGCCGGATAAGACGCGAAGCGGCGCCATCCGGCATCACAGGCTTATACGGACAACGTTTTCAGCAGTGCAAAGGCCTCTTTCATGCGGTCTTCACTCACCACAAAGGCGCGTAGTTGGCCTTCTCCGCTCATGCCTTTGGCAATCATACCGTCAGATTCTGCGGTAATCTGCCAGCTCAAATCGCGGCGCTGAGTCTCTCCCGCCAGATGCAGCGGCAGTTCCGGCGTTTTGACTTTGACCAGCATCGCCGGTAGCTTCAGCGGCGCGTTGCCGCCAAACAGATTTTTCGCCAGGTACATCGCGCTTAACTGGATCGGTTGCAGGAAGGGCAGCACCTGACCGTTGATTTCCGCGCAATCGCCGATCGCATAAATATCCGGGTGACTGGTCTGTAGATAGCTATCCACGCAGACGCCGCGGTTGACGGCTACTCCGGCGCGGCGCGCCAGAGCGGTTTCCGGGCGTAAGCCGGTGGCGGCAATCACCGCATCGACCTCAATACTATGCTGGCTTACCAGCGTAGCGCGGATACCGGCTTCGGTTTTCTCCAGTTTTTGCAACTGCGATTTCAGCAGCAGATGCACCCCCATATCGGTCAGGTGATGCTGTAAGCGACTACTCACTTCCGGTGGCATCAGTGAGGCGAGAAGGCTGGCGGCGTTATCCATCAGCGTTACCGTTTTTCCGGCGCGGCAGAAATCCATCGCTAATTCACTGCCAATGAGACCGCCGCCGACAATCAGCACTCGCTGCGCGTCGCGCAGTTGTGTCTCACAGGCGCGGTACTCCTGCTGGCTATTCAAAGTAAGCATTAACTCACGTCCTGCAATCGGCGGCACAAAGGCTGTCGCCCCGGTTGCCAGTACCAGCTTGTCGTACTGCCACTGCTTATCCTGACTTTTCACCACATGGGCATCGGCATCAATGTCAGCAACCCAGGTATGCGGGAACAGTCGCAGATTAAACTGTTCAGCAAATTCCCCCGCTAACTGGCGGGTGAGATCATCGGCGCGCTGCGACTGGCTGATAACGTAGCTGAGATCGGGCTTGTTGTACTCATCCATGCTGTCTGCCGCAATCAGAGTTAACGGCACATGCGCATCTTGTTTACGGATATTTTTGACGAGCTGGCGGGCGGCGAAGCCCGACCCAATAATGATGATCCCCCGACTCATTTTGCCTCCGTCGCCAGTACGTCGAACACGTCTTTACCTAATGAACATTCCGGGCACAGGAAGTTATCCGGCACGTCGCTCCACGGCGTACCCGGCGCGACATCCTGCAACGGCTCGCCCTGCGCAGGGTCGTAAATCCACTGGCATACGCTGCATTGCATTTTAGGGCCGAGGTCTGCGGCGGCGCAGGTTGTGGTTTCTTCGACTGGCGCGGTTTTCTGTGTGGTTTCCGGCAGCGGAGCAAGCGCCCACTGACGCGCGATGTCGCGACCATGCTGACGGCACAGCTCCAGCGCATCCAGATCCGGACGCCATTTCGCTTTCAGGCTCAGGGACATTTCAAAACCGGCATCCTGTAAGCGCGTGGACAGTCGATCCACCGCGCCGCCGCTCCAGCCATGAGAACCGAAGGCGCTGGCGCGTTTGTTGCGAAAGCGCAGGCCGGTCATCTCTTCCACCAGACCAGCGATTTTCGGCATCATCACGTTGTTCATGGTAGAAGTGCCGACCAGCACGCCTTTCGAACGGAAGACGTTGGTCAATATTTCATTTTTATCGCTGCGGGCGACGTTAAAGATTTTTACCGCCACGTTGGGGTCCACTTCATTGATACCCTGTGCGATGGCATCCGCCATCATGCGAGTATTGTTCGACATGGTATCGTAGAAAATAGTGATACGATCTTCCTGATAATCTGCCGCCCATTTCAGATACAGTTCCACGATTTGCGTTGGGTTGTCGCGCCATACCACGCCGTGTGAGGTGGCAATCATATCCACCGGCAGATTGAAGCCGAGGATTTCGGTAATTTTTGGCGTTACCAGACGGCTGAACGGCGTCAGGATATTGGCGTAGTAGCGCTGGCATTGTTCAAACAGTTCGGTTTGGTCCACTTCATCATTGAACAGGCGCTCGTCGCAGTAGTGCTGACCAAAGGCGTCGTTGCTGAATAACACCGCGTCGCCGGTCATATAGGTCATCATGCTGTCCGGCCAGTGCAGCATCGGCGTTTCCACGAAGATCAACTGCTTGCCGTTGCCGATATCCAGCGTATCGCCGGTTTTCACCACCTTAAAATTCCATTCCGGGTGATGGTGATGGCCGTTGATAGAATCAATGGCGTTGGCGGTACAATAGATAGGTGTGTCCGGGATCTGCGCCATCAGTTCGGTCAGCGCGCCCGCATGGTCTTCTTCGGCATGGTTAATGATGATGTAGTCGATATCCGCGAGGTCGATTTCACTGCGCAGGTTTTGCACAAACTCACGGCTAAACTTATGATCGACGGTATCGATCAGCACATTCTTTTCTTCACGAATGAGATAGCTGTTATAGCTGCTGCCGCGCAGAGTTTTGTATTCAGTGCCGTGAAAATTACGTACTTCCCAGTCGCGCTGGCCAACCCAATGAATATTATTTTTAACCAGAATAGACATAACCACCTCAATTCATTCAATGTTTGCAAAAAGTTGTTTTGCTTATTGCAGGTAGCGTGCCAATTTTACATCTTATTGATTTATATGGATTTATAATAATTTGTATTTTTGGTATAGTCAAAAAGACTATAAATGATGCTGTCAATATGACACTATAGGTTGTCAAAATGACAATGAGGTAATCATGAGTTTTTCCGTGGAGGTATTGGCGGGCATCGCCATTGAGTTACAACGCGGTATTGGGCATCAGGATCGTTTTCAGCGGCTGATTACTACGCTGCGTCAGGTGCTGGCGTGTGACGCCTCGGCGCTGCTGCGCTATGAATCACGACAATTTATTCCACTGGCGATTGATGGCCTGGCGCAGGACGTCCTCGGCAGACGTTTTACCCTGGAAGGCCATCCGCGCCTGGAAGCCATCGCCCGCGCGGGGGACGTGGTGCGTTTTCCGGCTGATAGCGATTTACCCGATCCGTATGACGGGTTAATTCCCGGACAGGAAAGCCTGAAAGTCCACGCCTGTGTTGGTCTGCCGCTGTTTGCCGGACAGAACCTCATCGGTGCGCTGACCCTTGATGCTATGACGCCGGAGCAGTTCGAGGTATTTAGCGATGAAGAACTACGGCTTGTCGCCGCGCTGGCCGCCGGGGCATTGAGTAATGCGCTGTTAATTGAACAACTGGAAAGCCAGAACATGCTGCCGGGGTCGTCAGACGTGTTTGAGCCGATAAAAGAGACGCACATGATCGGCCTGTCGCCGGCGATGACGCAGTTGAAAAAAGAGATCGAGATTGTGGCGGGCTCCGATCTTAACGTGCTGATCGGCGGTGAAACGGGGACCGGTAAAGAGCTGGTGGCGAAAGCTATTCACAAGGGCTCCCCCAGAGCGGTCAATCCGCTGGTCTATCTCAACTGCGCCGCGCTGCCGGAAAGCGTGGCGGAGAGCGAGTTGTTTGGCCATGTAAAAGGGGCTTTTACCGGGGCTATCAGCCACCGTAGCGGAAAGTTCGAAATGGCAGATAACGGTACGCTGTTTCTGGATGAGATTGGTGAACTGTCGCTGGCGCTACAGGCCAAACTACTTCGCGTGTTGCAGTATGGCGATATTCAGCGCGTCGGTGACGATCGTAGCCTGCGCGTGGATGTGCGGGTGTTGGCGGCGACCAACCGTGACCTGCGTGAAGAGGTGCTGGCGGGGCGCTTTCGCGCCGATCTGTTCCATCGCCTGAGCGTTTTCCCGCTCTTTGTGCCACCGCTGCGCGAGCGCGGCGATGATGTGGTGCTGCTGGCGGGCTATTTTTGCGAGCAGTGCCGACTGCGGCTGGGGCTGTCCCGCGTGGTGCTGAGTCCCGGCGCGCGCCGCCATTTGCTCAACTATGGCTGGCCGGGCAACGTCCGGGAGCTGGAACATGCCATTCACCGTGCGGTTGTACTGGCGAGAGCGACCCGGGCAGGGGATGAGGTGGTACTGGAGGCGCAGCATTTTGCCTTGTCAGAGGACGTTTTACCCGCGCCGCCTGCGGAAAGCTTTCTGGCGCTGCCGACTTGCCGCAATTTGCGCGAATCGACGGAGAACTTCCAGCGAGAGATGATTCGCCAGGCGCTGGCGCAAAATAATCATAACTGGGCGGCCAGCGCGCGGGCGCTGGAAACCGACGTCGCCAACCTGCATCGGCTGGCGAAGCGTCTGGGATTGAAGGATTAGATAATCCCCGCCTGGTAGAAATCCTGCAGGTTAATGGCACCGGTGAGTTTGCCGTTTTCATCGACCACCGGCGCGGCGGTAATTTTGCGTTTCATCAGGAGCTCTTTGGCGTCAATGGCGCGGCTTTGCGCCTGGAGCGTAATACCGTTGGGCGTCATGGCTTCGCTTACCGGCGTGGTGAGCGCGCCGCCGCCCACCAGCCAGCGACGCAGGTCGCCGTCGGTAAAGACGCCTTTCACAACATGTTGCTCATCGCAAACCGCCACCAGCCCCAGCCCGGTACGGCTAAGTTCCAGCATGGCATCCATCACGCTGGTGGCGAGCATCACCTGCGGTATTGCATCGCCCTGGCGCATCAGGTGATGCACATTATTGAGCAAACGCGCGCCCAGTGCGCCAGCCGGATGCGAACGGGCGAAATCTTCTTCGTTAAAACCGCGCGCCTGCATGACCGCCATCGCCAGCGCATCGCCCATCATCAGCGTATTGACGGTACTGGACGTTGGTGCCAGATGCATCGGGCAGGCTTCACGCTCGACGGAAATATCCAGAACGGCTTTTGCCGCTCGCCCCAGCGGAGAGTGAGGTTTACCGGTCATCGCCAGCAGCGCGACGGATTTATCTTCCAGACGCGGGATGATGAGGTCGAGTTCTTTTGCGCCGCCGGAATAGGAGATAAATAACATCACGTCGCGGCTTTCAATCATCCCCAGATCGCCATGCAGTGCTTCCGCCGGATGAACAAAAAAAGCGGGAGTACCGGTACTGGCAAGCGTCGCGGCGATTTTTTTACCAATATGACCTGACTTGCCAATGCCGGAAACGATCACTTTGCCTTCACAGTGAATAATGATATTGGCGGCACGGACAAAATCATCGCCCAGACGCTCCGGCAGACGGCTGGCTTCCTGTAGCTCCAGCATTAAGGTCTGACGGCCCGCGTTTAGTAGTGCATTACTCATTGCTTTCTCCGGTTATGATTACTTCAATCCCTTTTGCTTCCAGCGCCTGACGAAATGCCGGATCGATCCCCGCGTCCGTGATCAGTTTGTCGACACTTTCCAGACTGCATACCACATTGGGGCTTTTACGACCAAATTTTGAGGAGTCCGCCATCAGAATCACCTCGCGTGCTGCATTGCACATTGCCTTACTGACGGTGTAAACCTCATTGAATGTGGTCACACCGACGTTCAGGTCAATACCGTCAGTTCCCATGAAAAGTTTATCAAAGCTGAATTGCTCAAAGGCGTTTTCCGCCAGTTGACCGTGAAACGACGCCGATTTTTTACGGAAGGTACCGCCGGGCATCAGGATAGTTTGTTCGTTGTCCAGTTCCGATAGCGCGTTGACAATATGGAGGCTGTTGGTCATCACCGTGATGTTGCTAAAACGCGAAAGCAGCGGCACCATCTGTAACACGGTACTTCCGGCGTCCAGAATAATGGAATCGCCATCATGGATATATTTTACGGCGGCTGCGGCTATCAGCGCTTTTTTGTGGGTGTTGATAAGCGTTTTGTGATCAATAGGCGGATCGGACTCTTCTTTATTCAACACCACGCCGCCATAGGTGCGGATGACGGTTCCGGCATTTTCCAGAATGACCAGATCTTTACGGATAGTGGTGCCTGTCGTGTCAAAGTACTGGGCCAGTTCTTCAACCGAGCATTTTCCCTGTTTTTGCAGGTGCTCCAGAATCGCGGCCTGACGCTGACGAGGTTTCATAGGCGTGATTACCCTGACTTATGTATTTACCCGTCATACTTCACGCTGCATGTGCGTTGGCTTTCCTCGCTCACCCCGGTCACGTACTGATGTACGCTCCTGGGATTCACTGCGTCGCCGCCTTCCTGCAACTCGAATTATTTAGGGTATTGGTTGCAAAATGATAATTTCGCAAGCTATACGCATTCACAACGAAATTACCCATGTTTCAGTTTAAGCGCCAATGATAGTGCATTCTGCGCGAGCGAATCATGGGGAAAGATCACATCAGGCTGTAATTCATGCAAATGTTTTCCTTGCATTGCGGCAATTTTAACCGGTCTGGCGAATACCGTAAGGCCTTTCATCAATAAAGTGTCCGTCACCCGCTGCTGTTCGTCCAGCGCCACGGCAACCACCACCCGGGGCTTAAAACGCCCGCCGGAGCGCCCGACGCCGACCCGTCCCTGTTGGCTAAGTTTATCGAAAGCCCGATTAAAGCGGGAAATCTGCCAGCCGCCCAGCGCCAGTTGTGCACACCAGGCGATAACGGCGACGGTAATCAGAGTGGAAACCATAATGTGCTCCTGTTGTTTTGCCTGATGGCGGCGTAACCGTCTTATCCGGCTTACGGCGCCATCCGGCAATTCACGGTCAGAACATCACTTGACCGCCGGTTACGTTGATCGACTGCCCGGTGCAATAAGACGCTTTCGGGCTGGCATAAAATAGCAGCATGTTCAGCACATCCTGATAATCACACCCGCGTTTGAGCGGTACCTTATCAATGTAATACTGCTCCACCTCGTCGGGCTTAATGCCCAGTTTAGTGGCGTATTGCGGCAGCAGTGACTGGAACATTGGCGATTTCAACAGGTTGCCGAGCATCAACGAGTGTACGGTAATGCCGTATTCCGCCAGATCCAGCGCCAGAGACTGGGTTAACCCCACGCCGCCGAATTTCGCCGCGCTGTAGCCGGAGTTGTGTTTACTGCCCACTTTGCCGGATTTAGAGTTAATCTGAATAATGCGCCCCTGAATGCCGTCGCGGATCATCAGGCGGGAAAACTCCCGGGCGCAGAGGAAATAGCCCACCAGATTCACCTGTAGCGAGCGGTCAAAATCGCCCAACTGGAAATCGCTGATAAACGCCGCTTTGGCGATACCCGCGCTGTAAACCAGCAGATCGACGCGCCCGAAAATCTCGTCTACGCCGCGGGACAGCGCCAGCACGCTCTGCTCGCTGGTGGCGTCGGCACCAAAACCGTACGCCATACCTTCGCCAAAATCGGCGTTAATTTCCTGGGCGACATTCGCGGCTTTATCGCTTTGAATATCAACCACCGCCACGCGGTATCCTTCTTCTGCAAGCCCACGGCAAAGGAATGCCCCCAGGGTCTGGCCTCCGCCAATGACAACGGCAACTTGATTCATGTTTTTTCTCCTTAAGCGACAAACGTCAAAATACAGCCCGGCGCGATATCGTCCGGTACAGGCCCCGCAACGTGTACGGTGCCGGGAAATTCCGCTTCGCGCAGACCATCGAAGCGCAAAGTGATATGCCCCAGTTCACGCAGGTTTTGCTCGGCTACGCTGCCGACCGCCGTGACCGGATAGCAATGTTGGCCCAATTCACACCGCGCGCCAGGCTGCAGCGCGCCGGTCAGTTCGCCATGACAATGGATGAAGCAAAATTCTTCGATATCCGCCGGCGCGCCTTCCCGAAACGTAATCAGCATCTGTTCGCCGAGCGCCTCCTTCGCGCTCTGGCCGATACGGGTGATGGTGGTTTGATAAATCACGCTCATGTCTGAACCTCTTATTGATAGATAAAGCCGGAAACAAACCAGGCGATAAGTACCGTGGGCGCGCCAGTCAGGAAGCGTCCGACCAGCACAGAAGGTACGCCGACGCGAACGGTGTCTTGTTTCGCTTCCGCCAGCGACAGGCCGACCGGGATAAAGTCGCAGGCCGCCTGCGCGTTAATCGCGAACAGGGCGGGAAGCGCCAGATGCGGGGGGATATTGCCCAGGCCTATCTGAACGCCAATCAGGACGCCAATGACCTGAGCGATAACCGCGCCAGGGCCGAGAAAGGGCGACAGCAGTGGGAAAGAGCAGATCAATGCCAGCGTCACTAGCCCCAGTGGATGGCTGGCTAATGGCGCCAGGCCGTGGGCGATCCAGTCGCCAAGACCTGAGGCCATAATGATGCCGATCAGCGCCGAAACGAACGCCATAAACGGCAGGATTGTTTTCAGGACCGTATCAATGGTGTCGCGACCGGACTGGAACAGTACCGCCACGGCGGAGCCCATTCCCATACCGACTTTTGCCAGCAGCCCGTCACTCTGTTCGGTGATTTTTTTGCTGGTGTCGTAGTCACGTCCTGATGTCGTTTTGGCAGGCTGAGGACTGGCAGGCGTTTCGCCGACAAGAGTAATGTTTTCTTCTTTTACGCCGGAGACATAAATATCCTCAACAATATACTGCGCCAGTGGGCCGGACTTACCCGTCGAGTGAATATTAATGGTTGGAATCCGGCGTTTCGGATAGATACCGCAGCGCAGCGTACCGCCGCAGTCGATAATGGCCGCGCCGATCTCCGCTTCCGGCGGTTCGCCTTCTTTAAAGCCGTCCACCGCTTGCCAGCCTGTTAGTTGCGCCAGTTTGTCGACGATCGCCGGGCGCGTACCGGCTGTGATATAGACGATCTTTTTGCCTGGCGTAACGTCCAGTTCAAGCGGGCCGCCCCAGCCGCCGGCGCCTTTCTCAATACGAACCCGTGTCATGATACCGCTCCTGTCAGATGAACTTTCTGCTCAAGTTGAATCCCCATTTTTTTCTCAAAAATAGCGGTGGTGAGATCGGTTACCCAACCGCGGAAGAAGTTCGTCACCAGACCTACCAGCAGATAGCTCACCGCGAGCGGGCCGAGAGGAAGCCCTAACGTGGTGAGTCCGCTGGCGATACCCAGATAAACAAACAGTTCGCCGGGATTGATATGCGGAAACAGACCGTTCATGGAGTGACAGCTATAGGAGGCCGCCGCGTAATAGCTCGGCTTGTACTTCTCCGGCATAAAGCGTCCCAGACTCAGGGTCATCGGATTACAAAAAACAAACGTCCCGATACACGGTAAAAGCAGGTAACGAGATAGCGGATTTCCGGCGCAACGTTGGGCAAAACGCTCAATACGCTGCTGGCCGATAAAATTGATGAGCGCATTCATGATAACCAGCAGGCTTATCAGTAGCGGAAGAATACCTGTCACCATACCGGTAAACACCTCTCCGCCTTTCTGGAATAACCCGATGAACCACTCCGCACCATGTGTAATGGTTTCGATCATTGTTCTCTCCTGTAGGGTTTTTAGTTTTCTTGCTAATTTCCTATTCATTTTAATCATGTTGAAAGATTCAAAAGTGTTATTGTGATCGCAAAATAAAAGAAAAATATTTTAAGTTGAAAGTTTGTGGGGTGAGGGAGCAGATATAAACTGAAAAGAGGAGAAAGGTGATTTATTCTCTTGTGCCGCTTCCTTGTGCGGCGGGGGATGCTTTACCATACTTCTCCCTGGCTGAATTTGTTTAATGGATGTCTCATGTTCAAGCGTCGTTATGTAGCGTTACTTCCACTTTGCGTATTGCTTGCTGCCTGTAGCAGCACGCCAAAATCTTCCGAGACTCAAGCGACGACGGGCACGTCTTCCGGCGGCTTCCTGCTTGAGCCGCAGCATAACGTCATGCAAATGGGCGGCGACTTCGCCAACAACCCTCATGCGCAGCAGTTCATTGATAACATGGTCAGTAAACACGGTTTCGACCGTCAGCAGCTGCAGGAGATCCTCTCGCAGTCTAAAAGACTGGATTACGTCCTGCGTCTGATGGACAGACAAGCGCCGACCACTCAGCCGCCCGCCGGACCAAATGGCGCCTGGCTGCGCTATCGCAAACAATTTATTACGCCGGATAACGTGCAAAACGGCGTCGTGTTCTGGAATCAGTATGAAGACGCGCTGAACCGCGCCTGGCAGGTATACGGCGTACCGCCGGAAATCATCGTGGGGATTATCGGCGTGGAAACCCGCTGGGGACGTATCATGGGGAAAACGCGGATTCTGGACGCGCTGGCGACGCTGTCATTTAACTATCCGCGCCGGGCGGAATATTTCTCCGGCGAGCTGGAAACGTTCCTGCTCATGGCGCGCGATGAGCAAGACGATCCGCTCAATCTGAAAGGTTCCTTTGCGGGTGCGATGGGCTACGGCCAGTTTATGCCATCTTCCTATAAAGAATATGCGGTCGATTTCAATGGCGATGGGCACATTAACTTGTGGGATCCGGTAGATGCCATCGGCAGTGTGGCGAACTACTTCAAGGCGCATGGTTGGGTGAAAGGCGATACGGTTGCGGTGCCGGCGAATGGTCAGGCGCCGGGACTGGCGAATGGTTTCAAAACAAAATACAGCCTCTCTCAGCTTGCCGCCGCAGGCTTAACGCCGCAGCAATCGTTGGGCAATCATCAGGAAGCCAGCCTGCTGCGTCTGGATATCGGTACGGGCTACCAGTACTGGTACGGCCTGCCGAACTTCTACACCATTACCCGATATAACCACAGCACGCATTATGCGATGGCGGTTTGGCAACTGGGGCAGGCGGTAGCGCTGGCGCGGGTGCGCTAATTTACGCTTAGGGAGGGGAGCCCCCCCTCCGCTATTATTATATTATGGCTTGTTGGGCTGATTCTCTGCCTGCAAGTGGGATATCTTCTTTGATAGGGCCAGACTATATCCCAGACATCCCAGGCCTAAGATAATTTGACCGCCGTCATACGGTTCAAAATAGCCTGACGACAATATATTCAGTACTCCCATTCCTAATGAACATACTCCACCCACAATTAACCACAGCCGTAGTTGACAGGTTTGTTTCAGTTTGTGCTGTGTGCTTTCCGTTTTTTTGAGTGACATCCTTGCTTTCTCTCCGTGCGTGTAAATTTAGCGACATGGTACTGCTATTTAGTCATGTGCTACCTCATTTCATTCTGCATAAATAACCTGCTGGCATTTTTTCGGAATCCGACTCGTAAAATCGACTGCTCGTCCCCACCTCTGGTGAGAAAGTGCTATCTTGTGCGGCAGGATTTCTAACTGACAGAGGTCATGATGACTGACAGTGAACTGATGCGGCTTAGCGAACAGGTCGGACTGGCGTTAAAAGCGTGCGGGGCGACCGTAACGACAGCAGAGTCCTGTACCGGCGGCTGGCTGGCGAAAGCCATTACCGACATCGCCGGAAGCTCCGCCTGGTTTGAACGCGGCTTTGTCACCTATAGTAATGAAGCCAAAGCGCAGATGATTGGCGTGCGTGAAGAGACCCTGGCGCAGCATGGCGCGGTCAGCGAACCCGTAGTGGTCGAAATGGCGATCGGGGCGCTGAAGGCCGCTCGCGCCGATTTTGCTGTCGCTATTAGCGGGATTGCCGGGCCGGATGGCGGCAGTGAAGAAAAGCCGGTTGGTACGGTGTGGTTTGCTTTCGCCAGCGTCAGCGGAGAAGGGATTACGCGTCAGGAATGCTTCAACGGCGACCGTGAATCGGTGCGTCGACAGGCGACGACGTACGCGCTACACACCCTGTGGCAACAATTTCTACAAAACACTTGATACTGTATGAGCATACAGTATAATTGCTTCAACAGTACGAATTCACTATCCGGTTCAATACCAAGTTGCATGACAGGAGTAATAATGGCTATCGACGAAAACAAACAGAAAGCGTTGGCGGCAGCACTGGGCCAAATTGAAAAGCAATTTGGTAAAGGCTCCATCATGCGTCTGGGTGAAGACCGTTCTATGGATGTGGAAACTATCTCCACCGGTTCGCTTTCACTGGACATCGCACTCGGTGCGGGCGGTCTGCCGATGGGGCGTATCGTCGAAATTTACGGGCCGGAATCTTCCGGTAAAACGACCCTGACGCTACAGGTGATTGCCGCTGCGCAGCGTGAAGGTAAAACCTGTGCGTTTATCGATGCGGAACACGCGCTTGACCCTGTTTACGCACGCAAGCTGGGCGTCGATATCGATAACCTGCTCTGTTCTCAGCCGGATACCGGCGAGCAGGCGCTGGAAATCTGTGACGCGCTGGCGCGTTCAGGCGCGGTGGACGTCATTGTGGTCGACTCCGTAGCGGCGCTAACGCCGAAAGCGGAAATCGAAGGCGAAATCGGCGACTCTCATATGGGCCTCGCGGCGCGTATGATGAGCCAGGCGATGCGTAAGCTGGCGGGGAACCTGAAACAGTCCAACACGCTGTTGATTTTCATCAACCAGATTCGTATGAAGATTGGCGTGATGTTCGGTAACCCGGAAACCACCACCGGCGGTAACGCGCTGAAATTCTACGCCTCTGTTCGTCTTGATATCCGTCGTATTGGCGCGGTGAAAGAGGGCGATAATGTCGTGGGTAGCGAAACGCGTGTGAAAGTGGTGAAAAACAAAATCGCCGCGCCGTTTAAGCAGGCCGAGTTCCAGATCCTCTACGGCGAAGGCATCAACTTCTATGGCGAACTGGTTGACCTGGGCGTGAAAGAGAAGCTGATCGAGAAAGCGGGCGCATGGTACAGCTACAACGGCGAGAAGATTGGCCAGGGTAAAGCGAACGCGACTACCTGGCTGAAAGAGAACCCGGCGACAGCGAAAGAGATTGAGAAAAGGGTTCGTGAATTACTGTTGAGTAATCAGAATGCCACGCCCGATTTCGCCGTTGACGATAGCGAAGGCGTTGCCGAAACCAACGAAGATTTTTAATCATCAGGTGATGGTGGGTCGGACAAAACGAAGCCGCCATTCAGCAAAACGTTAAATTACCATCAAGGGCTGCATTTATGCGGCCCTTTTGGCATTTCTCCCTGTTAAGGTTTTTTATGAGTGAACCCACATCGCGCCGTCCCGCTTATGCTCGTCTCCTTGATCGTGCGGTACGTATTCTTGCTGTCCGCGATCACAGCGAGCAGGAATTACGGCGTAAACTCTCCGCGCCGGTGATGGGCAAAAATGGGCCGGAAGAGATTGATGCGACGGCAGACGATTATGAACGCGTGATCGCCTGGTGCCACGAACATCGCTATCTTGATGACGAGCGCTTCGTGATGCGCTTTATCGCCAGTCGTAGCCGCAAAGGTTATGGCCCGGCGCGTATTCGCCAGGAGTTGAATCAGAAAGGCATTTCCCGTGAATCGACTGAAAAAGCAATGCGAGAATGTGAAATTGACTGGAGTGAAATGGCACGTGAACAGGCCATTCGCAAATATGGCGAGCCGCTCCCTTCAAACTTTTCAGAAAAGGTTAAGGTACAGCGCTTTTTGCTCTATCGCGGGTATCTGATGGACGATATCCAGCAAATATGGCGAAATTTTGCAGATTGAGCGCATACGGGATTTTACTTCCCGGTAAAGAAAACTTATCTTATTCCCACTTTTTCCGTCTGGACGCGGGTTGCTTAACGGCGAACAGCGTCTGCGACGAATATTCCTTAAATACACAAAATCATTCAAGCCGCATCAAAGCGGCAAGTGAGCCTCGGGAACGCGTGACCGGGAAACTCGCAGCCAACGCAGAGGCGGCCTGAAGGATGAAGTGTAGCTTGATTTCAGGATAATTATGAGCAAGAGCACCGCTGAGATCCGTCAGGCGTTTCTCGACTTTTTCCATAGTAAAGGGCATCAGGTAGTTGCCAGCAGTTCCCTGGTGCCTAACAATGACCCCACTCTGTTGTTTACCAATGCCGGGATGAACCAGTTCAAGGATGTTTTCCTTGGGCTCGATAAACGTAATTATTCCCGTGCAACCACTTCCCAGCGTTGCGTACGCGCGGGGGGTAAACACAACGATCTGGAAAACGTCGGATACACTGCACGTCACCATACTTTCTTCGAAATGCTGGGCAACTTCAGCTTCGGCGATTACTTCAAACACGACGCCATTCAGTTCGCATGGGAATTACTGACCGGTGAAAACTGGTTTGCTCTGCCAAAAGAGCGTTTATGGGTCACCGTCTATGAAACCGACGACGAAGCCTATGAGATCTGGGAAAAAGAAGTCGGCATCCCGCGCGAGCGTATCATCCGTATCGGCGACAATAAAGGCGCGCCATACGCATCGGATAACTTCTGGCAGATGGGTGATACCGGTCCCTGCGGTCCGTGCACCGAAATCTTCTACGATCATGGCGACCACATCTGGGGCGGCCCTCCGGGAAGCCCGGAAGAAGACGGCGATCGCTATATTGAGATCTGGAACATCGTCTTTATGCAGTTCAACCGTCAGGCTGACGGGACTATGGAACCATTGCCGAAACCGTCTGTAGATACCGGTATGGGGCTGGAGCGTATTGCCGCGGTACTGCAACACGTTAACTCTAACTATGATATCGACCTGTTCCGCACGTTGATTGAAGCGGTAGCGAAAGTCACCGGCGCCACCGATCTGGGTAATAAATCGCTGCGCGTTATCGCCGACCACATCCGTTCCTGCGCATTCCTGGTTGCCGATGGCGTGCTGCCGTCGAATGAAAACCGTGGCTATGTGCTGCGTCGCATTATTCGTCGCGCGGTTCGTCACGGCAACATGCTGGGCGCGAAAGAGACCTTCTTCTACAAGCTGGTTGGGCCGCTGATTGAGGTAATGGGCTCCGCAGGCGAAGAGTTGAAACGTCAGCAGGCGCAGGTCGAGCAGGTTCTGAAAACGGAAGAAGAGCAGTTCGCCCGTACGCTGGAGCGCGGTCTGGCGCTGCTGGATGAAGAACTGGCGAAATTGCAGGGCGACACCCTGGACGGCGAAACCGCTTTCCGTCTGTATGATACTTATGGTTTCCCGGTCGATCTAACGGCGGACGTCTGCCGTGAGCGCAACATCAAAGTCGACGAAGCCGGTTTTGAAGCCGCTATGGAAGAGCAACGCCGTCGTGCGCGCGAAGCTAGCGGTTTTGGCGCGGACTACAACGCGATGATCCGCGTTGATAGCGCTTCTGAATTTAAAGGTTATGACCATCTGGAACTGAACGGCAAAGTGACTGCGCTGTTTGTCGATGGTAAAGCGGTTGAAGCGATTAACGCGGGACAGGAAGCTGTTGTCGTGCTGGATCAGACCCCATTCTATGCGGAATCAGGCGGTCAGGTTGGCGATAAAGGCGAGCTGAAAGGCGCTGGATTTACTTTCGCTGTGGACGACACGCAAAAATATGGTCAGGCGATTGGTCATATCGGCAAATTGTCTGCGGGCGCTCTGAAAGTGGGCGATGCGGTACAGGCTGACGTAGATGAAGCGCGCCGCGCACGTATCCGTCTGAACCACTCCGCCACGCACCTGATGCACGCGGCGTTGCGCCAGGTGCTTGGGACACACGTTGCGCAGAAAGGTTCGCTGGTTAGCGATAAAGTGCTGCGCTTCGACTTCTCGCACAATGAAGCGATGAAGCCGTCGGAGATTCGTCAGGTTGAAGATTTGGTGAATGCGCAAATTCGCCGCAACCTGCCGATTGAAACGAACATCATGGATCTCGACGCGGCGAAGGCGAAAGGGGCCATGGCGCTGTTTGGCGAGAAATATGACGAACGTGTACGCGTTCTGAGCATGGGCGATTTCTCTACCGAACTGTGCGGCGGTACTCACGCCAGTCGTACCGGTGATATCGGTCTATTCCGTATTATCTCTGAGTCCGGCACCGCAGCGGGCATTCGTCGTATTGAGGCGGTAACCGGTGAAGGCGCTATGGCCACCGTTCACGCGCAAAGCGATCGTTTAAACGATATTGCGCATCTGCTGAAGGGCGACAGCCAGAATTTGGGCGACAAAGTGCGTGCCGTGCTGGAACGTACACGTCAGCTGGAAAAAGAGTTGCAGCAGTTGAAGGACCAGGCCGCAGCGCAGGAGAGTGCAAATCTTTCCAGTAAAGCGGTCGATCTCAACGGCGTGAAGCTCCTGGTCAGCGAGCTTGCTGGTATTGAGCCGAAAATGCTGCGAACCATGGTTGATGATCTGAAAAATCAACTGGGGTCTACCGTTATCGTACTGGCAACGGTTGTTGAAGGTAAGGTTTCTCTGATTGCTGGCGTGTCGAAGGATGTGACCGACCGGGTTAAAGCAGGGGAATTGATTGGTATGGTCGCTCAGCAGGTGGGCGGTA
The DNA here is from genome assembly GCF_046567715.1 of Salmonella sp. 741265116_PST. Taxonomy (NCBI): domain Bacteria; kingdom Pseudomonadati; phylum Pseudomonadota; class Gammaproteobacteria; order Enterobacterales; family Enterobacteriaceae; genus Salmonella; species Salmonella sp. 741265116_PST. The sequence continues at coordinate 43,590 of NZ_JBKFPH010000007.1, read as the reverse complement.
AGGGTGGCGGTCGTCCGGACATGGCGCAAGCCGGTGGTACGGATGCGGCAGCTCTGCCTGCAGCGTTAGCCAGTGTACAAGGCTGGGTCAGCGCAAAATTGCAATAATTATAAGCGTTCGTTGGCGCCGCAGCCCGTGCTGCGGCGTTTACGTCAACGCTATCGACAACGATAAAGTCAGGTTGAAGTTTTGTATATCGGCTAAACTTAGGTTTAACAGAATGTAATGCCATGACTGCTTACACCTAAGGTGTTTGTCATCGCTTACTTTTTGGCGTTATATGATGGATAATGCCGGGATACAGAGAGACCCGACTCTTTTAATCTTTCAAGGAGCAAAGAATGCTGATTCTGACTCGTCGAGTTGGTGAGACCCTCATGATTGGCGATGAGGTCACCGTGACAGTTTTAGGGGTGAAGGGCAACCAGGTGCGTATTGGCGTGAACGCCCCGAAAGAAGTTTCTGTCCATCGTGAAGAGATCTACCAGCGTATCCAGGCTGAAAAATCCCAGCAGTCCAGTTACTAAGGTTTTCGCGTCTCACTTTTCGGGTGAGACGCAGCCTCTCTTCTCGCTCGCCCGCGTTGTCCCTTCATGACTTTTTTCAACCTCACTGTTGATATGGTGCGCTTTTGGCGGCCAGCGTGTCATCAAATTATCTGTTGATAAAACACTCTTTTTGGCTTTTTTACAGACTAATTGAGCGTGAAGTGTGCAAACGATAAAAGCTCTGGAAAAATTGTTTGACTTATAAGTCCCAGAAAGTAATATGTGCGCCACGCAGCGACGATGAGCAGAACAAGTTCTTCGAAGCACTCGTAAGAGGCGTGTGGTGAGGTGGCCGAGAGGCTGAAGGCGCTCCCCTGCTAAGGGAGTATGCGGTCAAAAGCTGCATCCGGGGTTCGAATCCCCGCCTCACCGCCATTTGCATCCGTAGCTCAGCTGGATAGAGTACTCGGCTACGAACCGAGCGGTCGGAGGTTCGAATCCTCCCGGATGCACCATATTCTCCGTACTTTCAGTGATGAAGATACGGATAAGATAAGCGGTAATCACCGCTGGCACCAGGAAGGATAACGTTGCGTCAGCAACGGCCCAAAGGGCGAGCCGTAAGGCGAGTAATCCTCCCGGATGCACCATCTCTTAATTGATACGGCTTTCACCGCGGTATCAATATCAGCAGTAAAGCAAGTTTCCCAATGCATCCGTAGCTCAGCTGGATAGAGTACTCGGCTACGAACCGAGCGGTCGGAGGTTCGAATCCTCCCGGATGCACCATATTCTCCGTACTTTCAGTGATGAAGATACGGATAAGATAAGCGGTAATCACCGCTGGCACCAGGAAGGATAACGTTGCGTCAGCAACGGCCCAAAGGGCGAGCCGTAAGGCGAGTAATCCTCCCGGATGCACCATCTCTTAATTGATACGGCTTTCACCGCGGTATCAATATCAGCAGTAAAGCAAGTTTCCCAATGCATCCGTAGCTCAGCTGGATAGAGTACTCGGCTACGAACCGAGCGGTCGGAGGTTCGAATCCTCCCGGATGCACCATATTCTCCGTACTTTCAGCGATGAAGATAAGATAGCTATAATCACCGCTGGCACCAGGAAGGATAACGTTGCGTCAGCAACGGCCCATAAGGCGAATAATCCTCCCGGATACGTTCCTGCCCTGCAATCGCTTTTCCCCTTATCCTGAACATACCTCTTCATCTCTATTAGCGACAAAATCAACCAATTGCGATAAAGTACTGTCTGGTTATTCGGTTTGCGAGAACACGATGTACGCACGTTATGCTGGTTTGATTTTTGATATGGACGGTACTCTCCTGGATACCGAACCCACGCATCGCAAAGCGTGGCGTGAGGTTTTGGGGCGCTATGGTCTTCGTTTTGATGAACAGGCAATGGTCGCGCTTAACGGTTCGCCAACCTGGCTTATCGCCCAGTCAATCATTGAGCTTAACCATGCCGATCTTGATCCCCTGTCACTGGCGCGCGAGAAAACCGACGCGGTAAAAAGCATCCTGCTGGACTGCGTAGAACCGCTGCCGCTGGTTGAGGTGGTTAAAGCGTGGCATGGGCGGCGTCCCATGTCGGTCGGTACCGGTAGCGAAAGCACTATCGCGGAAGCCTTGTTAGCGCATCTGGGACTGCGTCGTTATTTTGATGCGGTTGTGGCGGCAGATCACGTACAGCATCACAAACCCGCGCCTGACACCTTCCTACTGTGCGCCCAGCGGATGGGCGTCATGCCGACGCAGTGCGTGGTATTTGAAGATGCCGATTTTGGTTTACAGGCGGCGCGGGCGGCGGGAATGGATGCCGTGGATGTTCGACTATTGTGAGTGACGGACTGTCGCTCCTGTCTCTGTTTGCCAGCAGTTTTCTCAGCGCGACGCTGTTACCCGGTAATTCTGAGGTGGTTTTGGTTGCTATGCTGGTCTCCGGCGTCAGTCATCCCTGGGTCTTAGTCTTAACAGCAACAATGGGGAATAGCCTTGGAGGGGTAACTAACGTTATTCTTGGGCGTTTCTTTCCGCTGCGCAAAACGTCGCGCTGGCAGGAAAAAGCGACTGGCTGGCTAAAGCGTTATGGCGCAGCCACACTATTATTAAGCTGGATGCCGGTTATCGGTGATTTGTTGTGCCTGTTAGCGGGATGGATGCGCATCCCGTGGGGGCGGACGATCTTTTTTTTGTGTCTTGGTAAGGCGCTGCGCTATGTTGCGCTCGCAGCGGCGACGGTTCAGGGCATTATGTGGTGGTAATAATTGTAGGTTTGGCATGTATGGCCGCCATTACAGTTATGCTTATTAAAACGATTTGGACAGGCGGGAGGTCAATTTGATCCCGGACGTATCACAGGCTCTGGCCTGGCTGGAAAAACATCCTCAGGCGTTAAAGGGGATACAGCGCGGGTTAGAGCGCGAAACGCTGCGTGTCAATGCTGATGGCACGCTGGCGACAACAGGTCATCCTGAAGCGTTAGGTTCAGCGCTGACCCATAAATGGATTACCACGGATTTTGCGGAAGCCCTACTGGAGTTTATTACGCCAGTCGATGGCGATATCCAGCATATGCTCACTTTTATGCGCGATCTCCATCGGTATACGGCCAGGAAACTGGGCGATGAGCGGATGTGGCCATTAAGTATGCCCTGCTATATTGCGGAAGGGCAGGACATAGAGCTGGCGCAGTACGGCACATCCAATACCGGGCGCTTTAAGACGCTCTATCGCGAAGGGCTGAAAAATCGTTATGGCGCTTTGATGCAAACCATCTCCGGCGTACATTACAATTTTTCATTACCGATGGCGTTCTGGCAGGCGAAATGCGGCGTTACGGAAGGCGAAGCGGCAAAAGAAAAAATTTCTGCCGGCTATTTTCGTCTGATTCGCAACTATTACCGTTTTGGCTGGGTCATCCCCTATCTATTTGGCGCGTCTCCGGCCATTTGTTCCTCTTTCCTGCAAGGAAAGCCAACCACATTACCGTTTGAAAAAACGGACTGCGGCATGTACTACCTGCCGTATGCGACGTCGCTGCGTTTGAGTGATTTGGGTTATACCAATAAGTCGCAAAGCAATCTCGGAATTACGTTTAACGATTTGCATGAGTATGTGGCAGGTCTGAAGCGGGCAATTAAAACCCCTTCCGAAGAGTACGCGCGGATTGGTCTGGAAAAAGACGGCAAGCGGCTACAGATTAACAGCAACGTTCTGCAAATTGAAAATGAGCTGTACGCGCCCATTCGTCCCAAGCGCGTGACGCGCAGTGGCGAATCGCCTTCTGACGCGCTTCTGCGTGGTGGTATTGAGTACATCGAAGTTCGTTCTCTCGATATTAACCCGTTCTCACCGATCGGCGTAGACGAGCAACAGGTGCGCTTCCTCGATCTGTTTATGGTCTGGTGCGTATTGGCCGATGCGCCGGAAATGAGTAGCGATGAGCTGTTATGTACGCGTACTAACTGGAATCGCGTTATTCTGGAAGGGCGTAAGCCGGGCCTGACGTTAGGCATTGGCTGTGAAACTGCGCAATTCCCGCTGCCCAAAGTAGGAAAAGATCTCTTCCGCGATCTGAAACGCGTGGCGCAAACGCTGGACAGTATCCACGGGGGAGAGGAGTATCAAAAGGTGTGTGACGAGTTGGTCGCCTGCTTTGATAATCCTGAACTGACATTCTCCGCCCGGATCCTACGGTCTATGATTGATGAAGGCATTGGCGGCACCGGGAAAGCGTTCGGTGAGGCTTACCGTAATCTGTTACGCGAAGAGCCGCTGGAGATTTTACAGGAAGAAGAGTTTATTGCTGAACGTGACGCTTCAGTACGTCGTCAGCAGGAGATTGAGGCGGCGGATACCGAGCCGTTTGCCGCGTGGCTTGCAAAACACGCCTGACCCAAAAGAAAAAGGCCACTCACTGAGTGGCCAAAATTTCATCGCTGAAAACAGGGATGATGATAACAAATGCGCGTCTTTCATATACTCAGACTCGCCCCGGAACAAAGAGTTCAGTTTATTTTTAAAAAATTATCGGAGGTGACTAAATGCCATTATTAGATAGCTTCGCAGTCGATCATACCCGGATGCAAGCGCCGGCGGTCCGCGTGGCAAAAACGATGAACACCCCGCATGGCGACGCAATCACCGTATTTGATCTGCGTTTTTGCATTCCGAACAAAGAAGTGATGCCGGAAAAAGGGATTCATACGCTTGAGCATCTGTTTGCTGGCTTTATGCGCGACCACCTTAATGGTAACGGCGTTGAGATTATCGATATCTCGCCGATGGGCTGCCGTACCGGCTTTTACATGAGCCTGATTGGCACGCCGGACGAGCAGCGTGTTGCCGACGCCTGGAAAGCGGCGATGGCGGATGTGCTGAAAGTGCAGGATCAAAACCAGATCCCGGAGCTGAACGTTTACCAGTGCGGTACGTATCAGATGCACTCGCTCAGTGAAGCGCAGGACATTGCCCGTCATATTCTGGAGCGTGATGTACGCGTGAACAGCAATAAAGAGCTGGCGCTACCGAAAGAAAAACTGCAGGAACTGCATATTTAGTCTTATTGGTAAGCGGTTCCAGTATTTAAATTAACCCCGGTTTATGTCCGGGGTTTTTTATTGCTTAATATAATTTTTGTTTATTATATTTGCGGCGAGAATACATTTTAAATTAAGTAGTGCCTGGCCTGTTAAATAATAAAGTGTGATCTGGTAAACAGAAAAGGCGGCATAATTAACGATGCCAGAGTGTATTGATCACATAAACTAAAAATCATAAATAATTAATAGAAAAACATAATGGAATGCGCCAGATATCCAGGTAATAACAAGACTCTACTAATAGCCGGTAGATGGGGTTTTTAGCAAATCTTATCTGGTATACATCAAACTTAAGGGATAAAAAATGAAGGCTAAATATTTGGCGCTGCTGATCGGTGCTTGCTTTTCTCATAACCTTTGGGCAGCGAATAATATCACTATTGAGCAGCGTCTGGCTGAACTGGAGCAACGTGTTGTTAATGCTGAAAAACGGGCATCCGATGCCGAGGCGCAAATTCGCTCGCTGAAACAGCAGCAGGTCGCCGCTACGCCGACGGTGAATGTCCAGTCCGCCGAGCCCATAGCAGCAGGTAAAAAGCCGCCGAAGCTGACCTTATCCGGATTCAGCGATATTAAGTTCTATGGCGATGTCGAATTTAATATGGATGCGGCAAGCCGTTCCGGTAGCCTGACATCGATGAGAACGTCAGCGAATAAAGATTGGGCATCAGGAACCAATGAACGCTGGGATATTAACGGACGCCTGTTGCTGGGCTTTGATGGCTACCAGCGGCTGGACAATGGTAATTTTGCCGGATTCTCTGTACAGCCACTGGCGGACCTGACCGGAAAAATGAACCTTGATGATGCTGTTTTCTTCTTTGGTCGTGAGAATGACTGGAAAATTAAGGTTGGTCGTTTTGAAGCCTACGATATGTTCCCGCTGAATCAGGATACGTTTATTGAATATTCGGGGAATACAGCGAACGATCTTTACAGTGACGGTTACGGCTATATCTATATGATGAAAGAAGGACGGGGACGTAGCGACAGTGGGGGTAACTTCCTGCTGAGTAAAACCATCGACAACTGGTATTTCGAAGTTAACACATTGCTGGAAAATGGCAGTACGTTATATACCGAGAAGCAGTACCACGGAATGGATTTAACCAACGATAAAAACGCGGCTTACGTCCGTCCGGTTATCGCCTGGCAAAACGGGCGTTTTTCAACGGCGATAGCGATGGAAAGTAACGTCGTTAACAACGCCTATGGCTATTATGAGAATGGGAAGTGGATCGATCAGTCAGATCGTACGGGCTATGGTTTTACCATGACCTGGAATGGTCAAAAAACTGACCCGGAAGATGGCGCAGTGATTAACCTGAATACCGCCTATATGGATGCGACCGATGAGACAGATTTTACCGCTGGGGTGAATGCGCTGTGGCATCGATTTGAACTGGGTTATATCTATGCGCATAACAAAATCGAAGCCTTCAATGCTACCAATATCGATGCCGTTTGTGAGGACGATTGTTGGATCACCGATCCCGGCAATTATGACATTCACACTATTCATGCCTCATATTTATTCCCCAACGTGATGGATATGAAAAACTTTAACATCTATCTCGGTGCCTATGCTTCATGGGTAGAGGCCAATCCGAATAATGGCGATAACAGTGAAGATGCGCGTTACGGCGGGCGTCTGAGATTCAAATATTTCTTCTGATTGTTGGTCTACTAAAAAAGGGATCCGCAGATCCCTTTTATCAGATAGTTAGTGCGCGCCGCCACCGCCGCCGCCCGCACCGAAGGGCGGTTTGGCGAACCACACCAGGCCGAGCAGCACCAGGAAGATCCCCGCCGACATCCAGAAGATTTCGTTGGCGGAAATAATCAGCCCCTGATTCGTGATTTGCTGGGCTATCCAGCCTGACGCCTGTTGGTGCGTCATCCCTAAGCCTTCCAGTTTATCGTACATAGCCTGAGCGTTTGGATTATACGCTGTAACCGACTCCGTGAGCTGAGCATGGTGTAGCGACTCACGATCGGTCCACATAGTGGTGGTAATCGAGGTGCCGATGGAGCCCGCCAGCGTTCGCGTGAAGTTCGACAGGCTTGATGCCGCCGCCAGCCGTTCGGGCGGTAACCCGGAGAGCGTAATGGTGGTCAGCGGCATAAAGAAGCAGGCGACGGCAAATCCCTGAATAAACTGCGGCCATGCGGAAGCGCCGAAATCCATACCCGGTTCGAACGTCCAGGCGCGCCAGTAAAAACAGACGGCGTACATAATGAAGCTGAACGTGACCAGCCTGCGCATATCCAGTTTATGCGCGAAGCGTCCGATAATCGGCGACAAAATTACCGGAATAATACCGACTGGCGCCGACGCCAGACCTGCCCACGTTGCGGTATAGCCGTACACCTCTTGCAAAAGCTGCGGCAGTAGAACAATGGCGCCGAAATAGAGCATATAGGCAAGGCTGATGCACAAGCAGCCAATAGTGAAGTTACGCGATTTAAAAAGAGAAAGATCGACGATAGGGTGATCGTCGGTCAGTTCCCAGACGATCAGGAAACTGATGGCGATGACGGCGACCACGGTCAGGATGATAATTTCCTGTGAGGAGAACCAGTCCAGCTCTTTACCGCGGTCGAGCATAATTTGCAGGCTGCCGATGCCAATCACCAGTAACGCCAGCCCGACGGCGTCAATACGTCGCCGTTCGGTATGCGTTTCACGTCCGCGCAGCGTGTGTAACGTCATCAGGACGACGGCGATGCCAATCGGCACGTTGATGAAGAAAATCCATCCCCAGTGGTAATTATCACTGATATAGCCCCCCAGAATCGGGCCGCAAATCGGCGCGACAATGACGGTCATTGACCAGAGCGCCAGCGCAATGGAGCGCTTTGCAGGCGGATAGTTATTCAGCAACAGGCTTTGCGAGAGCGGAATCAGCGGCCCGGCGACCACGCCCTGCACCACGCGGAAGAAGATCAGCATATTCAGGCTGCTGGATACGCCACAGGCCCAGGAGGCTGCGGCAAAGGCGACCGTCGACCACATGAACAGTTTGACTTCGCCAAAACGTTTCGCCAGCCAGCCGGTTAAGGGAATCGAGATAGCGTTCGCCACCCCGAAAGAGGTGATAACCCATGTCCCCTGGCTTAGGGAAGAACCCAGGTTCCCGGCGATGGTCGGAATCGCCACGTTGGCAATGGTGGAGTCCAGCACCTGCATGAATGTCGCCAGCGACAGCGCGATCGTCATGATGACGAGCTGCGCGCCTTCCAGCGGTTTTTGCTGTTGTATCACACGCACCTCAGGATTAACCCGCGTTAGCCTGTACGATGTCGTCGATCAGTTTATTGACCGGCGCGAGATTAATTTCGCGTGCGTTACTTTCGGCAACCGGCGTCGTTCGTACCTGGCTGGCCAGTACCTGACCGTCGCGATTAGCGGTATCCACGGTGACCAGCGTCGATAAACCAATACGCAGCGGATGTTGTTCTAACTGGCGGGCGTCCAGTTCGACGCGTACCGGCAGACGTTGAACCACTTTAATCCAGTTACCCGTCGCATTTTGCGCGGGCAGCAGGGAGAAGGCGCTGCCTGTTCCCATATCCAGACCGACGACTTTACCGGTGTATTTTACGTCGTCGCCATAAATGTCAGTAATAATCGTCACTGGCTGCCCAATGCGCATATTCGCTAATTGGGTCTCTTTAAAGTTAGCGTCCACCCACAGATCGGTTGCAGGCACCACGGCCATCAGCGGCGTGGTGGGGCTGATTTGCGCGCCAGGCTGGACGGCGCGGCGGGAGACATAACCGGTCATTGGGCTGACGATGCGAGTACGCTCCAGCGCCAGCCAGGCGTTACGCACTTCGGTCGCCGCTTGTTGAACCGCAGGCTGATCTTCCAGATTACTGTTGAGTATCATTGCCTGGTTGGCATTGTACTGTTGAATGGCGACATCCAGCTGTGCCTGCGCGCTGGCGACGGCATCGCGGGCGTGTTGCAGTTCTTCACGGCCAATAAGATTGGCATTACCCAGCGGCACACGACGGTTAAGGTCGCTTTGCGCTTGCGCCAGGGCGGTTTTTTGCACGTCGATATTCGCCTGCAACTGCTTGCTGTTAATCATCAACTGGTGCGTCTGGCGCACGCTGGAGGCCAGCGCCGTTTTGGCTTTTTCAAACGCTTGTTTGGCGTCAGTCTGATCGAGCGTGACCAGAACATCGCCCTCTTTTACAAAGTCGGTGTTATCAGCCCAGACTTTCGTCACGCTGCCTGACACCTGCGCCATGATTTGAACCTGGTTCCCTGCCACGTAAGCATCATCTGTCTCTTCAATATGACGCAATACTAAAAACCAATAAATTCCATATGCCACGGCAATAATAACAAAGAGCAAGGTAAGAAGTAGCAGCGCTGTTTTGCGTTTGCCTTTCTTCTTAGCCGGTTGCTGCGGGGTTTGGATCTCCGCATTTGCGCTCATGTTGTTCTCCACGATCTTATTATTCACATCGGCTGAGCCGACCTGTTGTCAGAAAGGCCAGCAGTAACGCGTGCCGGCCTGTCCGCTTTCCTGTTATTAATCTGGATTTTTGAGCGGGTCGGCGCTTTAGCGCAGCGCCTCAAGAACAGTGCCTTCCTGCTCCATTTGATCAAGACGCGTCAGGAGTTTACGAGTGATGTGCTCAAGTTGATCTTTTTCGGCAGTGCTAAGTGATGACCAGAGTTGATGCAGACAATGATGCTGAGGTGGAAGCACTTCTTGCAAAAATGCCTGGCCTTTCTCCGTTAATTGCAGATGCAGGCAACGGCGGTCGTTATCGCTCTCACGACGCTCAATCCAGCCGCGTTTTTCCAGCTCATCTGCAATGCGTGTCGCATTGGTGCGAGATGAACCCAGCGCGCAGCTTAATTCAGACGGCTGAATACTGTGGTTTTCCTGAGACTCCAGCGTAATCAACGCCATAAACAACGTCTCGTTAATCCCTTGAGCCTTCAGCATTTTATTGCGGTTTTCCAGGAGCTTGCCTTGCATGTGCATACAAAGACGAGTCAAAAGAATTTCCTGGTAAGGAAAGTCTTCGTGACGGCTGGCGCGAAATTTTAGCATTTGTTCAATGGGCGTAAACGAACTATCCATTTGGGCATGACCTCATTAATTTCAGCCGATATAGTAACGACAGTGACAAATAAAGTAAATGTATTATTAATACAAAATCATTCTTTCAGGCTATAAAGCAACCAATGATACGCAGACTGAGACGCCAGCGGGAACATTGGGCCCGGTAAAGCGCCGCCTGCGGCAAATCCAGGAATGACGAGAAAAGCGTGAGTGCCTGCATGAAAAAATCAGGAGAGAACGATAAGCGGGAGGGGCGAAAGCCGGGTAAACGGCCTTACAACCCGATGCAAAAGCCACCGGAATATCACGGATAGCTATCGGTGAACGACCTTCGAATCCTTGAACGGGCGCTATTGGCCTGGGAGCAGATGGGGATGCAGGGCTTTCCATAGAATTATATTATTCTTCACCGGTATAAAAATAACCATGATAAATGAATAGCATAACCTTAACAGACTGGGGAGCTCCTTAACACCCTAAGGAGCTTAAACAAAGGTAAACGCTCACTATCCGCTTAATTTACGGCTTCCTGTCGGTGAAAACCTCGCCACCAGACCAGTAAATTAAGTAAGGCTACCGTGACACCCGCCAGACAAACGCCGGCCCAGCCGGCATGTTGCCAGGCGGAGGCGGAAATCAGCGACCCTGCAGCGCCACCGATAAAGTAGCTGGTCATATAGCCGGCGGTGAGCCGGTTACGCGCATCCGGATGCAAACGATAGATGACCGTCTGATTGGTGATATGTACCCCCTGAACGGTGAGGTCCAGTACCAGAATGCCAATAATCAGCGCCAGTACCGAGGTGTGCCCAAGCCAGATAGCCAGCCAGGAGAGTAACAGCAGCAGTAAGCCGAACGTGGTGGTGAGGTGAGATTTACCTTTATCGGCAAATCCGCCAGCCGGACGCGCGCCTAAAGCGCCGGCGGCCCCCGCCAGGCCAAACAGGCCAATCATCCCCTCGGAATAGCTAAACGGCGGCGCGGCGAGCAAAAAGGCCATTGACGTCCAGAGGATGCTGAAATTAGCAAAGGTCAGGCAGCCCAGCATTGCGCGGGTACGCAGCAGCTTATCGTGAATAAACAGGCTGAATACAGAACCCAACAGTTGCGGGTAGTTAAGATGGGTGTCGGATTTGAGCTTTGGCAGTCCGCGCCATAACGCGACGGCCATCAGCGCCATCAGCGCCGACGCTACCCAAAATACGGTGCGCCAACCGCCGAGGTTTGCCAGCAGTCCGGCGACCGTTCGCGCCAGCAGGATCCCCAGCAACAGGCCGCTCATAATGGTGCCGACCACTTTACCGCGGGTGGCGGGCGTCGCAAGCGTGGCGGCCAGCGGAACCAGAATCTGCGCCACCACGGAGAACAGTCCGGTTAAGGCCGTTCCGAGTATCATCATGCTAAGCGACTGACTGCTGGCGGTGATTAGCATTCCGCCAGCCGCCAGCAACGTCATGGAGACAATCAGCGTTCGGCGTTCAAACATGTCGCCGAGCGGCACCAGAAACAACAGGCCAGCGGCATAGCCCAACTGCGCGGCGGTAACGATAAACCCTGCGGAGCTGGCGGAAAGCGAAAAGTGATGCGCGATGGTATCAAGCAGCGGCTGGGCGTAGTAGTTGCTGGCGACCGCCAGACCCGTGGCCACAGACATTAAAACGATCAGCGCCGGGCTAAGCCCATGGGTGGGTTTCGTCATGATGGTAATCGTGATTCAGATAATTATTTCCTGGGAAAACAATCATAGCGGATGTTGATGAATAAAGGGGAACGGTGACGTGATGAATCGTGCGCTTTGAGGAGAGATTGCGTTGGCCGGATAGCGGCGCATGAACTGCGCCTTATCCGGCATAAAAAACGATCTTATTTCTGCGCGGCCAGCGCTTCTTTCACCCAGCCGTCAAACTGCTGCTGGTGGGCGTTGATCCAGCCGTCTACGTGGCCCTGAACATCGGCTTCAGACGATTTACCGGCATGCATCATGGCGTTCTGAGCGTTGATATCCGCCAGCGGCAGCTTCATGATGGCGAACAGTTTCGCCGCCGCCGGGTTTTTCTCCGCCCATGCCTTATTGGCGACAATATGCATGGTATTAACCGGGAACCCATAGTTCGCGCCGTTCGGCAGTTTAGTATCAATATTTTTCTGTTCGCCCGGCAGGGAGGAGAACGGTACCTGTAGCCAGACGACATCTTTACCCGGCTTCATTACGTCGCTCACCCAGTACGGAGTCCAGGTGTAATACAGCACCGGCTTGCCTTCTTTAAAACGGGTAATGGTATCAGCCATCATCGCCGCATAGTTACCGTGGCTGACCTCAACGGTTTTTTGCAGATCAAACGCTTTATTCTGGTGATTGATCACGGCTTCGCAGCCCCAGCCCGGCGAGCAGCCCATCATGTCCGCTTTTCCGTCGCCATTGGTATCGAAGATTTTGGCGATTTTCGGATCTTTTAGCTGAGCGATATTGGTGATGTTGTACTGCTCGGCGGTTTTTTTATCGATCAGATAGCCCTGCGCAGCGCCGGAGACGAAGACGCCCTCGCGGTAAAACTTTTTGTCTCCGCCTGCTGCGGCATACATATCATCATGCAGCGGCTGCCAGTTCACGGCGGTAAACGTCGCATCGCCAGAGGCGATGGAGGTATAGCCTACGTTGTAATCGACTTCACTCGGCTTATTTACGGTATAACCCAACTTTTCCAGCGCCCGGCTGACCAGTAACGTCTGGAAGGACTCTTCAGAAATCGTGCTTTGGATAGGTTGAACGGTAATGCCTTTGCCAGGCAGGTCGGCAGCGAAAGCGCTGGCGGTGACAAGGGTGGCAAACGCTGAGGCAAATATCACGGTATGTCGCATCGTTGTTCCTTTAATTATGGTAGGGAGTTGTAAGCCCGGTAAGCGCAGCGTCACCGGGCGTCAGGAGAGTTACTTAACGAAAGGGCGGGTGATTAGCCCAACAGGACCGGTGGTATACCAGCGGCGGTTACCGCGGCTACGCGAATCGCGCCCGACGGCCTGCGTCAGACGATCCAGGATGATGGCGAGAATCACAATGCCGACGCCGCCGACGGTTGCCAGCCCCATATCAAGACGACCAATGCCGCGTAGTACCATCTGGCCAAGCCCGCCGACCGCAATCATCGAGGCGATGACGACCATCGAGAGAGCCAGCATCAGCGTCTGATTAACGCCTGCCATAATGGTGGGCATCGCCAGCGGTAGCTGCACTTTGAACAACATTTGGCGCGGGCTGGCGCCGAACGAGCGCGACGCTTCAATTAAGTCGGCAGGCACCTGGTTAATGCCCAGGATCGTCAGGCGTATAATTGGCGGTAGAGCAAAAATAATCGTCACCACCACGCCCGGCACGTTACCGATGCCGAATAACATGACAATCGGCACCAGATAGACAAACGCGGGCGTGGTCTGCATCGCATCCAGCAGCGGACGAACTATTTTGGCCGCGCGCGGGCTGCGCGCCAGCCAGATTCCCATCGGTAATCCGATCACGACGCAGAACAACAGGGCGGTCAGCACCAGCGCCAGGGTAATCATCGCCTGCGACCAGGCGCCGATCGCGCCGATGGCGATCAGCGATATCAGCGTTGCGATCCCCATGCCCACGCCGGAAACCTGCCAGGCAATCAGCGCAAAGAGAATAATCGCCACAGGGGCGGGCATTCCCAGCAGCAGTTGCTGAAAGCCGTTAAGGATGTAATCCACCGGCACACGAATCCCCTGAAAAAGGGGACGGAAATGGGTGACGACCCAGTCGATTCCCTCTGTGACCCAGCTATCCAGCGGGATTAGCGTCTTATGGAACGGGTCCAGAAGAGAAAAGTGTTCAGGGGCTGGCGCGGGCGCGCTGTTCAACCAGTCGGTACTGCCGCCGTCCGTGGCTACGCCTGCCGGTGTTCCCCAGGCATCAGCCGTTTGCGTCGTAGTATCGGCCACCTGTGCGGTATCCCACGGATTCGTTTGATCAGCCATTGTTACCCCCCTCGCGATCTAAAGCCTGTAGCAACATACGTTTTGAAATAATGCCAACATACTGGTGTTCTTCATCGACAACCGGCACCGCGCAGGGCGCCTGACCGACGTGAGAGAGCAACTCGCTGAGTGGGGTTTGCGCATCAACGACTAAAGGGTCGTCGATAAGCGCCGCTTCAATCCCTTGCGCCTGGCTTAATGCCGCTTTTAATGAGTCGATGGACACGACGCCCACGAATTTATTGCCACGCTCAATGACGTAACCATATTCACGGTCTTCGTCCTGTAATAATTTCAGTGCCGAACGGGGACCGAAACCTGGCGTTTTACGAATTAAGCCGACCGGACTGCGACGGGCAATATCTTTGGCGCTAAAGACCTGACTAATATCCACGCCACGGAAGAACGTGCGGACATAATCATTTGCCGGATTATTCAGGATCTCATCCGGCGTACCAACCTGTACGACCTCGCCATTTTGCATAATGGCAATCCTGTCGCCAATACGCATAGCCTCATCAAGATCGTGGGAAATAAAGACAATGGTGCGCTGATGTTTCGCCTGTAATTTCACCAGCTCATCCTGCATTTCGGTACGAATTAATGGATCGAGGGCGGAAAACGCTTCATCCATTAATAAGATATCAGGGTTGATTGCCAGCGCGCGGGCAAGTCCAACACGCTGACGCATCCCACCGGAAAGTTCATCCGGATAGGCGTGAGCGTAATTCTCAAGCCCTACCTGACGCAAGGCGTCCAGCGCTTTTTCGCGACGCTCTTGCGCCGCGATGCCCGCTAATTCCATACCGAATGCCGTATTATCCAGCACGGTCATATGCGGCATGAGCGCAAATGACTGGAAGACCATCGCAATCTTTTTCCTGCGCACCTCGCGAAGCTCAGCGTCTGATATTTTGGCAATATCAACGCCGTCAATCAGTACCTGTCCGCGGGTGGGTTCAATCAGGCGATTGAGAAGGCGTACCATTGTGGATTTACCCGAGCCGGATAATCCCATGATGACAAATATCTCGCCTTCTTCAATGGCCAGACTGGCGTCTTTAACGCCAAGCGATAGCCCCGTTTTTTCCAGTATTTGCTCTTTCGATAGTCCCTTTTCAATATATTTGAAGGCACGCTGCGGATGCTCTCCAAATATTTTATACAGATTCTTCACTTCTAATTTAATTGCCATGCAATAGAATGATTCCTGTTATTTACTTATGTCGATATGTTACCTGATAGAAATAGTTACCTTTTTCTACCCTAACATACTCAGAATCTGAGACAACCCTGAATTTGCTTCTGGCATGAATATTGCGAGGTGCTATCGGCTGTGATTTCCCATGATATAAGGGCTGAACGCGAATGGAGAGGGAGAGATATTTTTTGGGACAACCAGCAAAAATCCACCTGAACTGGGGGAATCCAGGTGAATAATCTCACTCGTATTGAGTGTAGGACATGTTGTAATATTTGCGCGATTTGACTCCCTATTGCCTGAAATAAAGGCATGGAAAATGTAACGTTATTTCCCATGCCCATAAGGTTAAAAATTCCAGTCTTCGTCTTCGGTTTCGACTGTTTTCCCCATCACATAAGATGAACCTGAGCCGGAAAAGAAATCATGGTTTTCGTCGGCATTCGGCGAGAGCGCGGCAAGGATTGCGGGATTCACGTCTGCCATCTCCGGCGGAAATAACGCCTCATAACCCAGGTTCATTAAGGCTTTATTGGCGTTGTAGCACAAGAAGGCTTTGACGTCGTTAACCCAGCCGGTTTCCGCATATAATGCTTCTGTGTAGCGGATTTCGTTGTCGTACAGTTCCATCA
Source organism: Salmonella sp. 741265116_PST (assembly GCF_046567715.1). NCBI lineage: Bacteria > Pseudomonadati > Pseudomonadota > Gammaproteobacteria > Enterobacterales > Enterobacteriaceae > Salmonella > Salmonella sp. 741265116_PST. The sequence goes on along the minus strand of NZ_JBKFPH010000007.1, from coordinate 27,564 downwards.
ATAAATCCAGCGCGAAAAGCTTTAACTCTTCGCGCTCGATTGCCGATAGTTTTTGTAGCGCTATCTGATACTTATAGCCAATATAATAACCGTGAACCGCTTCATCGCGAATGATTAAACGAATCAGGTCGGCAGTGTTCGTGAGCTTACCGCGGCTGGAGAAATACATCGGCAGCCAGAAGCCGGAATAGAACAGAAAAGACTCTAAAAAGACGCTGGCAATCTTTTTCTTTAGCGGTTCATCGCTGACGTAATGAGCCAAAATAATCTGCGCCTTACGCTGTAGCGGCGGGTTTTCTTCGCTCCAGGCGTAGGCGGCATCAACCTCTTTCGTCTGGCACAGCGTGGAAAAAATAGAACTGTAAGAGCGGGCGTGTACCGCTTCCATAAAGCTGATGTTCGACAGCACTGCCTCTTCATGCGGCGTGATGGCATCTGCCATTAACGACGGCGCGCCTGCGATGTTCTGGATAGTGTCGAGCAGCGTAAGTCCCGTAAACACGCGAATGGTGAGCTGCTGTTCGGCGGCGCTCAGCGTCTGCCAGGCCGGAATATCATTCGACAACGGCACTTTTTCCGGCAGCCAGAAGTTACTGGTCAGCCGGTTCCACACCTCCAGATCTTTGTCGTCCTGGATCTTGTTCCAGTTGATGGCGCTAATACGAGATAATTTCATATGGCTTTCCTTATAGCGCGCAGGATACGCAGCCTTCAATTTCAGTACCTTCCAGCGCCAACTGGCGAAGCCGGATGTAATACAGGGACTTAATACCTTTTCGCCAGGCATAGATCTGCGCTTTGTTGATATCGCGGGTCGTGGCGGTATCGGGGAAAAACAGGGTGAGCGACAGTCCTTGATCGACGTGGCGCGTGGCCTCGGCATAGGTATCAATAATTTTTTCCGGACCGATATCGTAAGCATCCTGATACATGTCCAGATTTTCATTGGTCATAAACGGCGCGGGGTAATACACACGCCCGGTTTTGCCCTCTTTGCGAATCTCAATTTTGGCCACAATCGGATGAATGCTGGAGGTCGCATGATTAATGTAAGAAATCGAACCGGTCGGCGGCACCGCCTGCAAATTTTGGTTATAGATGCCATAGCGCATCACATCGTCGCGCAGCTTTAGCCACATTTCTCGTGTGGGTAGCGTAATGCCGCTGCGGGCAAATAGCGTTCTGACTTTCGCCGTTTTCGGTTGCCAGTCGTCCTGTAAATACTGCGTAAAATAGTCGCCGCTGGCATAGCGCGACTGCGCAAATCCGGCGAAGGTTTTGCCGCGTTCGCGGGCCAGCCGCATTGAAGTATGCACGGCATGCCAGGTAATGGTGTAAAAATAGAGATTGGTAAAATCCAACGCCTCCGGCGAACCGTAGGCAATGCCTTCTCTCGCCAGATAGCCGTGCAGATTCATTTGGCCCAGACCGATGGCATGAGAGGCGGCATTACCGGCGGCTATTGAGGGCACGCTGCGTATATGGCTCATGTCAGACACCGCCGTCAGGCCGCGAATAGCGGTTTCTACGGTACGGCCAATGTCCGGTGAATCCATGACGTGAGCGATATTCAGCGAGCCGAGATTGCAGGAGATGTCATGCCCGATGTGGGTATAGTCAAGGTTATCGTCGTAACGGGAGGCGCTATTGACCTGTAAAATTTCCGAGCACAGGTTGCTCATATTAATGCGACCAGCAATGGGATTTGCGCGGTTTACCGTATCTTCAAACATGATGTAGGGATACCCGGATTCGAACTGAATCTCCGCCAGTGTTTGAAAAAAGTCACGGGCGTTAATATAGGTTTTACGCACGTGCGGATCGGCAATTAATTCATTGTACCGTTCGCTAATGGCGATATCGCCAAACGGTTTGCCGTAGCGTCGTTGTACGTCATAGGGTGAAAAGAGCGCCATTTGCGCGTTTTCTTTCGCCAGCCGGAAGGTGATATCCGGGATCACCACGCCGAGAGAGAGCGTTTTGATCCGGATTTTTTCGTCAGCATTTTCCCGTTTGGTATCCAGAAAACGCAGAATATCCGGATGGTGCGCATGGAGATAAACCGCGCCGGCCCCCTGGCGCGCGCCAAGCTGGTTGGCATACGAAAACGCGTCTTCCAGCATTTTCATCACCGGGATCACGCCGGAAGACTGATTCTCAATGCGTTTGATCGGCGCGCCCGCCTCGCGCAGATTGGAGAGTAAAAACGCGACGCCGCCGCCGCGTTTGGAGAGTTGTAGCGCCGAATTCACCGCCCGCCCGATCGACTCCATATTGTCTTCGATACGGAGCAGGAAGCAGGAGACCAGTTCCCCACGCTGCTGTTTACCGCAATTTAAAAAAGTCGGGGTGGCGGGCTGAAAGCGACCAGAAAGCATTTCATTGGTCAGTTGGGTGGCCAGCGTTTCGTCACCCTGCGCCAGCGTCAACGCCACCATTGTCATCCGATCTTCAAAGTGTTCCAGATAACGTTTGCCGTCGAAGGTTTTCAGCGTGTAACTGGTATAGAACTTCCAGGCGCCAAGAAACGTCTGGAAGCGAAAGCCGCTGGCATGGGCGTGCTCGAACAGGCGAAGGACGAAGGCGCGGTCGTAACGCGCGAGGACGGCGTCATCGTAATACCCTTCCCGAACCAGCGTCTCCAGACGTTCATGCTGGCTGGCAAACGTCACGGAATGCGGGCGGACGTGGGCGGCAAAGAAGGCGTCGATCGCCTGCTGGTCCTTGTCGAACTGAATATGGCCTGCTTTATCATAAAGATTCAGCATCGCGTTCAGGGCGTGGTAATCCATAGTTTCTTGCATTACGCGCTCCGGGGTAGTTGTTGCCAAAATTCATTTACTCCTTTTCGGACGTTATCGATGTCGCGTTGTGTGCCCATGAGCTCAAAGCGGTACAGCCAGGGAACGCCGCATTTTTGTGCTATCACATCGCCAGCGCATCCCCAGGCATCGCCGAAATTGCGGTTACCGGAGGCAATAACGCCGCGAATGCGCGCCCGGTTGTGTTCATCATTTAAAAAGCGGATCACCTGTCGCGGCACCGCACCGGCCATCCCGCCGCCGCCGTATGACGGCACAACCAGAATGTACGGTTCGTCTACCTGAATTCGCTCCCGCTCATTGAGCGGAATACGCGTGGCAGGCAGCCCCAGACGCTGCATAAAGCGGTGCGTATTTTCAGAGCTGCTGGAGAAGTAGACGAGCGCGCTCATGCGTTTGCCGCGTGGGGTGTCGGGTGCAGACGGTTAATCATGTCCGGGCGGAAGCCAGACCAGCTCAAATCGCCCGCCATCACCACCGGTAATTGACGAAACCCTTGCGCCCGGAGCGTATCCGCTGCATCCGGCACCAGATCGACGTTCACCATCTCAAATTCAAATCCACGGCTTTCCATCGCCCGCTTTGTGGCGTGGCACTGAACACAGTTATTGCGAGTGTAAATAGTAATGCTCATGATTCGTATTTCCATTTAAAATGAGAAAACGGCGCGATGAAACGCGTCGGATTGTCGGGTGTTGATACAGGAAATACTAGATGTAGTTGAATTAAGATTCAACCATACAAGATATGGGAATTTTCGATTGATTTTAACGCCGCTGATGAACGCAGTGGGGTAGGGGCGGCATGGCTAATTTTTGCCGGATGGCGGCGTGAATGCCCGATCCGGCCTGCAGGTTCACGCATAACAGAGTTGGCTGACATCAGCGCCATCCGGCAACAATGCGTCACATTCGCATACCGATCGCCAGACGGTTAAAGCAGTTCATTAAACCAATAGCGAAGGTCAGATCGCTGATTTCACGCGCGCTGAAATGATCGAGCAGCGGCAGGTAAACATTATCTTCGGCGTGGGTTTCAGCAATGTGCGTCACCGATTCCGCCCAGGCTAACGCTGCGCACTCTTGCTCGCTGAAATGGTGGCTTACCCGCCATCCTGCCAGCGCATCTAATTTAGCTTGATTTACGCCAGCCTTACGCAGCGCTTTACTGTGCATCTCCAGGCAAAATGCACAACCATTTATTTGCGAAACACGCAGGTAAATCAGCTCCATCAGAGTGAGGTCAAGCGTGCTCTTTTCCAGCGCGTTTTTCGCCTGCACCAGAGCGCTGTAAACCTCCGGGCTCAGTTCATAATAGGGTTGGCGTAACGTCGTCATCATGTTTCTCCTCGTGTTGATGACGAGCACTGTAGCACTATAATGGTCTGTAAAAGAGAGCCATATTTTTACAGAAAAAGAAGACCATATGCCGCGCTATCAGCACATCGCTCGTCAGTTAAAAACGGCCATTGAGCAAGGAGAACTCGCGCCAGGAACGCGTTTGCCTTCCAGCCGAACGTGGGCGCAGGAACTGGGTGTTTCTCGCGCCACGGTGGAAAATGCCTATGGCGAGCTGGTGGCGCAGGGCTGGCTGGAGCGACGTGGCCAGGCAGGCACGTTTGTGAGCAACGCTCTACGGTTTGAGACGGCGCCGCCGATACCCGCTGTTTTTGCCGGAGAAAGTCCGGAACCGAAACCCTTTCAGATGGGGTTACCGGCGCTGGATCTCTTTCCACGCGAGAAGTGGGCGCGAGTAATGGGGCGTCGGTTGCGCACGCAGACGCGCTTCGATCTGGCATTAGGCGACGTCTGCGGCGAGGCGATTTTGCGCCAGGCGATAGTCGATTACCTGCGGGTTTCACGTAGCATTGAATGTCTGCCGGAACAGGTATTTATTACCTCCGGTTATGCGGATTCTATGCGGCTAATCCTGCGTACATTGTCTGTGCCGGGAGACAGCATGTGGGTGGAAGATCCCGGCTTTCCGTTAATTCGCCCGGTGATAACGCAGGAGGGAATTACGCTGACGCCGATTCCGGTCGATGCCGATGGGCTGAATGTCGCGGCGGGGATGCGGGATTGCCCGCAGGGACGCTTTGCATTGGTGACGCCCGCCCACCAAAGTCCGTTGGGGGTAGCGCTGTCGTTAACTCGCCGACGGCAACTTCTGGCATGGGCGGCGAATGTGCAGGCCTGGATTATTGAAGATGACTACGACAGCGAATTTCGTTATCACGGTAAACCGCTTCCGCCGCTCAAGAGTCTGGATGCCCCGCAGCGAGTGATTTACGCCGGAACGTTCAGTAAGTCGCTCTTTCCGGCATTACGTACCGCCTGGCTGGTGGTGCCGATAAAGCAGATTGAGCATTTCCGCCAGCAGGCGTCGCTGATGCCCTGTAGCGTACCGTTGTTATGGCAGCACACGTTGGCTGATTTTATCCGTGATGGTCATTTCTGGCGGCATCTGAAAAAGATGCGTCAACATTATGCTCAGCGACGGTTATGGATTGAAGAGGCGCTGGCAGAACAGGGATTTGTCGTGACATTACAGAAAGGCGGTATTCAATTGGTTATTGAGGTTGAAGGCGATGATAAAGCGCAGGTAGCGAAAGCGAATCAGGCCGGACTGGCGGTACAGGCGCTAAGCCGTTGGCGAGTGGTTTCGTCAGGAAAGGGGGGCATTTTACTGTCGTTTACCAATATTACTTCCGCTGGCATGGCGAAACAGGTCGCATGGCAGCTTCGACAGGCGATACAGTAACCGTTTCGCCGAATGGCGCGACCTGGGCCTGCGGCAATGATGCAGGCCCAATAAAGTATGTCGCCATCCGGCAGCGCACGTCGTTAGCGACGCAGGCTGAGCAGCGCCCCGATAAAAATCCCTACCGCTGCGGCGGTTCCTACGCTACACCAGGGTTTTTCACGCACAAACGTATCCGCGCACCCCATCGCATCACAGGCGGCTTGTTTTACGCGAGTACGACCCTGCATCCGCGCCCGGGTCTCTTTCAGCAACGCCTGTGCTTTACGTCGCGCAGCCTCGGCTTCGTCTTTCGCATCGCTTCCCCAGGATTTAAGGACATCTTCCAGACTGTCGGCTAATCGATTGACATCATTCTGAATATCCTGAACACCATCATCGACGTCGTTTCGGTTCGGTTTGTTAAGCATATGATCCTCCATTGATTTCGATGTAGCTTTCAGTGTAGTTCATATTTTTACCTGCTGAGGCTTGTTACGGCGATATCATGCGTTTCTGGACTTTTCTGAAAGCGTTGATAACGCGCTATCGGGTAAGGTAAGCCCGCAGTAAAAGAGAATGAGGATAAAATATGTATTTACGACCTGACGAGGTGGCGCGGGTACTGGAAAAGGCAGGGTTTACCGTCGATGTGGTGACGAATAAGACGTATGGTTATCGACGCGGCGAGAATTATGTTTATGTTAACCGCGAGGCGCGTATGGGGCGTACCGCGCTGATCATTCACCCCAGATTAAAAGACCGTAGCTCATCACTGGCTGACCCGGCTTCGGATATTAAAACCTGCGATCACTACCAAAATTTTCCGCTCTATTTAGGCGGCGAGACCCACGAACATTACGGTATTCCCCACGGCTTTAGCTCCCGAATAGCGTTAGAACGTTATCTGAACGGGCTTTTTGGCGACGAAAAAAGCGACTAAAAGCGCGACTGGCAATGCCAGTCGCGACGTTAACTTATGCCTTAGCCTGATGATAGCTGCTCACTTTAAACAGGCGACGACAATAATCCAGGAAGTAGCCATAAACCGCGCCCATTAACATTGAAACAACAATGTTTGAACTCACGGCGGCCACTATCTGATGCCAGCCGGCGCCGACGGTCAGCAAGATGATAATATAAACGGGTGACTGAAAGGTGACATAAGCCAATACATCCGCCAGGTTTTTGGCCCATCCCGCCGGGCTTGCCTTACGCGCGACGCGCATAATCAGATCGCGGTAAACGCCGTATGGCCATGCAATCAAAATGTTGACAGGTATCGCCACCAGCCTGGAAGAAAGCGACTGCTCAAAGCTCATTCCGGAGAGGAATATCTCGATCAACATGTTCACAACAGAACAGTAAACAACCATCGCAAACGTGTCTGCTACGGCATGACGCAAGCGTGACTGTGGAGAGAACATGTTAATGCTCCTTGTAGCGTATCGATCAGAATGAGGTGATGGTTGGTAGTGAAATCATAAAGCACTTTTGTCTTTGCATAGAGTATATCCCTATATAATAACTATCAACTAGTGTAATATTTTTATTTATAGGCTTTTTGTCGATAAAATACTCTACGATTGTGTGTTTTTTGCTCGCGGCGAGATTTTCGTTGTTGTTAGTTATTAATTACTTTTAAATCAATGTATTATAATGCATTGTTTTTCTGGCTATTTTCAGCCACATTCCAAATGTTGTCAGATGCGATGTATTCTCGGCTAACGGCACGCGCTCTACTTTTCTCAGCATAATTATAGCTATTGCAGGCTGATTTTTAGCATAAAGCTCTGATGATCATTTTTGAATGGTTAATCTATTATTGTGCTGAAATATTCACTTCTGTATAAGGTCAGCCACCGTGAGGGCCACCGTGGTTACTGAGATACGCAATACGCTATATATTCTATGGATTTTGAGTTGCTTAAAGGCGGCAAGGGAGTGAGTCCCCGGGAGCATAGATAACGATGTGACTGGGGGGGAGCGACAAATCTGCCGGGAACAGATTTGAACGTCGCGTGCGACGGCCCGTCAGGGCGAGACCCATGGATGGGCCGGGTAATCCGTAGCCAACACATAAGCAACTTGAAGAATGAAGGGTATATACCCAAAATAATTCGAGTTGCTTAAAGGCGGCAAGGGAGTGAGTCCCCAGGAGCATAGATAACTATGTGACTGGGGTGAACGAGCGTAGCCAACACATAAGCAACTTGAAGAATGAAGGGGATAAACAGCCGAACGGGAAACCTACAGATATACGTAGGCAGAATAACCTGAAATACACAGGGGGTAATGAATATAACCTTCTGGTTAACAGATTAATATAATTAATGGAGTTATACTGAGTATATCTGTATGAACTTTAGGATCTGGAAATATAATCAATAATCGCATACAATACCGCCTGTAATAGTTTTTTGTTTTCTGCGTTAAAAGGTTTTTATTGATATGAATTTGATGTTACAGAACTTAAATAATATCCGCACGCTGCGTGCTATGGCTCGCGAATTCTCCATTGACGTTCTTGAAGAAATGCTCGAAAAATTCAGGGTTGTCACTAAAGAAAGACGCGAAGAAGAAGAATTGCAGCAACGCCAGCTTGCCGAGAAGCAGGAGAAAATTAATGCCTTTCTGGAGCTGATGAAAGCAGACGGTATTAACCCGGAAGAGTTATTTGCCATGGATTCAGCAATGCCGCGTTCTGCTAAAAAGCGCCAGCCGCGTCCGGCAAAATATCGTTTTACTGATTTCAATGGCGAAGAAAAAACCTGGACCGGACAAGGTCGTACGCCTAAACCGATTGCCCAGGCGCTGGCGGCGGGGAAATCTCTGGATGATTTCTTAATCTAATCACGGATAACCTTTAACGGATGGCGCTTCGTTTCCTGTCTCTATTAACCGGGACTCAGGGAACGTTGCGCCATGCTCATTCTGATAAATCAGCACACGCCAAAATCGCCCTCTTCGCAATAGGGGGTGACATCTTCCGCTTTGAGGATCAATTTTTCGCCCTGCTCATTGCTGGCCTGTACCGCGACAATATGATCCTCGTTGACTTCAATCACTTTCAGTTTCGGCCCCCCCATTCGGGGCTGTACAAAATCGCCTGGTGTGAACATCACGCCCTCCTGTTGAACAATGCTATAAACCCGCCTTCAGTCTACTACACACTTACCGACGCGTGGTGAAGGTACCGCTTAATGAGTACGGGTATTCCAGGGCATTTTTTCCAGTAGTCGCGCCATTCCGCAGAAGCCGGTCATGCCTGCCAGCATTAACCCGGCCCCGACAAAACCGCTAATGAGGAAAAAGCCGCCGTGGACCGTATAGCCCAGAATCACCCCAAGCAACGTCAACCCGCCGGCGGCGATTTGCACCTGACGCATCAGCGGCAGCGGTTGCGATTTGTCTTCTGTGACGGGCAATCCTGCCGCTTTCCATCCGTCGATACCGCCTTCCAGTAAACTGACCTGAGCAGGGGCGGCAATGGCCTGTAGTTTTGCTGCATTGCTGCTGGTTCGTTTACCTGACTGACAGTGAAAAATAATCTGTTCCGCTCGCAGGTTGGCGGGTAAATCGCCCTGTTCAAGCCGGGAAAGCGGCGCCAGTTGCGCATGTGGAATATGCTCGCGCAGATATTCATCGGCGTCGCGCACATCAATCAGTTTCGCGCCTTGCGCTATCAGCGCTTGCGCCTCACGGGGGGAAACTATCCCAATGGACATCGTGCCTCCTTATGGACAATAGAGATTCTTTAACGTGGCGATAAGCGTATTAACCGCCTCATTTTTAATGAAATAGTGAATGCGCTGGGCATCGCGTTGACTATCAATCAGCCCTTCTTCCCGCATCCGCGCCAGATGTTGCGACGTCGCGGAGGGGCTTAGCCCGGTAATGCGCGCCAGTTCGCCTGCGCTGGTTTTTGGCGAACCGCAAAGCATACATAAAATCAGTAATCTTTTTGGGTGGCTCATCGCTTTGAGCAGGGCCGCCGCCTGTTCTGCGCTGGCCTGAAGTTGTTCAAGCTCTGTCATAGCTATTTAAGCATTTTCTAAATTTAGTTAATTCTAAAATAAACGTCAACCTAATGCCAGCGTAAAGAGCGTAAAGGAGGGTAAAAGCGCGGTGCGCGACTGGCAGGCTCAGGTAAACTGACTATGCTTAGAGATAAAATCTCTTTTTAAACAAAGACTAATTTTGCTTGTATGGAGTGTATATGGGTTTCTGGAGAATTGTATTTACGATTATTTTGCCTCCGCTCGGCGTACTTTTAGGAAAAGGGTTCGGTTGGGCATTTATCCTTAATATCCTGCTGACATTACTCGGATATATTCCGGGGCTTATCCACGCATTTTGGGTTCAGATGCGTCATTAATTACCGGCCACCGGCGGCGCATAAGCGCCGCTTATCAGGATAACCTCATTCCCTCTGCTACACTTTTCTTTGTGTGTATTTTTGACAAGCGAGGTGAATATGGGACTTTTCAATTTTGTAAAAGATGCAGGTGAAAAACTCTGGGACGCGGTAACCGCTAATCATGATAAGGACGATCAGGCGAAAAAAGTCCAGGAACATTTAAATAAAACGGGAATACCCGACGCTGACAAAGTGAATGTGCAAATTGCGGATGGAAAAGCGACAGTGACGGGTGATGGGCTGAGTCAGGAGGCAAAAGAAAAAATTCTGGTTGCCGTGGGGAATATCGCCGGGATTAGCAGCGTTGACGATCAGGTTAAAACCACGACGCCAGCGGCTGAAAGTCAGTTTTATACCGTAAAATCAGGCGACACCCTGAGCGCTATTTCAAAGCAAGTGTATGGTAACGCCAATCTGTATAATAAAATCTTCGAGGCAAATAAACCGATGCTGAAAAGCCCGGAAAAAATATATCCGGGACAAGTGTTGCGTATTCCTGAAGAATAATGGCTATCAGGCCGCGCCAGGCTACATTTTTCCTGCCATCGCCTGGCGAATAATGGGAATCGGCGTCAGCAAATGCTGACGCATTAATTCGCTGGCGCGTGCCGCCTCGCGCGCCAGTATCGCTTCGGTTAGCGTGTGATGCTGAATATGTTTATCTTCCAGCATCTCGACGGACAGAACGGTTTCACGTAACCAAATAAAGCGGTAGCGGGCCGCCAGGTCAAATAAGCGTTCACGCATCTGTAGCAGATAGTGGGAGCCGCACCCGGCGACAATGGCGGAATGGAACGCCTGGTGGCGCTGGTCCCATTCATCGAGCATATGTTCACTGGCATCGCTGGCTTCCAGTTTACTGAGCATATGCGCTCGCGCCAGGATCTCCGCCTCCCACGCATCATCGCCGCGTTCAATCGCCAGGCGTACCAGCATCGCTTCCATATTGGCGCGCGCGTCAAAAATATCGAGGAGTTCCGCCTCTGACATGGATGCCACGCGATAGCCTTTTTGATTCACCACGGTGACCAGCCGTTCCGCCACCAGTTGTGACAGCGCCTCGCGCAGCGGCCCTACGCCGAGCGCATAGCGGGCGGTTAATAAACTCATCCGCAGTTTCTCATCCGGCTGATAAGTGCCGCGAATAATGTCATTTTTAAGCCAGCGATAGCCATCTATGGCCGTCGGTTGGGAAAGGGCGGTCATCTTTTACTCCTGAGAAGCTTCCCGGCTGACGCCGGGAATAACTAACGTAGGTTTTGCAGGGGGGCTTTTTGCCACCTTATCAGTTTTTTCCAGCGAGACATAATGGGGACAGTACCTATTATGCCCAGCCCTAACAGCCCCGTCGAAATGACTTCTAATTGCTGTGCCGGTCGAAATAGCATCACCACCAGAACAAAGCAGATAAAGCCGATAACCAGCCAGGTGAGCCACGGATAAAGCCACATTTTCAACTTAATTTCTCCGCCCTGCGCCAGCAGAATTTTACGCATCCGCAATTGCGAAATCGCAATCACCAGATAGACCAGCAGCGCGATGGCGCCAGAACTGTCGATAAGAAATTTAAACACTTTTGCCGGGGCGTAATAATTGACGACAACGGTTAAAAAGGCCGCGCCGGTAGAGAGGAGAACCGCCACCCAGGGCGTTTTGCTACGGTTAGTTTTTCCCATTATCGCAGGCGCATCGCCGCGGCGACTAAGGGAATAGAGCATCCGGGAGGCGGTATATAATGCGGAGTTCAGACAACTGGTCACCGACAACAAAATCACGCAGTCCATAATGAATTTTGCGTGCGGAATATGAAGCAGCTCCAGTACCGAACGGTACGAACCTACACTTTTCAGACCCGGCATATTCCACGGGATCAGCGCCACCACCACAAAAATGGAACACAGGTAAAAGATGGAAATTCGCCAGATAACAGAATTGGTGGCGCGTACGATATGTTTATCCGGCGTATCGGATTCCGCGGCAGCAATAGTGACGATTTCCGCGCCCATAAAAGAGAACATGGTGATCAACATGGCGCTTAACACCGCGCCGAAGCCGTTAGGCATAAAACCGCCGTGATCCCATAGCCGGGAGATACCGCTTACCTCGGCATATGGATAAAAACCGCTAATCGCCGTCGCGCCCAGCGCGATAAACGCCAGAATGGCAATTACTTTACATAGCGCCAGCCAGAATTCGAATTCGCCGTAATTTTTGACGCTCAATAAATTGCTTCCGGTTAAGGCAAGCGTAATCACTAATGAAAATAGCCACACCGGAATACCCGGTATCCATGAATTCAGAATAATGGCGGCAATATTGGCCTCCAGCGGAATAACCAGCACCCAAAACCACCAGTATAACCAGCCGATGGTATACCCGGCCCAGGGGCCGATCGCTTTATCCGCATAGGTGGAAAAAGAACCGGTATCCGGCGTGGCGACGGCCATTTCAGCCAGCATTCGCATAATCATGACGACTAAAAGTCCTGCGAACAGATAGGCCAGCAGTACCGCAGGGCCGGCCTCCGCAATCGCCACGCTGGAGCCGACAAACAGGCTGGCGCCGATGACGCCGGCGATCGATAACATGGTGACGTGGCGTGATTTCAGCCCGCCCCCTAATGCATGTGATTCTGACAATTGCCCCATCCTAAAACCTCTTTATTGTTATTGCGCTCGTTTACCGGATGGCGCCTGGCTTAATTCGGCCTACAATCGAAACGGTTTTGTAGGCCGGATAAGACAGTTACGTCGCCATCCGACGCTGCTTATTGGACATTACGCTTGTTTCGCCTCATCAAAGCACTGGGCGATAATCTCCAGGCCTTGCCGAATCTGCGAGGCCTCAATAGTGAGTGGAACGAGGATGCGCAAGATGTTGTAGTAAGGACCGCAGGAGAGCAGAATTAACCCTTTCTCGCGGGCGCGGGTCACAATGTCGGCGGTCAGAGCCGCGTTCGGTTTGCCGGGGTCGCCATTTTCGAACAACTCAATGGCGATCATGGCGCCCAGTCCGCGCACGTCGCCAATCTCACGGTGCGTTTCCGCTATCTCCATCAGGCCATCGCGCAGCGTGTTGCCAAGCGTATTCGCCTTTTGCAGTAGATTTTCCTGCTCGAAAATGTCCAGTACCGCCAGCGCGGCGGCGCAGGCAATCGGGTTTCCGGCATAGGTGCCGCCCAGACCGCCCGGCGCGATAGCGTCCATCACGTCTGCCCGACCGGTAACGCCTGCCAGCGGAAAGCCGCCGGCGATCGATTTCGCAAACGTGGTAATATCTGCCGCAACGCCCATCTGTTCCATGGCGAACAGCGTACCGGTCCGGCCCGCGCCGCTTTGCACTTCGTCGGCAATCAACATAATGCCGTGTTGGTCGCATAGCGCGCGCAGTCGCTGCATAAACGCGGGAGAGGCGGCGTAAAATCCGCCTTCGCCCTGTACCGGCTCAATAATAATGGCGGCGATATCTTCCGGCGCGGCATCATTTTTAAAGATGCGTTCAATGCTGGCGATGGCGTCGTCGTCGCTGATGTTGTGTAGCGGGCAAGGATAAAGCGCGCGGTAGACATGGCCTGGCATCAATCCCATACCAGCAGAGTACGGGTGTACTTTCCCGGTCAGAGAGAGCGTGTAGTGGGTACGACCGTGGTAAGCGCCGCTAAACGCGATAGCGCCGCTGCGTTTTGTCGCCGCGCGGGCGATTTTCACCGCGTTTTCAACCGCTTCTGAACCGGTCGTGACCAGCAACGTTTTTTTGGCGAAATCGCCTGGTACCTTCTGGTTCATGCGTTCGCACAACGCCAGATACGGTTCATAGGCCAGCACCTGAAAACAGGTATGCGACAATTTCTTCAGCTGCGCTTCCACCGCTGAAACAATGCCCGGATGTAAATGACCGGTGTTCAGGACGGCAATGCCGCCCGCGAAATCGAGATACTCACGGCCTTCGACATCCCAGACCCGACAATTTTCCGCCCGCTCGGCGAAAATCGGGTGAATCTGGCCCACGCCGCGAGGAACGGCGTTATGACGGCGCTGCATTAAAGCGTGATTGGTATTCATTAGCGACTCTCCTGTTAAAGGCCGATGCACATATATTTGATTTCTAAATAATCTTCGATGCCGTATTTGGAACCTTCACGGCCTAATCCGGAGGCCTTAATACCGCCGAAAGGCGCGACTTCGTTGGAGATAATGCCGGTATTAATACCGACGATGCCGTATTCCAGCGCTTCGCCGACGCGGAAAACGCGGCTTAAATCGCGTGCATAAAAATAGGCTGCCAGGCCGAACTCGGTATCGTTAGCCTGCCTGATGACATCCGCCTCGTCGCTGAAGCGGAACAGAGGCGCGAGCGGCCCGAATGTCTCTTCTTTGGCGACTTTCGCGTTATCAGGAACATCCGCCAGAATGGTCGGTTGAAAGAAGTTGCCGCCCAATTTGTGCGCTTCACCACCCGTAATGACGCGGGCGCCTTTTTCCAGCGCATCGGCGATATGCTCCTGGACTTTCGCCACGGCTTTTTCATCAATCAGCGGCCCGATAGCAACGTCGGCTTGCAGGCCGTCGCCGACCGCGAGCTTATTTACCGCCTGGTTGAGTTTTTCCGCAAAACGATCGTAAACGCCGTCCTGTACATACAATCTATTGGCGCAGACACAGGTCTGCCCGGCGTTGCGAAACTTCGAAGCCAGCGCGCCTTCGACGGCTTTATCCAGATCGGCATCGTCAAAGACGATAAACGGCGCATTGCCGCCCAACTCCAGCGACACTTTTTTAATGTCTTTGGCGCATTGTTCCATTAGCTGGCGGCCAATCTCCGTCGAGCCGGTAAACGACAGTTTGCGTACCAGCGGGTTGCTGGTCAGCTCGCCGCCGATATCGCCTGCCGAACCGGTAACGACGTTAAATACGCCTGCGGGAATTCCGGCGCGCCGGGCCAGTTCCGCCAGCGCTAGCGCGGAAAACGGCGTCTGGCTGGCGGGTTTGAGTACCATTGTGCAGCCTGCGGCCAGCGCGGGGCCGGCTTTACGGGTGATCATTGCCGAGGGAAAGTTCCACGGGGTAATCGCGGCGGTGACGCCGATGGGCTGCTTAATCACCAGCAGCCGTTTATCGGCCTGATGACCTGGAATCGTGTCGCCATAGATACGTTTCCCCTCTTCGGCGAACCATTCAATAAACGAGGCGGCGTAGCTAATTTCGCCTTTCGCTTCCGCCAGCGGTTTGCCCTGTTCCAGCGTCATCAGACGCGCCAAATCGTCCTGATTTTCCATCATCAGATTGAACCAGCGACGCAGGATATTGGCTCGCTCTTTGGCGGTGAGCGCGCGCCAGGCGGGCAGGGCGCGATTGGCGGCATTGATGGCGTCGCGAGTCTCTTCCGCCCCCATTTTGGGCACATTGCCGATCGGTTTCCCGTTGGCGGGGTTGCTCACGGGGATGACATCGCCGCCGCGCGCGTCGCGCCAGTCGCCATCGATAAAGGCCTGCTGGCGGAACAGGGTAGAGTCGTTAAGTTGCATAATTGCTTCCTGTCTGAAGGGTTAACGGGTAAATGCGGCGTGTAATGCGTCCACGCTGCGTGCCGCACGCAGCGCACGTCCGGGGTTGCTCTGGCTTGCGCGTAGCGCCTGAACTTTGCTGACGATATGCGCGCCGATAGGTATCGCGGATGTCGCCGCCGGGGAGGGGGCGTTACAGGTGTGAATGGAACGCGGCGTCGTGACAAACAGAAAATCATCAATCAGTTTGCCGTCCGGCGAAACCGCCTGCGCCCGCACGCCTGCCGGCCAGGGCTGGAGATCGTTGACGGTCAGGCTGGGGCAATACTTTTGTACTCGCCGCAAATAGCCGCTTTTGCACAGCGAGTTTTTCATCTCGCCCAGTCCGGAAAGCAGATGGTTTTGCAGTACGCGGCGAATGCCGGCGGAGCGGAAAATCTCCAGGGTGTCGGTGAAGGAAACGTCGCGCTTACGGTAGCCTTCGCGTTTAAGCGCCAGCACCGCATTCGGCCCGACCGTAACGCTGCCGTCGATCATGCGGGTAAGATGGACGCCGAGAAACGGCATTGCCGGATCGGGGATCGGGTAGATCAAATGGTTAACGATCCGGTTGTGTCGCGGGGCCAGACGAAAGTACTCGCCGCGGAAAGGGCAGATAATAAAACCGGGCTCCACGCCCAGCATTTTGACCAGCCGATCCGCCATCAGTCCTGCACAGCCGATAAGCGTAGCGGTTTCGATTTCCCGACCTTGCGAGGTGCGAATGACAACGCCAGCGGCATGTTCTGTTAGCGCGCTGACCTCGGCATGGTAGATGATCTCGCCGCCTTTGGCCTGAAAGCGGTTCGCCATGGCCGTCGCGACATCGCGATAGCTGACAATCCCGCTGGAAGGGACAAAAATCCCGCCCAGGCCAATGATATTGGGTTCGCGTTCACGCAGCTCCGCCGCGCTTAACCACTCGCGCTCTAAGCCGTTGGCCGCCGTCCGCTCCCATAGCGCACGCATCCGCGCCATTTCCAGCTCCGAGGTGGCGACCAACATTTTGCCGCAGGTGTCGTAGCGGATGTTGTTTTGATCGCAAAAGGTTTTGGTCGCCTGATTGCCTGCCAGACAAAACTGCGCTTTGAGGCTGCCGGGCGTGTAGTACACCCCGGCATGGATCACGCCGCTGTTATGCCCGGTCTGGTGGCAAGCTGGCGCGGACTCTTTTTCCAGCAACGCGATGCGCGCATCCGGGTAGACATCAATAAGTTGCATGGCGGTCGACATGCCGATAATGCCGCCGCCGATAATCACAAAATCATACATCCGCGTAATTCCTTCGCCGTGGCGCTTATTGGTGAGTTTGATAATGGCTGACGGCGTAGGCGAAGTAACCGCGCTGGCGCATCAGTTCGCGACGCAAGTCAGGATGCGGCGTAAAACGATCGCGTCCATGTAGCCAGAACAGATTGTTAATCAGCAGGAATTTGCCGACCGGTACCGGTACGGAGAGGATGTTTTGACTGGTTTCCAGCGCGTCTGAAAGCTCGCTGAGCCAGACGCCTTCTTCAAAGTCTTTTGGCTGGACGAACTGGTCGATATAACGCATGACCGGGCGGCCTTGTTGGTCGACATCAAACACCGGGTGCCAGACGTCATGGCTAACATTCTTGCTTGGCGGCGCCGCCCAGCGCATGACGCGACGCGCCAGAGGATGGGTAAAAAACGACTCCAGATGTTCCCAGTCATCAAGGTGCAGCAGCAGCGAATTACCGCCTTCCATATTTTGTTCGTCGATTTTCATCATCAGCACGTAGTCGGTCACCTCCTCAACATAGGTGCCGTCATTGTGCAGTTCCATTACGCGGTGGGGCTGGCGCAGATAACTGTCGGAGTTGTCGACGTTTTTGACCACGAAACGCGCGTAATACTGGCCGCTCATCGCATCGTAGTTGGAGCGACCAATAAGATGCGCCACCGCCGTCGCCAGTTTGACCATCTCTTCTGCCTGTGCGACATCATCGATCCCTTCGGCGCTGATTAACAGCGCGCCTTGTGCACGGTTGAGGAGCGTTTTGATCAACAGCGGTTGTAGCTGATTGCCGCACAGATCGTCGAGGATCTTGCCGATTTTGAAACGTAAGAAAGATTTGTATTCCAGCGCCTGCACCGGCCACTGCGCAACCTGATGGAGAAATTGTCTTGTGGTATCCGCCGTAAACGTTAACGCCAGCAGGCGCGGCGACTGCGCCGAAGGGGCAAGGGTGAAACCAGTATGGCATTGGGCTAAATCATCTGTGTTCGCTTTTACGGCAGTCAGTGCATTCATCAGAATCATTCCTCTCGGTAGATGGTCAGGGAGACATGGCGATGCTCATTTCGTAGCCATAAATTAAAAATATCGACATTTTCCAGGAACGCGTATGAAATAACCGCTTTTGTTTAATTATTGTGATCAAAAACAACAAATATTTAACAATGCGAAAGGTGAGGTTAACGGCGCCACGAGCCTGACAACGGCAAGAAGGGGTGTAAAATGAGCGAGTTATGGAAAGAGTGATGCTGGCGGGGTTGCCCGGCCTGGCACATGAGCGCGTAGGCCGGACAAGTACAACGTATTTCAGCAGTCAATTAACCGGCGTCAACCTGCGGTTTACGGCTGTGTTTACGGATCAGACGTAACACTGGCGGTACGACAATGACCATGATCGCCATGATCAGCAGGGCTTTGGCAACGCCGCTTTGCCACAAAATCGCCATATTGCCGTTACTGATGGAGAGTGCGCGACGCAGGTTCTGCTCCAGCATTTCCCCCAGTACGAATCCCAGGATCAGCGGCGACATGGGGAAGTGCATTTTACGTAAAATGTACCCTAACACGCCGAGCGCGACCATCAGCACCAGATCGAAGGTGGTGCTGTGTACCGCATACACCCCTACCGCCGATACGGCAGCGATGGCGGGTACCAGGAACCACAGCGGAATGGTGAGCATACGGGTGAACAGACCGATCAACGGGATATTCATGATCAGCAGCATCACGTTCGCAATCAGCAGCGCAGCGATGAGTCCCCAGACGATATCCGGCTGTTCGGTGAACATCGCCGGGCCTGGCGTGATGTTGTACAGCGTCAGCGCCCCCATCATCACTGCCGTAGTACCGGAACCGGGAACGCCCAGCGTCAGCATCGGGATGAAGGAGCCGCAGGCTGAGGCGTTGTTTGCCGCCTCCGGCGCCGCGACGCCGCGAATATCCCCTTTGCCGAAGCTATCGCTGTTGCCGCTGAGTTTTTTCTCGGTCATATAGGTAATGGCGCTGGCGATGGTCGCCCCGGCGCCGGGCAATACGCCGACAAAAAAGCCGATTACCGAAGAACGCAGGGTGGTGCCGATACACTGCGCGCCTTCTTTCAGGTTGAACAACATTCGACCCGTTTTGCGGACCATTGTTTGCCCGCTGCTGGTATGTTCCAGCATTAAAAGTATTTCTGATACCGAGAACAGGCCGATCACCACGACGATAAACTGTACGCCGTCGGAAAGATGAACGCTGTCAAAGGTAAAGCGATAAACCCCGGTGTTGGCGTCCACGCCGACGGTCGCCAGGCCAAGACCGATCAGCGCTGCCAGAAATGATTTAAGCGGGTTTTGTGCCATCATGCTGCCAAGACAGGCGATAGCAAAAACCATTAAGGCGAAATATTCCGCCGGGCCAAAGGCCAGCGACCATTGCGCCAGTAAAGGGGCGAACAGAATGATGCCGCCGATAGCGATTAATGAACCGAAAAATGAGCTGACTGCGGAAATCGACAGCGCCACGCCGCCTTTCCCTTGCTGCGCCATCGGGTAACCGTCCAGCGCCGTCATGATCGCCGCCGCATCGCCTGGGACGTTGAGCAATATGGAGGAGATCCTGCCGCCATACTCACAGCCAATGTACACCGTCGCCAGCAGAATTAGCGCCGACTCCGCAGGCAGATGCAACGCAAAGGCCAGCGGCAGTAAGATTGCCACGCCGTTGATCGGTCCCAGACCCGGCAGCAGACCGACGATCGTGCCCACGAAGCAGCCAATCAACGCGATAACCAGGTTTTCCGGCGTCATCGCCACCGCAAAGCCCTGAGAAAGATATATCCAGGTATCCATCGTTGCTCCGTTAACTCAGCCAGGCGCCGAGAGGTAAGGTGACATCAAGCAGCCGGTCAAAGGCATACCACAGCAGAATGCCCAATACCGCGCCGGAGATACCCGCCGCCGGAATCGTGGCGCCGAACAGCATCCCGATAACCATGGTGAGAAGCGCGGTGGCGATGGGAAAACCCAGCCATTCGAATCCCCAGGCATACATCAACAGGATGATGATCATGGTAATTAGCTTTTGCAGAACATGGCGGCGCGGCCAGCTAACCGTGTCGGGATGGCGTAATAACAGCGCCAGCGCGCAGAGCGCCATCAGGCCGATAATCCCCAGCGGAAAAGGGCGGGGGCCGACGGGTTCATAGCTGTATTCGCTTTGGATCTGCCAGGCGATGAATAGCCCGGCGATACAGAGCAACAGCCAGATACCCGCAAAGATACGATCGCTCATCATTGCCTCCGCGATTATTTCGCGAGTCCGAAGGCTTTCGCCTGTTCACGGTAATCAGTAACCTGTTTTTTCACGTAGTCATCGAGCTGCTGGCCGGTCATGTCGAACTCAAACAGGCCGCGCAGATCGCGCTGCTTTTTAAACTCGTCGGTTTGCTGGAGCTTCTTGAAGGTATCCACCCACCACTGGTAATCGGCATCGCTGACTTTGGGGCCGACGTAGAAGCCGCGAATAATCGGCCACACCAGGTCGTAGCCCTGTTCTTTAGCGGTAGGGACATTGGCAAGCTGGCCCGGCAGACGATTTTCTGAAAAGACGGCAAGCACGCGGATTTTGTCGCCGCCCAGATAAGGCACCATTTCACTGAGATCGCCGGAGACAACCTGAACATGGTTGCCCATTAATGCCGTCACCGGCTCGCCGCCGCCCTCAAAGGCAACGTAGCGCATCTTGTGCGGGTCGACGTTCGCCTTTTGCGCCAGCAACGCCGACTTCATCCAGTCCTGGCTGCCAATAGAGGCGCCAGCGCCAATGACCACGCTGTTGGGATCTTTTTCCATCGCCGTCATCAGATCTTTCAGCGTTTTCCACGGGGAATCCGCACGCACGGCGATCATGCCGTAATCAGTGCCCACGCTGGCCAGCCAGCGCACATCATCCACGCCGTAGCGACCAAATTTCCCCTGCGACAGGTTGAGCAGCGAACCGCCGGAAAAGGCGACCACTGTCCCGGGTTCGCCAGGGCGTTGGGCGACTATCGCGTTATAGGCCACAGCGCCGACGCCGCCGGGCATATACGTTACCCGCATGGGTTTCTCGATCGCGCCAGTCTCCAGCAAACTCACCTGAATCAGCTTACAGGTGAGGTCGAAACCGCCGCCAGGTTTGGCTGGCGCGATACATTCCGTTCGCGACGGCGCCTCCTGCGCCAGAACAGAGGTACTCATTAATAAAATGCTTGCAGTAAGGGTACGAAGTAATTGTTTTTTCATTTTTTATCCTCACGCCGGACGTCCGGATTTTTCAGGTTCGGAAGAAGATTTTTGTGATTATGTGAGCCGACATGTAGCAGTTCGGTTGCGTGATTGTTAAAACAATAACCTTTCAATTCCCTTTCAATGCGGCAGAAACTTTACAGGATGTGATATGCGTCTCTTATTGGCGGAAGATAACCGTGAGCTGGCTCACTGGCTGGAGAAAGCGCTGGTGCAAAACGGCTTTGCCGTGGACTGCGTATTTGACGGCCTGGCGGCTGACCATCTTCTGCACAGTGAAATGTACGCGCTGGCGGTGCTGGATATCAATATGCCGGGAATGGATGGGCTGGAGGTGGTGCAACGGCTGCGTAAACGCGGTCAGACCTTGCCCGTTTTGCTGCTCACGGCGCGAAGCGCGGTGGCGGATCGCGTAAAAGGTCTCAACGTCGGTGCCGATGACTATCTGCCGAAACCCTTTGAACTGGAAGAGCTGGATGCCCGTTTACGGGCCTTGCTCCGACGCAGCGCTGGGCAGGTTCATGAAGTTCAGCAACTGGGGGAATTGATCTTTCATGATGAAGGGTATTTTCTGTTACAGGGACAGCCGTTAGCGCTGACGCCGCGTGAGCAGGCGCTCTTAACCGTATTGATGTACCGACGAACGCGGCCGGTTTCGCGTCAGCAGCTTTTTGAACAGGTGTTCAGCCTGAACGATGAGGTAAGTCCTGAAAGCATCGAACTTTATATTCATCGACTGCGTAAAAAACTCCAGGGAAGCGATGTACGAATTACGACGCTGCGCGGCCTGGGTTATGTGCTGGAGCGCGGCGATGAAGTGGGTTAAGCCGCAATCGTTGTACCTACAACTCTTGCTATTCCTGGGGTTGCCGCTGATTCTGCTATGGGGGCTGTCGGCGTTTAACAGTTATGTCAATGCGCTACAGGCCGCCACGCAGGCTTATGATCGTACGTTGCTCTCCTCGGCGCGAACGGTATCGGAACGGCTGGTGGTGCGCAATAACCATCTGGAAGTTAACGTGCCCTGGGTGGTGCTGGATAGCTTCGAGCTTAATATGAATGATCGACTCTATTACAAAGTCGTCGACCCTTCCGGAAAGGTCATTTCCGGTTATGACGATCTGCCCGCCATGCCGCCTGCTACGCCCCGTACCCGGCTTTATCCGGCGCTGGCGTGGTTCTATCATACCGAGTATCGCGGCGAGGCGATCCGCGTGGCGCGTTTGCTACAGCCGGTCAACGAAGGCGGCATTATCGGCATGGCGGAGATTTATGTCGCAGAGACGCTGCAGTCCCGTCGTTATCTGGCGGGCCAACTGCTGTTCTCCTCCTGGATCTCACAGGGTCTGCTGGTGTTGCTGACCCTGGTGCTGGTTGGCTGGTTATTACGCCGGATCCTGCGGCCTATGCGGCAACTTTCGTCATTAATGATACGCCGCGAACCGGGTTTGTTAACGCCGCTGCCGGAACTGCTGCCGTGGTCGGAAACACGCTTGTTAATCGTGGCGTTTAATCGCTACATTGACAGGCTCCGCGGCATCCTTTCCCGGCAGGAACGCTTTAGTGCCGATGCTTCTCACCAGTTAAAAACGCCGCTGGCGGTGTTAAAAACGCAGGCGGCGGTGGCGTTAGCCAGCCAGCACCCTCATCACTGGTACGAAAGTCTGCAGGCGATGAGCGTAACGCTGGATAGTACCATTCAGCTCACGGAAAGATTGTTGCAACTTTCTGCGGTAAAGCATAAAGAGCAGGGAGAGCGGCGCTTTTCACCGGTGAATCTGTACGATATCGTACAGAGCGGCTGCTTTACCCGCCTGGCGCAGGCGCGGAGTAAACATATCGACCTGGGCTACGAAGGCGAACAGGAAGCGATGTGGATCGAGGGGGATGAGGTACTGCTTAGCGAGCTGTGCGGAAACTTGCTGGATAATGCGCTGAAATACACGCCTGAGCAAGGCATCGTCACCGCGCGGCTTGAACGGGATGGCGATGCCGTGACGCTGGTTGTCGAAGATAGCGGCCCCGGCATTGATGATGAACACATCCATCTGGCGCTACAGCCGTTCCACCGGCTCGATAACGTAGGAAATGTGGCCGGGGCGGGCATTGGTCTGGCTTTGGTCAATGATATCGCACGCCTGCACCGTACTCATCCCCATTTTTCCCGTAGTGAAGCGTTGGGAGGGTTATACGTTCGGATACGCTTTTTAAGCCTTGTTCCGCAGTAATGCGCACAAATGTGTCAGCGGTAAAGCACGTTTACAAAAAGTCGCATCTTGAGGTGTGACGTTTTAATCAAATGATCATACATTCCCCCTACAAACCGTAGCGTTAATTAAAAATATAGTGGGTGCAGGGGCATGAATAATCATACTAAACGACGGGGAATAGCATTAACCGTCTTTCTTGTCGGGGTTAACCTCCTGGCCTGGATTTGGGCGTTCTGTGTTTTTCATCACCATGCCGTCATGCTAAGCGCAGCCATACTGGCGTATAGCTTTGGGCTGCGTCATGCGGTTGATGCCGATCATATCGCAGCCATCGATACCGTCACCCGTAAACTGATGCAGCAGGGTAAAACGCCTTTAGGCGTGGGGGCGTTTTTTTCATTGGGTCATTCGACCATTGTCGTTCTGGCATGTCTGGCGATTGTTGTGACGTCGATGGCATTTCGCGATCGTATTGATGTTTTGCATCAATATGGTTCGTTGATTGGTACGGCTGTTTCCGCTTTTTTTCTGCTGGCGATGGCCCTGCTTAACCTGTTTATTTTGTTCAACGTCTGGCGGCAATTTCGCTCGGTTACCCGCGGCGAGTCAGTGAGGGCGCATGACGAGGCGATACCTGGCGGGCTGATGACGCGTATATTTCAGCGTACGTTTCGTTTGGTCACTTCCAGTTGGCATATGTATTTTGTCGGTTTTCTGTTTGGTCTGGGATTTGATACCGCAACCGAGGTTGGGTTGCTGGGCATTTCCGCTTCAGCAGCCAACCAGGGGCTATCTCTCTGGTCGATGATGATTTTTCCTGTGCTGTTTACCGCCGGGATGGCGCTGGTGGATTCCCTGGATAACTTTGTCATGGTCGGCGCTTACGGTTGGGCTTTCTCGCATCCATTACGTAAGCTTTATTATAATATGACCATTACCGCCGCATCCGTCATTGTCGCGCTGGCGATTGGCGGGCTTGAGGCGCTGGGGTTGATTGATGATGCGTTACAGTTAAGCGGAACATTTTGGCAGACCGTAAGCACGCTTAACGATCATATGGGGAATGTGGGCTTCTGGGTAGTGGGCGCTTTTGTGCTATTCTGGCTGCTCTCGTTGTTGAATTATCGCTGGCGCGGCTATGATAAAATCACCCTCAATACCTGATTGATTTCTGTAAAAATAGCATTTCGGCAGTGGTGTCGCATCATTGCCGAAGAATTTTATCTCCTGAGAGTATATTCTTCCCGGTAAGTGCGTTATTTTTCATGCTTGCCTTTCGTTATCAATTTAAGCAATCCGATATAACATACAATACCAAAAATAATAATAACAGTTGTATACCCAAGAATCAGCCAGTCTGCATGTGTCATAATATAATCCAGTTATCAGGTATCCCGTGTTAAGGCGATCTTTAAGCCTGTTGTCAGCAAGAACCACTGTACCCGTTCAGTGCTGTTGGCAATAACGTATTGTTTATGCACAAGAGCGTTGTTACAAATAACGTATACATTGAGCATAGACCTCACCCACATTTTTGTAATGCCATAAAACAAGGCTACACCTTTAATCTACTGACGGTATGCCAGGGCAGAAGAGATAAAATGGTGGTTGTCATCATCATCTGTTCCTGACGCCAGGTTAATGACACACACATATGAAAATGTATAACCGCTGCACGCTTTTTAGCACGTTATCTGTAACATACTGTGTTAATCAATTCCGTAAAACCGAGTGTAGTGTAAGTGAATTTCGAGTAATTGTCATTATGATTATATGGTGGTTAACTTATTTTTCAAATTATGATTAAACTTTCGTTTTTTATCAGTTCATCAGGACTTATGAAAAATCTGGACGTAAAAAACATATTTACGTCCAGGCTTTCTTTTTAGCAAATCGATTTTCCGGTAAAATAGGGGTTCGACCACATGCGCTTATATTCCCATTCAGGCCTTAGTATGCCGATGGAAAAAAGTAATTTTTTTTGTCTTTCCTGGCAGTAATGTCTGGCGCGGTTAATATTTAGCCACATTAGTATGCTGCCGGGACTGAGTGGCCTGAACTCATTTTTAATTGCACCATTAGATACGTCAAAGTAGACGTTCATCTGGCTTTCAGATTTCAGTACGATATCAAATGCACAGGGTATCCCTTCAATATAAAGAATATGCCCAAACAGAAGGTGATGCAGTTGACTAAAAAAGTTGGCAAGGTTATCAGCGGGATAGCAGGATGAAGTATTGCCGAAACGAGACCGAAATAACTCGATAAAAATATGAGTCAGTTCATCAGAAGAACAATCAGCAACGCTTTTTACACTTCCGCCTTTTTTAAGAAACCGCTGATATTCATTACGGCGTGTTTTTTCAAACTTAGAAGAGAACGTTTCTTTGACCAGACAATTTTGTTTCTTTCTGGCGAGTTTCCATATGGCATTGCGTATTTGTGGCTGATGCAACGCCGAAAGTCGGTTAGTACGATCGGGCAAGAAGCAGCGTAAATCTGGCGCCATCGGAATAAGTATCTCATCTGAAGATAGCGGGAAGGTTCTGCGCGTCAGGATGCCAATATTCTGATCATTACAGATAAAGTAGGCGCCTTTAATCTTATCATCTTCTTTATAGTGGAAGAATTTAAAATGCCAGTTATGGCGCTTCATGAAATAATCCACAATATCTGGGTGCATATTGATACTACCGCCGTATTGCGTAAACACCTCCCGGTATAGGGAAAAGGAAGACGGTTGCCAGCGGGTTAATATACGCTTAACTTCTTGTATTTTCACCAAAACTCCTGACTTAGCTTACTGAAAATTCTATTTTGTATTATTTTTTCGCTCAACCAAATAAAAAAGTGAAAAATGTTTAGCTTGTATTTAATGGTTAACATGCTAATCGATGACGTTATGGTGAAGGGAATAAGATTAAGATGTTGATCATAGCATGAGTGAAAGCGACGGTTTAATGCCGCGCTTTTCACTCGCAAGCCATTCTGTATTTAACCATCCAGTAGCGATACAGATTTCAAAGAGCTCCGCTGAACGGTAGCAGGATCTGCACATCCGCGTATGAAATAGTTCTATCGGGAGAGGCTGTTAACCTCTTGTATTATTGTATCCAGAATATGATAGCGTTTCCGATACTCTGCGCGTTTTTTGCTGGGGATACTTTCAGGCGCTTTACGCATCACCTGTGATGGCAGATGATATAAGGCACCTTTCTTAACGCCGTTTAGCGACTCCCAGAATTCACTATAGCTGGCCACAAAAGTTTTTTTCTTCTGGAATAAGTACCTGAGTTGACGATAAACATGGTTGTTTTCACTGACCGCATAAATCTCGGCGACATTACAGGCCTGCATCAATGTCGTAAATGCTTCATACAGCATCCGCTTAGGAAAGAGACCGTAACAATCTTTGGTGGCATTACGTATGACTTGTGGGCCGACATGTTTACTGGGCCCTTGTAACCCGGCAACCAGCGCTATTTGCTTCCCTTCATGGCGGATAAAGGAAAATGATAAACGTGCCAACGGCGTATCATTGAAGCACAGCGTTAATGTCAGTTCACCTTCCCTGTCATAACCACAGGGACCGCAGTAGATATCTACCAGAGCACCGTTTTTTCCTTCCAGGTGAGCGAGCAAGATTTGTTCCTCGGACAGGAGGATCTTTTTAATTTCATTTTCCGGAAAGGACTGAACGAACTGGTAGTGTTCCAGAATAGCTTTTGCCCGGCAACGTATACTAAGCCCGGTATACAAATAGGGCCGCTGGATTTTTGCCGGCAACAGTGGACGATGAATGATCAGCGTTCTGGGCTGAGACAGATGGCATAATTCATTGAAGTATTTAATTGTCGTTACGGGGTTAGTAAGGCAACGTAATACAAACTTATAGCGAAACTTACGCTCTCCCCAGCGTTTATGGCGATAAGGCGTCTGTGCCATGACTTCTTTTAACATTAATAATGGAGTATATCTTTCCATATTACTTTGCTGCATCGTCATACTACGGCCCTGTTACTCGATAGACTTATAACCGAGACGATAGCCTGATTGAGTTAAACATAAAGGCAACGAAGAGGGCCTGTACAGACGATGTTGTTAAACGGTTTATCAATGGAAGTAATAAAACGCCTGAACACGCTTTTTAATAGGTTTTCTGCTAATGAATGGGATGAGTCCTGAACGTAGTATTAAAACGAATGCCGTGTTTATTATTTTAAACAATGTTATAAGCCAATATATACCCAATAAACCTCAAGATGCAGATTTCAGCACCTGAAAGTGATCATTAATTCGGGA
>NZ_JBKFPH010000006.1:0-169788 GCF_046567715.1 Salmonella sp. 741265116_PST | reverse complement strand
TATTGAGTTGACGGTTTATCCCCGCTGGCGCGGGGAACACAAAGTCCTCACGGAGACTGCACCATGCATAAACGGTTTATCCCCGCTGGCGCGGGGAACACTAAAATCCATTGTTGATATTCAGCTATTCCACCGGTTTATCCCCGCTGGCGCGGGGAACACAGACGATTTCACTGAAACCCCAGACACCGACGCGGTTTATCCCCGCTGGCGCGGGGAACACCATTCCATGCAAATTTGCCCGTTGTATCAATTCGGTTTATCCCCGCTGGCGCGGGGAACACACTAAACGTATGCCATTGTTTATAAAATACTTTTTATCAGCACCACATTCTACCAACATAATTGCAACAATTTAAATTATTAAAGAACAGCTAATTTACTGATTTTGATGCAAAAAAGTTCATAGAATGATTTTTTCTTTAAATTTACCAAAATAGCGTGATCCGTGCATCGCTATGGAAAAATTTATCAGCGCTTTTATACACTCATCGAAATTCGCATAGAGAAAATAAACAATGCAAGGTAATGGATGAGTCACAGACGGCATCGGCAGGCCGTCCGTAAAATTGATAGCGCATCAGGCGATATTTAAATATTTATGCGTTTGCATAGACAGTCGCCAGTTACGTGCAATACAAGTTTCAATACACAGACGCGTCGCGTCTTCTTTCTGGCTAATGGGCTGCAAAGCAATCACGCGCGGTTTATCATCGCTCAACGTGGCTAACAGTTCATCCAGCGCCTCAATATCACGAACTCGCCCAACGGGATGCTTGATTTCATTGGCGCGCTCCAGCGCCTGGGAAAGCACGTCATATCCCCCGCGCATATTCACTTTTGGTGAAACCGTTACCCAGGTGTTAGGCGTACAGCGCACTTCGTGCGTCCCGCTGGTTTCAATCTGACAACTAAAACCACTCTTTTCAAGCAGATCGGTGAGCGGCATGAGGTCGTGAATACAGGGTTCGCCACCGGTGATGACAACGTGACGCGCGGTATAGCCCTGACGATTAATCACCGCCAGCAGATCTTCACTGCTCGCAGCACCCCATTTGTCGCTCTCTTTGGTTTTTGCCAGAATGCTGAACAGAGACACTTCCCGATCGCTCAGTTTATCCCAGGTATGCTTAGTATCACACCAGGCACAGCCGACCGGACATCCCTGTAAACGAATAAAAATAGCGGGGACGCCGGTAAAATAACCCTCGCCTTGTAGGGTCTGGAACATCTCGTTAATCGGGTACTGCATAGCGTTCTCTGTTAAGGGGATAATCGTTAATTATTGCAGATTTCGTCTGCCCGGTCATGCACAGCGGCTGCGCTATTGAACCGATACAAAAAAACCCGCCGAAGCGGGTTTATACGTTAAGAGGTAAAAGCAGGATTACGCCTGGCCTTTGATCTCTTTACGACCGTTGTACGGTGCTTTTTCGCCCAGAGCTTCTTCGATACGAATCAGCTGGTTGTATTTAGCAACACGGTCAGAACGGCTCATAGAACCGGTTTTGATCTGGCCTGCAGCGGTACCAACAGCCAGGTCAGCAATGGTAGCGTCTTCAGTTTCACCAGAACGGTGAGAGATGACAGCAGTGTAGCCAGCGTCTTTCGCCATTTTGACCGCAGCCAGAGTTTCGGTCAGAGAACCGATCTGGTTGAATTTGATCAGGATGGAGTTAGCGATGCCTTTCTCGATGCCTTCTTTCAGGATTTTGGTGTTGGTTACGAACAGGTCGTCACCAACCAGCTGGATTTTGTCGCCCAGTACTTTGGTCTGGTATGCAAAACCGTCCCAATCAGACTCGTCCAGACCATCTTCGATGGAAACGATCGGGTACTGTTTGGTCAGTTCTTCCAGGAAGTGGGTGAATTCTTCGGAGGTGAACGCTTTGTTGCCTTCGCCAGCCAGAACGTATTTACCGTCTTTGTAGAATTCAGATGCTGCGCAGTCCATCGCCAGGGTGATGTCTTTACCCAGCTCGTAACCAGCCGCTTTAACCGCTTCAGCGATAACAGCCAGTGCTTCCGCGTTGGAGCCCAGGTTCGGCGCATAGCCGCCTTCGTCACCCACCGCGGTGTTCATGCCTTTGCCTTTCAGCACTTTTGCCAGGTGATGGAAAACTTCAGAACCCATACGGATGGCTTCTTTAACCGTTTTCGCGCCAACCGGCTGGATCATGAATTCCTGGATGTCGACGTTGTTGTCAGCGTGCTCGCCGCCGTTGATGATGTTCATCATCGGAACCGGCATGGAGTATTTGCCCGGAGTGCCGTTCAGTTCAGCAATGTGCTCGTACAGCGGCATACCTTTAGCGGCAGCAGCTGCTTTGGCGTTAGCCAGAGAGACAGCCAGAATAGCGTTTGCACCGAAGTTAGATTTGTTTTCAGTACCGTCCAGGTCGATCATGATTTTGTCGATGCCAGCCTGGTCTTTAGCGTCTTTGCCAAGAATAGCCTGAGCGATCGGGCCGTTAACCGCGCCAACAGCTTTGGTTACGCCTTTACCCAGGAAACGGGATTTGTCGCCATCGCGCAGTTCCAGCGCTTCGCGGGAACCAGTAGAAGCACCTGACGGAGCCGCCGCCATACCTACGAAACCACCTTCCAGGTGTACTTCAGCTTCAACAGTCGGGTTACCACGGGAGTCGATGATTTCACGACCGATGACTTTAACGATTTTGGACATTAGGTTTTCCTCAAGTCACTAGTTAAACTAAAACTTCAGACAAACGGTGCACCGCTGAGGGTGCACCGCCGTTCTAACTTTTTTACTTCGCCTGACGTTTCTGATGCTCGTTGGCGGCTTTAACAAAGCCAGCGAACAACGGATGTCCATCACGCGGCGTGGAAGTAAATTCCGGATGGAACTGACAGGCCACGAACCACGGATGATTCGGTACCTCAATGATCTCGACTAACTGATCATCACCGGAACGGCCTGCGACACGCAGACCCGCTGCTTCAATTTGTTTCAACAACATATTGTTGACTTCGTAACGATGGCGATGACGTTCAACAATCGTCGACGCGCCGTACAACTGACGTACCAGACTGTCATCGCTAAGCTGGCACTGCTGCGCGCCCAGGCGCATGGTGCCACCCAAATCGCTCTTCTCGCTACGGACTTCAACGTTACCGTCTTCATCGCGCCACTCGGTAATTAACGCCACAACCGGGTACTTACAGTCTGGCACAAATTCCGTTGAGTTGGCGTTGTCCATGCCGGCCACGTTACGAGCGAACTCAATCAACGCAACCTGCATCCCCAGGCAAATGCCCAGATAAGGAATATTGTTTTCACGCGCATAGCGCGCAGTGGCGATTTTACCTTCAACGCCACGATAGCCGAAGCCGCCGGGGATCAGGATAGCGTCCAAATCTTTCAGAATTTCGACGCCGCGCGTTTCAACATCTTGCGAATCGATCAATTTGATGTTGACGGTAACGCGGTTTTTCAGACCACCGTGTTTCAGCGCTTCGATCACTGACTTATAGGCATCCGGCAGTTCAATATATTTGCCGACCATGCCGATAGTCACTTCGCCTGCCGGGTTCGCTTCTTCGTAAATGACCTGTTCCCATTCAGACAGGTTTGCTTCCGGACAGTTCAAGCTGAATCGTTTACAAATATAATCATCAAGCCCCTGAGATTTCAACAGGCCCGGAATTTTATAAATGGAATCGACATCTTTCATTGAAATAACGGCTTTTTCCGGCACATTACAGAACAATGCAATTTTTGCACGCTCGTTGGCAGGAACCGCGCGATCGGAACGACAAATCAGAATATCGGGCTGAATACCGATAGACAGCAGCTCTTTCACGGAGTGCTGAGTCGGTTTAGTTTTCACTTCGCCCGCAGCCGCCAGGTAAGGTACCAGCGTCAGGTGCATAAACAGCGCGTGTTCACGACCGATATCTACCGCCAATTGACGAATCGCCTCAAGAAACGGCAGCGATTCGATATCACCGACGGTACCGCCGATTTCCACCAGTACCACATCGTGGCCTTCGCCGCCTTCCAGCACGCGCTCTTTAATCGCGTTAGTGATGTGAGGGATTACCTGTACGGTTGCGCCCAGATAGTCGCCACGGCGTTCTTTACGCAGAACGTCGGAGTAGATACGGCCAGTCGTGAAGTTGTTGCGGCGAGACATCTTGGTGCGGATGAAACGCTCGTAGTGCCCCAGGTCCAGGTCGGTTTCAGCGCCGTCTTCAGTAACGAACACTTCCCCGTGTTGGATTGGGCTCATAGTACCCGGATCGACGTTGATGTACGGATCCAGTTTCATGATGGTCACGTTGAGACCACGGGCTTCCAGAATGGCTGCGAGGGAGGCTGCGGCAATGCCTTTACCCAGAGAGGATACGACCCCGCCGGTCACAAAAATATAGTTCGTTGTCATGCGGAACCTGAGAAGTTAGGTTTAAAAGACGATGGAATAACCAGGACGGGAAAGCAGTATACCCGAACATGACCTACGCCACAAACTTTCATTATTCCTCCTCTTCGTCAGGCTGACATTCACACAGGGAGGGAGAAAATAGCCCCTTTGAGGTAAATGTTTTTGACGTAAATCAAGCGCTTGTTATTTAAAAAATCACACAAATCGCTCTTGACCGCCTAAAACCTTTAGAGATCAATTTCCTGGCGTTTTACTTCCTGCCAAACTTCTTCCATTGTTTCCAGGTCCACCCCGGTCATTTCCAGGCCTCTGGCGGCGACAATACGTTCAACTTCGCGAAAACGACGTTCAAATTTATCGTTCGCTTTTTGCAAAGCGAGCTCCGCTTTCGTACCTAAATGACGCGCCATGTTGACCGTGGCAAAGAGCAAATCGCCCATTTCCTCTTCCAGTTTAGCCTGATCAACAACCGCCTGCCGCGCCTCGAACATCACCTCATCGATCTCTTCATAGACCTTATCGACGACCGGTCCCAGCGTCGTCCAGTCAAAGCCCACGTTTGAGCACCGTTTCTGGATTTTTTGCGCGCGCATTAAGGCCGGTAAGCTGCGCGGAATATCGTCCAGAGCGGAATGCTGCGCTTTTTGCGCGCGCTCTTCCGTTTTGATTTGCTCCCAGCGAACTAAGACTTCTTCGCTATTATCCGCAGAAAGCTCGCCAAAAACATGCGGATGCCGGCGTTCAAGCTTGTCGCTGATGGCAGCGCAGATATCATTAAAATCGAAGCGGCCTTCTTCCTGCGCCATCTGCGCGTAAAACACTACCTGGAACAACAGGTCGCCCAGTTCGCCGCGCAAATCGTCAAAATCCTCACGCGCAATTGCATCCAGTACTTCATAGGTTTCTTCCAGCGTATAAGGCGCGATGCTGGCGAAGGTCTGCTCTTTATCCCACGGGCAACCGTTTTCCGGGTCACGCAGGCGCTGCATGATATTCAGCAGACGGTCAATTTGATTCATTAAAATATCCTGAAAACATAGGCCCAATGAGCAACGCGCCATCGGGCGAAAAACGCCAGATGGCGTACACGTTATTAATTCCCGTGCAAACGACGGGCATCAATCACATCCGGCACCTGGTTCAGCTTACCGAGCACGCGGCCCAGCACCTGCAGGTTATAGATCTCGATGGTCATATCAATGGTGGCGATCTGCTGTTTAATGTCGCTGCGGCTTGCGACGCCCAGCACGTTGACTTTTTCGTTAGCCAGAATGGTGGTGATATCACGCAATAAACCGCTGCGATCGTTGGCCTGGACGCGCACCACCAGCGAATATCCCGCCGAGTAGCTTTCGCCCCATACCGCCTCTACGATCCGCTCCGGCGCATGTGAGCGCAGTTCAGCTAACTGTTCACAATCGGCACGGTGCACGGAAATCCCCCGCCCCTGAGTAATGAAGCCGACAATTTCATCCCCCGGAATCGGCTGGCAGCAGCGGGCAATGTGGTGCATCAAATTACCCACGCCTTCTACCACCACGCGCCCGTCGTCTTTACGACGATTTTGCGGCACGTATGTTTTTTGCTGAAGCTGTTTCAGCGCCGCTGCATCCTGCTCCTCTGCACTCGGCTTATTGAACTGCGATTGCAGGAAATTCACCATCTGATTAAGACGGATATCGCCGCCGCCTATCGCCGCCAGCAACTCTTCCAGCTCATTAAAGTTGTAGCGCGGCAGCAGATGTTTCTCGGCCTCTTTCAGGCTAATCCCTAAATGCGCCAGCTCATCGTCGAGGATCTGCCGTCCAGCCAGGATATTTTTGTCACGATCCTGCTTGCGGAACCAGGCGTGAATTTTCGAGCGTCCGCGGCTGGTCGTCACATAGCCCAGGTTTGGATTCAGCCAGTCGCGGCTGGGATTCGGCTGCTTCTGAGTGATAATTTCAATCTGATCGCCCATCTGCAACTGATAGGTGAATGGCACAATACGGCCGCCGATTTTCGCGCCGATGCAGCGGTGCCCGACATCGCTGTGGATGTGGTAAGCAAAATCGAGCGGCGTAGATCCGGCAGGCAAGTCAACCACGTCGCCTTTTGGCGTAAAAACGTAGACCCGATCGTCAAACACCTGGCTGCGCACTTCATCCAGCATTTCGCCGGAGTCGGCCATCTCTTCCTGCCAGGCGATCAGCTTACGCAGCCACGCAATTCTGTCTTCATGGCCGGAACGCACGCCGCCGGACGCGGCGCCTTCTTTATACTTCCAGTGCGCCGCCACGCCCAGTTCGGCGTCTTCATGCATCTGTTTGGTACGGATCTGGATCTCAACGGTTTTACCGCCCGGCCCCAGGACCACGGTGTGGATAGACTGGTAACCGTTCGGTTTCGGGTTAGCGACATAATCATCGAATTCATCCGGCAGGTGGCGATAGTGCGTATGCACTATCCCCAACGCGGCGTAGCAGTCCTGCAGACGTTCAGCGACGATACGCACGGCGCGCACGTCAAAGAGTTCATCAAACGCCAGATGCTTTTTCTGCATTTTGCGCCAGATGCTATAAATATGTTTTGGTCGTCCGTAGACTTCCGCCTGCACGCCTTCGTTTTTCATTTCGGCGCGCAGATGTCCAACAAACTCTTCGATGTAATGTTCGCGATCGAGACGGCGCTCATGCAGCAGTTTGGCGATGCGTTTGTATTCCGCCGGATGCAGGTAGCGGAAACAGTAGTCTTCCAGTTCCCACTTCAGTTGCCCGATGCCCAGACGATTAGCGAGCGGCGCATAGATGTTGGTACATTCTTTCGCCGCCAGCACGCGCTCATCTTCCGGCGCCTCTTTCACTTCGCGCAAATGAGCGATTCGCTCGGCCAGTTTGATCACCACGCAACGGAAATCATCCACCATCGCCAATAACATTCGACGGACGTTATCAACCTGCTCCGAAGAAACAGAGTCGTTATGAGTGGCGTTTAACTGGCGGATCGCCGCCATATCGCGCACGCCATGAATCAGGGTAACGATAGATTTGCCGACGCTTTCGCGCAGCACATCTTCGCTGACTACGTTGGCGTCGGCCAGAGGGAACAGTAGCGCCGCCCGCAGCGTGTCGATATCCATACTCAGCGTGGAAAGAATTTCTACCATCTCCACGCCACGCCACAGCAACAGATCCGCATCCGGATGTCCTTGTGTCTGTTGCAGGCAATACGCCCAGGTTTCGGCTAAGCGCTCACACGACTGCTGGCTGGAAATTCCCAGGCTTGCGATCCACTTCTTCGGATCAAATTCACCAGCTTTATTAATATGTGCACTTCTTACCGCGACCATCGTCCTCTCCTTAAGGGACCAGGCCTACCGAAGTCGGTAAGCCGGTAATCATTACATGCGCTCGAACAGAACCATTGATTCCAGATGTCCTGTGTGCGGGAACATGTCGAGCATCGCTAAACGCGTAACCTCATATCCCGCATTGACCAGCGCTTCACTATCGCGCGCCAGCGTCGCCGGGTTACAGGATACATAAACAATGCGAATAGGTTTTAATTTTATTATATGTCGCATCACTCCTGTAGCCCCCGCACGCGCAGGATCGAGTAAGACTTTGTCAAAGCCGTTTTTCGCCCACGGCTGCTTCGTGACATCTTCCTCCAGGTTCTCATGGAAGAATGTCACATTATGTAAACCATTGCGGATGGCGTTTTCACGGCCTTTTTCTACCAGTGCCGGAACGCCCTCAACCCCTACCACGCTTGCCGCGCGCGTTGCCAGCGGCAGCGTAAAATTCCCCATTCCGCAGAACAGATCCAGGACACGATCCTCGGCGCGCACATCAAGCCACTCCAGCGCGCGGGCGACCATTTGCTGGTTTACCGCCTCATTAACCTGAATAAAGTCTCGCGGACTGAAGGCTAAACGTAAGCCGTGCGAATCATACCAGGGCGCTTCGCCAGATACCGTTTCCAGTATCTCGCTAAACGGCGCCAGAAACAGAGACAATCCCTCAGAATGCGAAAAGCGTTCCAGTTTTTCTTTATCCGCCGCACTTAATGGCGCGGTATGGCGCAGAATCATCAGCGTACCGCTTCCCGCCTGTACCAGCTCGACATGCCCAAGATGTCGGGTGCCGTGTAAACTCGCCAGACACGCCCTGATTCGGGGCAGCAATGCTGCAAGCTGGGGCGCCAAAACGGGGCACTGTTCGATATTGACGATATCGCTGGAACCCGCTTTGCGAAATCCCATTTGCAGCGGTTTATCCGGCGGGCAATTCAGACTTAACCGCGCACGACGCCGATAACCCCAGGGCGCGCCGGCGATGATGTCATTCACCTCGTGTTTCATCAAACGCGCCAGCGCCGCGCTTTTGCTGCGTTGTTGCAGGGCGATGCTGACATGCTGTTGCTGACAACCGCCGCAGACGCCAAAATGCGGGCAGCGCGGC
This sequence comes from Salmonella sp. 741265116_PST, assembly GCF_046567715.1. Taxonomy (NCBI): domain Bacteria; kingdom Pseudomonadati; phylum Pseudomonadota; class Gammaproteobacteria; order Enterobacterales; family Enterobacteriaceae; genus Salmonella; species Salmonella sp. 741265116_PST. The sequence continues at coordinate 160,940 of NZ_JBKFPH010000006.1, read as the reverse complement.
GTTTCTCGTTCCGGGCTATCATTCAAACGGCGCGAAACGCGTGCGCGGGCAAATTGCTTTTTATCTTCTGTAAGAATGACTTCTGCGCTTTCCTCAGGCAATAAACCGGGGATAAACAGCGCCTTTCCGTTATGACGGGCTACGCCCTGACCAAATGAATCGAGGTCACTGACTTTAACGGTTATGATCTGACGCGTCGTCACGCGCCGTTTTGCAGAGTAGAATTGCGCCATCGACCAGCTTTTTCTCAATTTAACAGTGTGACCCTAATTGTCCCATAACGGAACTCCATGACCAACTACAGCCTGCGCGCACGCATGATGATTCTGATCCTGGCCCCGACCGTCCTGATAGGTTTGCTGCTCAGTATCTTTTTTGTAGTGCACCGCTATAACGACCTGCAGCGTCAACTGGAAGATGCCGGCGCCAGTATTATTGAACCGCTCGCCGTCTCCAGCGAATATGGTATGAACTTACAAAACCGGGAGTCTATCGGCCAACTTATCAGCGTCCTGCACCGCAGACACTCTGATATTGTGCGGGCGATTTCCGTTTATGACGATCATAACCGTCTGTTTGTAACGTCTAATTTCCATCTGGACCCCTCACAGATGCAGCTTCCCGCCGGAGCGCCGTTTCCACGTCGTCTGAGCGTCGATCGCCACGGCGATATCATGATTCTGCGCACCCCGATTATCTCGGAGAGCTATTCGCCGGACGAGTCAGCGATTGCCGACGCGAAAAATACCAAAAATATGCTGGGATATGTGGCGCTTGAACTGGATCTCAAGTCGGTAAGGCTACAGCAATACAAAGAGATTTTTATCTCCAGCGTGATGATGCTTTTTTGTATTGGCATTGCGTTAATCTTTGGCTGGCGGCTTATGCGCGATGTCACCGGACCTATCCGTAATATGGTGAATACCGTTGACCGCATTCGCCGCGGACAACTGGATAGCCGTGTGGAAGGTTTCATGCTGGGCGAACTGGATATGCTGAAAAACGGCATTAATTCCATGGCGATGTCGCTTGCCGCCTATCACGAAGAGATGCAGCATAATATCGATCAGGCCACCTCGGACCTGCGTGAAACCCTTGAGCAGATGGAAATCCAAAACGTTGAGCTGGATCTGGCGAAAAAGCGTGCCCAGGAAGCGGCGCGTATTAAGTCGGAGTTCCTGGCGAACATGTCGCACGAACTGCGAACGCCGCTGAACGGCGTCATTGGCTTTACCCGCCTGACATTAAAAACGGAGCTGAACCCCACCCAACGCGACCATCTGAACACCATTGAGCGTTCCGCGAATAATCTGCTGGCGATCATTAATGACGTGCTCGACTTCTCCAAGCTGGAAGCTGGTAAGCTCATTCTGGAAAGTATCCCTTTTCCACTGCGCAACACGCTGGATGAAGTGGTTACGCTGCTGGCCCACTCGTCGCATGATAAAGGGCTGGAGTTGACGTTAAATATTAAAAACGACGTCCCGGATAATGTGATTGGCGACCCGCTGCGCCTGCAACAGGTCATTACTAATCTGGTGGGTAATGCCATTAAGTTCACCGAGAGTGGCAATATCGATATTCTGGTAGAAAAGCGGGCGCTCAGTAACACCAAAGTACAGATTGAAGTGCAGATCCGCGATACGGGGATCGGCATTCCGGAACGCGACCAGTCGCGACTATTTCAGGCGTTTCGCCAGGCCGATGCCAGTATTTCTCGCCGTCACGGCGGCACCGGGCTTGGGCTGGTGATTACGCAAAAGCTGGTCAACGAAATGGGCGGGGATATCTCTTTCCACAGTCAGCCTAATCGCGGCTCAACCTTCTGGTTTCATATTAATCTTGATCTTAACCCAAATGTCATTATTGACGGGCCGTCGACCGAGTGTCTGGCCGGAAAACGGCTGGCTTATGTCGAACCGAATGCTACCGCCGCGCAATGTACCCTGGATCTGCTGAGCGACACGCCGGTGGAAGTGATTTACAGCCCGACCTTCTCCGCGCTGCCGTTAGCGCACTACGATATTATGATTTTGAGCGTTCCGGTGACCTTCCGCGAGCCGCTCACCATGCAGCATGAACGTCTGGCGAAAGCGGCGTCAATGACGAACTTTCTACTGCTGGCGCTACCTTGCCATGCGCAAATTAACGCAGAAAAGCTGAAACAAGGAGGCGCGGCGGCCTGTCTGTTAAAACCATTGACGTCAACGCGTCTGTTGCCAGCGCTGACGGAATATTGCCAGTTGAATCACCATCCTGAACCGCTGCTAATGGATACCAGTAAAATCGCCATGACGGTTATGGCGGTTGATGATAATCCCGCCAATCTGAAACTTATCGGCGCGTTACTGGAAGATAAAGTCCAGCACGTAGAGCTTTGTGATAGCGGACATCAGGCGGTAGATCGGGCGAAACAAATGCAGTTTGATCTGATTTTGATGGATATCCAGATGCCGGATATGGACGGCATACGCGCCTGCGAGTTGATTCACCAGCTTCCTCATCAGCAGCAAACACCGGTTATTGCCGTTACGGCACATGCGATGGCCGGGCAAAAAGAGAAGTTGCTCAGCGCGGGCATGAACGACTATCTGGCTAAACCGATAGAAGAAGAGAAGTTGCATAATCTGTTGCTGCGCTATAAACCCGGCGCCAACGTAGCAGCGCGTCTGATGGCGCCGGAACCGGCTGAGTTTATCTTCAATCCGAATGCGACGCTCGACTGGCAGCTTGCGCTCCGCCAGGCTGCCGGTAAGCCCGATCTGGCGCGGGATATGCTGCAAATGCTGATTGATTTCCTGCCGGAAGTGCGCAACAAAATTGAAGAACAACTGGTGGGAGAAAATCCCAACGGTCTGGTCGATCTGGTCCATAAGCTACACGGGAGCTGCGGCTATAGCGGCGTACCGCGGATGAAGAACCTTTGCCAGCTTATTGAGCAACAGCTCCGCAGCGGCGTCCACGAAGAGGAGCTGGAGCCTGAGTTTCTGGAGCTGCTGGATGAGATGGATAATGTCGCGCGTGAAGCGAAGAAAATATTGGGCTGATATTCGCCGGATGGCGGCGTGACCGCCTTATCCGGCCTACAACTCAGCGTAAAAGTTGCCCTATCTTCAGCGTGGCGGCCACGTTTCGCGCCGTCATACGCACATTTTCGGCGGCATTCTCCAGCGCATCCTCCAGCGTGCAGATGGTATAAATCACGCTGAAAACAGCATCAAGCCCATGTTCATGAACCACGCCAACGTCAGCCGTCAGGCTACCCGCTATACCAATTACCGGTTTGTTATGCTGTTTGGCGATGTTTGCCACGCCAATAGGGACTTTACCGTGAATGGTCTGGCTGTCGATGCGTCCCTCGCCAGTGATGACTAAATCAGCATCCGCAAGACACGCTTCCAGATGAAGCGCATCGGTGACAATTTCAATACCACGCCGTAGCTGCGCGCCGCAAAACGCGTATAACGCCGCCCCCATGCCGCCTGCCGCTCCGCCGCCTGCCAGATCCAACACATCGACATGCAGATCGCGGGCAATCAAATGCGCATAGCGAGTCAATGCCGTATCCAGGCGTTCAATCATTTCCGGCGTCGCCCCTTTTTGCGGACCAAAAACCGCAGACGCGCCCTCTTTGCCGGTAAGGGGATTCGTGACATCGCAGGCAACCTCTATATGACACGCCGACAAACGCTTATCCAGACCGCTGATATCAATGCTGGCGAGTGTTTCCAGCCCAATGCCGCCTTGCGCAATATCATTGCCCTGCGCATCCCGTAGCCTGGCCCCCAGCGCCTGTACCATCCCCGCGCCGCCATCGTTGGTGGCGCTACCGCCGATACCAATAATGATATGCTCAACGCCCGCATCCAGCGCATGACGGATCAGCTCGCCGGTTCCCCATGATGTGGTCTTCAACGGATCGCGTTGCGCGGGCGGCACCTGCTCCAGCCCGCTGGCGGCCGCCATTTCAATGAACGCGGAACGCGCATCGCCGGAAAGCCCATAAAACGCATTGACGCGATGCCCCAACGGCCCGGTGACCTCAACATGCACGATTCGACCCGCCGTCGCTTCAACCATCGCTTCGACAGTACCTTCTCCGCCATCAGCCAGCGGCAATTTCAGGTAATCGGCATCAGGCCAGATCTCGCGAAATCCTTGTTCAATGGCGGTCGCTACCTCAAGAGCACTCAAACTTTCCTTATACGAGTCTGGTGCGATCACTATTTTCATAAGTCGTCCTTACGCATGTTGATCCTGTTAAGCATACACCCAGAGAAGGACCGGTTCCTTACGGAACCGGCTCTGACTTAACGCACCATGCAAGGGCGCTTATTATCAAACGTCCAGCCAGGAATTAAGTACTGCATTCCCATCGCGTCGTCACGCGCGCCTAAGCCATGTTTTTGATAGAGCTCATGCGCTTTCATCACCTGATCCATATCGAGCTCAACGCCCAGACCCGGTTTGGTCGGTACTTGCACCATGCCGCCTTTAATTTCAAACGGTTCTTTAGTCAGACGTTGGTTGCCTTCCTGCCAGATCCAGTGGGTATCGATCGCGGTGATCTTACCCGGCGCCGCCGCGGCAACATGGGTAAACATCGCCAACGAAATATCAAAGTGGTTGTTAGAGTGCGAGCCCCAGGTCAGACCGAACTCATGACACATTTGCGCCACGCGTACAGAGCCTTGCATAGTCCAGAAGTGCGGGTCCGCCAGCGGGATATCGACGGATTGCAGCGACAGCGTATGCCCCATTTGACGCCAGTCGGTCGCTATCATATTGGTGGCCGTCGGTAATCCGGTCGCGCGACGGAATTCCGCCATCACTTCACGTCCGGAAAAACCCTGCTCCGCGCCGCACGGATCTTCTGCATAGGCCAGAGAACCTTTCAGGTATTTACCAATGCTGATCGCTTCGTTCAGCGACCAGGCACCGTTTGGATCGAGCGTGACGCGCGCTTGTGGGAAACGTTTCGCCAGCGCCACGATTGACTCGGCCTCTTCTTCGCCCGCCAGCACGCCGCCTTTCAGTTTGAAGTCGTTGAAGCCGTATTTTTCATAGGCGGCTTCCGCCAGGCGCACTACCGTTTCCGGCGTCATCGCCTCTTCATGGCGCAGACGATACCAGTCGCATTGCTCATCCGGCTGGCTCTGATACGGCAGCGGCGTAGCCTTGCGATTGCCGACAAAGAACAGATAACCCAGCATTTCGACTTCGCTGCGCTGCTGACCGTCGCCTAACAGCGAAGCGACGTTGACGCCCAGGTGTTGGCCCAAAAGGTCAAGCATTGCCGCTTCAATGCCAGTCACCACATGGATAGTGGTACGGAGATCGAACGTTTGTAAACCGCGTCCGCCCGCATCGCGATCGGCAAACTGGTTGCGAACGGCGGTCAGGACATTTTTATATTCACCCAGCGTTTTTCCCACCACCAATGGGATCGCATCTTCCAGCGTTTTGCGAATTTTTTCGCCGCCCGGAATCTCGCCAACCCCGGTATGACCGGAGTTATCTTTAATAATGACGATGTTGCGCGTAAAGAACGGGGCGTGCGCGCCGCTCAGGTTCATCAGCATACTGTCATGACCCGCAACCGGGATAACCTGCATTTCAGTCACTACAGGCGTCGTAAATTGAGTACTCATAACTGTGTCCTTATTCAGAATTAGTGACGACCAAAAACAGGGCGTTTGCGGTCAAAAGTCCAGCCGGGGATCAGGTATTGCATTGGGCCTGCATCATTACGCGCGCCACCTGGCAGCGTTTTATACGCGTCATGCGCTTTTCGCACCTGTTCCCAGTCAAGCTCCACGCCCAGTCCTGGCGCATCCGGAACGGCAATTTTGCCGTTTTTAATTTCCAGCGGATTTTTAGTCAGGCGGCAATCGCCCTCCTGCCAGATCCAGTGCGTATCAATAGCGGTGGGTTTGCCTGGCGCCGCCGCGCCAACATGGGTAAACATCGCCAGTGAAATATCAAAATGGTTATTCGAATGGCAGCCCCAGGTTAGCCCCCAGTCATCGCACAGTTGCGCCACGCGAACGGCGCCGGTGAGAGTCCAAAAATGCGGGTCGGCAAGAGGAATGTCTACCGCGTTGAGCATCACCGCGTGTCCCATTTCACGCCAGTTGGTGGCAATCATATTGGTCGCCACCGGCAGTCCTGTAGCGCGGCGGAACTCCGCCATGACCTCACGACCAGAGAATCCTTGCTCCGCGCCACACGGATCTTCCGCGTAGGCCAGTACATCATTCAGCCCTTTGCACAACGCAATGGCTTCATCCAGTAGCCAGGCGCCGTTCGGATCTACGGTAATACGCGCGTCCGGGAAGCGTTTTTTTAGCGCGCGAACGGTATCAATCTCTTGTTCGCCCGGCAGCACGCCGCCCTTAAGTTTAAAATCTTTAAAGCCGTAGCGATCCTGAGACGCTTCCGCCAGCCGCACGACTGCGTCGCTGTTCAGCGCTTCCTGATGGCGCAGGCGATACCATTCATGACTGCCCGGCGTGCTTTCCAGATACGGCAGATCGGTTTTAGTGCGATCGCCAATATAGAAGAGATAGCCCAACACGGTGACGGCATCGCGCTGTTTACCAGGTCCTAACAGCTCACAGACCGGCACATTAAGCGCCTGTCCCAGTAGATCAAGCAGCGCCGCTTCCAAAGCTGCCACCGCGTTAACCCGCAGTTCAAACGTCCATGCGCCTTTACCAAAGGTGTCAAAATCAGCGGCCTGGTTGCCTTTATGCACCTGCTGCACCACTTTGTTCAGGCGGGCGACTTCCTGGCCTAATACCATCGGAATAGCATCGACCAGCGTCTGATAAATCACTTCTCCGCCCGGCGCCTCGCCGACGCCAGTATGCCCGGCGTTATCGGTGAGGACGACGATGTTACGGGTGAACCAGGCGTTATGCGCGCCGCCGATGTTGAGTAACATACTGTCATGTCCGGCAACCGGAATGACCTTCATGTCCGTAATAACGGGACTGGATTGCGTTGTCATGATAATTGTCCTGCGGCAGGTTTCAGTTCAATACGCTTAATATCGCCTACCAGCACCAGATAGCTGATAATGGCCACCAGGGCATGAACGCCGACATAGATCAACGCGCCGTTGAAGGAACCGGTGGTGCCAACGATGTAACCAATCGCGATTGGCGTCACAATACCGGAAATATTGCCGAACATATTAAACAAGCCGCCGGAAAGACCGCTGATCTCTTTCGGCGCGGTATCCGCCATTACTGCCCAGCCCAACGCGCCGATACCTTTACCGAAGAAAGCCAACGCCATAAAGCCGATGATCATCCATTCCACGTTCACATAGTTACAGAACACCATAACCATTGACAGCAACATCCCCAGCACAATCGGCGTCTTGCGCGCGATATTCAGGGAGCCAGTACGACGCATCAGCCAGTCGGAAATGATGCCGCCCAACACGCCGCCGATAAAGCCGCAGACCGCAGGAACCGAGGCGACAAAACCCGCTTTGAGAATCGACATGCCGCGCGCCTGGACCAAATAGACCGGGAACCAGGTAATAAAGAAATAGGTCAATGCGTTAATGCAGTACTGGCCGATGTAAACGCCAATCATCATACGAGAGCCCAGCAGCTGTTTGATCTGGCCCCATTTGACGCTAAACGGTACTTTCGCTTTCGTGTCTTTCTGATCCATATTGATCAGCGCGCCGCCTTCTGCGATGTACTCCAATTCTTTCTTATTTACGCCCGGATGGTTATTTGGTTCATGGATAACTTTCATCCAGATAAAGCTGATGATGATCCCTAACCCGCCCATAAAGAAGAAGACATGCGACCAGCCCACTTCGTGCGTCAGCCAGCCCATAATTGGCGCGAAAATAACCGTGGCAAAGTATTGCGCGGAGTTAAAGATGGCCACCGCCGTTCCCCTCTCCTGCGCCGGGAACCAGGCCGCAACGATGCGACTGTTGCCCGGAAAAGAAGGCGATTCCGCCAGACCGACCAGGAAACGAAGCGTAAAGAGGGCGACAATAATGCCGAAACCACTAAAGGTATCGACAAAACCCTGCAACAGGGTGAAGACTGACCAAATGAAAATAGACCAGAAATAGACGCGTTTGGAACCAAAGCGGTCCAGCAGCCAACCGCCCGGGATCTGCCCGATAACATAGGCCCATGAAAAAGCAGAAAAGACGTAGCCCATGCCTACCGGATCAAGGCCGATATCTTTGGCCATTTCTGAACCGGCAATGGACAATGTGGCGCGGTCGCCGTAGTTGAAGGATGTGACGATAAACAGCATCACCACTATCCAATAGCGGGCGTTCGTGCGTTTCTCCGCACTGCTCGCCGCATGACTTAATGAACTCATTGTTGCACTCCTGAAATTTCGCGTTAGCTACGCTCACTCTGAACTGCACAACCGGTAGGGAATCAGAGATAACGTTTCCTTGTTGCAGCTTTTATTAGGTCGTTTGCTTTGCACGCTGCATGCTTTTATTCACTGGCAGGAAAAGTATAAAAAGCGCGCCACACACACTCACCGTGCAACAACACAGTATTTTGGCGATGAATTACGCCTGTTTATGGCAAAAGCCCAGGACAGTGGAAGCCACTTCACGGAAATGAAATCAGAAGGCGTCAGGCGTCAACGCAGGAGGAATAAAAAGAGAAGAATGTGAAACAGGTCGCTTGATTACATGAAAACGCCCGTAAAAAACTGCCGCTTTTACGGGCATATGCACAAAGCTAACACGATTCAGTTACTTTACACTGCGTACAGGTCGTTATTTGCTTACTGGCAATGCAAGCAAACGAAAAGGTACCCTCCCGTAGGGGGGAGGGATTTACCTCAGGAAAGTAAAGTTCCCCAGTTTTCAACCCAGGGATTGGACTGGCTCTCCGGCTCCGGATGTTCGCTGGCGTCAATGAATAACATCTCCCCCACCCGCTGCGCGCTTTGCTCCTGCAACAGGGCATCAAACTGTTTGCCGCCATTACAGAAATTGGGGTAGCTGCTATCACCTAGCGCAATCACCCCGTAACGCAGGTTTGGTTGAAAACCTACTGTATCTTTAATGCCGTGAAAGAGCGGCGCAATGCTATCCGGTAGATCGCCCTGCCCGGTCGTCGAGGTAACGACCAGCGCTACCTTATCCTGATATTGCTGCCAGTCGGACAGTTCAGGATCTTCAAACACGGTCGCGCTGTGGCCCTGTCTGGCGAGGATCGCCTCCGCTTCTTCCGCCACCAGCAGTGAGTTGCCATACATGGTCCCGACAAAAATACCAATTTCCGCCATTATGCGTATCTCCCTGAATTATGCCTGATGAGTCTCATCCTGCCGGGACGCCACCGTAAACTCAACCCTTTCATTGTCAGGGAGAAGTCCACGCCAGCCAAACTGTGTCAGCGCCTGCATCCAGGTTTCATCCAACCCGGCCTGAATCATCAACGGCTGTCCGGTGAAGGGGTGCGTCAGTTCAAGCCGGCTGGCATGAAGCATCAGGCGACGACAGGCAAAATGCTCCGCCGCGCTGCGGTTTTGTCGCAAATCGCCATGTTTACTGTCGCCGATGATAGGATGACGCAGATGCGCCAGATGACGACGGAGCTGGTGCTTGCGTCCCGTTTTTGGTTCCAGCTCAACCAGGCCATAACGCGTGGTGGGATAACGCCCGGTCGGCACCGCCATTTCGACTGTCGCCAGTCCGCGATACTGCGTTACAGCCGGCTGGGGCGCTTTATCTTCGCGGGCGAATTTATCGGCAATTTTATCGCGCTCTTCCACCAGCGGATAATCCAGTACTGCGTCATCCATCAGCCAGCCGCGCACAATGGCATGGTAGCGTTTACGGATGTGGTGCTGCTCGAACTGCTGCGCCAGGCGGCGCCCCGCTTCGCTGGACAGCCCCATTAACAGTACGCCAGACGTGGGTCTGTCGAGACGGTGGGCGGTAAAAACATGCTGGCCGATTTGGTCGCGCACCGTTTGCATGACCACGACTTTTTCGTCGCGATCCAGCCAGCTCCGGTGAACAAGCCAGCCTGCGGGTTTATTCACGGCAACCAGCCACGGGTCTTGATAGAGGATCTCCAGCATCAGGATTTATCGCGAACGAATAGCGCATCCAGATCCTGCAAAACCGCCAGGATCGCCTCCCGCTGCGGATGATCCGCCGCCAGCGCCATTTCATAATAAGGGGCGACGGCGAACGCTTCGGGCAGCGGCTGCGCATTATCAAGTAGGGTATGCATACGTGGGATCAATACCCATTGCAGCCATTCCAGCGGTTCCATGGTATCCATAAAAAATGGTTGAGTGCTGGTAAACAGGTGCGCCTGCGGCGCATCCAGCCGCCAGTGGCGATGCTCGCGCAGCAGCGTTTCAAGCGCATGTAACTGCTGACGCACACGGTCATGAGTCGTCATGTTAAAAACCTCAATGATGAAAATCTGGCGCGCAGAATAACAAAAAAAAGGGAGCACTGTGTAAACAGTGCTCCCGGTTCGTTTCGCAGCATTCCAGCTACTTTTCATGCTCCCTGCTCATCCGTGACAACTTTTCCTGTGACCTTACGGCCTGTTCATCCTGAACGTTTGCATCCTGCGCACATCGCCCCGATGTGATAGCTTCATCCTGAAGCGTCCCTGGTCATCCAGACCCGCCAAACATCCTGATCGGCTCTCGTTCTCCGTCCTGGAGGTGTCCTTTAACGCATCCTGCGCTTTCCACTTTGCTTCATCCTGAAGCCTTTCCTTGTAACACCATCCTGGCGTGTCCTGCTGAAGCGTCATCATCCTGACGTTCGCTTCGTTGTACGACTCCCTGTCGACGAAGATAGAATCGCCTGTTTCACCTTGTCTTACAAGACGCTTACAGACAATACCTTAAGTAAATTTTCATATGAAAGTGCGTAAGAACATTTTAATAGGTTGTTTTATATGGACTTATACAAAAAGACGGGACTCAGTACCCGCTGATATCCTGGCGATCTCCTACAGACTTTGTAAGAGATCTCTCACACCCGTTAGGGCAAACGATTACAGAAGAGGATTAAGTTGCGTAAGAAATTCCGCAAGCGTTGCGGCAAGAACGGTACGATTGCGGGTGCCCAGCGTTTCTTTAATCACTTCGCCGGACAGATTACAGACCGAAATGACCTCAAGCTCATTTTCCTGCGTCGCAATAAAAAGCGTGGGAGGAAGCTTGAGCCGCTTTTGCGTGACCAGATGGCCTATCAGATTTTCCTGCACGCGCCGAAAGTCATCCTGACTCCAGGTTTGCAGTAGCGTAAGCTTTTCATCCGCAAACTGCGCTGGCATGTCGCCAGCAAACTGCGTGGTGTAAAACGCGTGGAGCGCAGGTTGTACCATAATATCAAAGGCGCGTTCAACCGCGTTTACATTTTCTTCGCCTTCAAAAGGTTGCGGCTGCCAGTAAACGGCATTGCGGGTTGAAGAAATAATGCACGGAGAAGGTACGCCATACAGTTCTTCGCTCAACGGCCAGCTACCGTGTTTTTCTTGCCACGCGTCGCAGTAACGCGTCGTAAAGGCTTTTAACGCCTGCGCTGTCAGTTCGTCCACCAGTTTCTCTCTTCATAAAAGCCAGGATACACTTGACGCATAGTGTATCTGGTTTATGACGGTGAAACATGTCTTCTTATGAAAACCATCAGGCTCTCGATGGCCTGACTCTCGGAAAATCAACGGATTACCGGGACAATTATGACGCCAGCCTGCTGCAGGGCGTACCGCGCAGTTTGAATCGCGACCCGCTCGGATTAACAGCCGATAATTTGCCGTTCCACGGCGCGGATATCTGGACGTTGTATGAACTTTCCTGGCTTAACAGCCAGGGTCTTCCGCAGGTCGCCGTCGGGCATGTCGAACTGGATTACACCAGCGTTAATTTAATCGAATCCAAAAGCTTTAAACTGTATCTGAACAGCTTTAACCAGACGCGCTTTGACACCTGGGAGACGGTGCGCCAGACGCTGGAGCGCGATCTGCGCGCCTGCGCGCAGGGCAACGTTAGCGTGAGGCTTCATCGTCTTGATGAGCTGGAAGGACAGCCTGTCGCCCATTTCCACGGCACCTGTATTGACGATCAGGATATCAGTATCGACAACTACCAGTTTACTACCGACTATCTGCAACATGCGGTCAGCGGCGAGAAGCAAGTAGAGGAGACGCTGGTCAGTCATCTGTTGAAATCCAACTGCCTGATCACCCACCAACCGGACTGGGGCTCGATACAAATTCAGTATCGCGGGCGCAAAATCGACAGGGAAAAACTGCTGCGTTATCTGGTCTCCTTCCGTCACCATAATGAATTTCACGAGCAGTGCGTAGAGCGTATTTTTAATGACATTCTGCGCTTCTGCCAGCCGGAAACGTTAAGCGTTTATGCGCGCTATACCCGCCGCGGCGGGCTGGACATTAATCCCTGGCGCAGCAATACCGATTTCGTGCCCGCCACAGGCAGGCTGGCGCGACAGTAATTTTTTTTGTCAATTTTGCGTGCCGGATTGCGCATGTAAGGTTGTGAAAGGTCATCAGCCAGGGCTATTGTAATCAACAGGGAATGGCGTGTTGCGTCCCATAAGGAGTTTACTTGATTACACATATTAGCCCGCTTGGCTCAATGGATATGTTGTCGCAACTGGAAGTGGACATGCTGAAACGCACGGCCAGTAGCGACCTGTATCAACTGTTTCGTAACTGTTCACTTGCCGTTCTTAACTCCGGCAGCCTGACCGACAACAGCAAAGAGCTGCTGTCCCGCTTTGAAAATTTCGATATTAACGTACTGCGCCGCGAGCGCGGCGTGAAGCTGGAATTGATTAATCCGCCTGAAGACGCCTTTGTTGACGGGCGGATTATTCGTGCGCTACAGGCTAACCTGTTCGCGGTGCTGCGCGACATTCTCTTTGTGAATGGGCAGATCCACAATGCCGGCCGTTTCCAGCATCTGGATCTTGAAAGCTCAACACATATCACCAATCTGGTGTTCTCCATTTTGCGCAACGCCCGGGCGCTGCACGTCGGCGAAGCGCCAAACATGGTGGTATGCTGGGGCGGCCACTCAATTAACGAAAACGAGTACCTGTATGCCCGTCGCGTCGGCACGCAGTTGGGATTACGCGAGCTGAACATCTGCACCGGCTGCGGCCCTGGGGCGATGGAAGCCCCCATGAAGGGCGCGGCGGTCGGTCACGCGCAACAGCGTTATAAAGACAGCCGCTTTATCGGCATGACTGAGCCTTCCATTATTGCGGCTGAACCGCCTAACCCGCTGGTGAACGAACTGATCATCATGCCGGATATCGAAAAACGCCTGGAAGCGTTCGTCCGTATCGCACACGGTATCATCATCTTCCCGGGCGGCGTGGGTACGGCGGAAGAGCTGCTTTACTTGCTGGGGATTCTGATGAATCCAGCCAATAAAAATCAGGTGCTGCCGCTGATCCTGACCGGACCAAAAGAGAGCGCCGATTACTTCCGCGTGCTGGATGAATTTATTACCCATACGCTGGGCGAAGCGGCCCGCCGTCATTACCGCATCATCATTGACGATGCGGCGGAGGTAGCGCGGCTGATGAAGAAAGCGATGCCGCAAGTGAAAGAGAATCGCCGCGATACCGGCGACGCCTATAGTTTTAACTGGTCGATGCGTATTGCACCGGATCTGCAGGTACCGTTTGAACCGTCGCATGAGAATATGGCCAACCTGAAACTGTACCCGGATCAGCCGGTTGAGATTCTGGCGGCGGATCTGCGGCGCGCCTTCTCCGGTATTGTCGCGGGGAACGTGAAGGAGGTCGGGATACGCGCCATTGAAGCTAATGGTCCGTATAAAATCCACGGCGATCGAGAGATGATGCGTCGCATGGACGATCTGCTGCAGGGATTCGTCGCGCAGCATCGTATGAAATTGCCGGGTTCCGCCTACATCCCCTGTTACGAGATCTGCGCTTAGCGCTTATGCCCGGTTGCCGCCAGCAGCCGGGCGCTTCTCCCATTCCTTTCATTGCGGTATGGCAATTAACGCATGCCTTCATTTTTTATGATGATCATCAGAGGCATAGCCCGCATTGTTTTATAAACACCATTTATAATTCATCATAAATAGATTGCCAGGCAAACGTTTACTTCACTCCTCTTACCGTGATTTATCGGTCCAAACTCTTATTCTTCGCCAGAATCCACTAAAAACCTTGATTTTTATAGTCAAACCTCCGTATCTTGCGCCCCAATCTTTCCGGCCTTATATCGTTAATGGTAGCCTTCGCGCCCGGAAATTCGTTATGACGTTTTTTTAATAGATTAATGGTCCAAATTTATCCATGTAAGAAGCGGATTATTGCATTTGAGATCGGGATCACTGATAGATTCATCACTTAAATGTATCTTTCCGCCCGAAAATTATTACGGCGAAAAATTATATAAAAAGCGTCCCTAAGCAGATTTCATTTTACGATCAGGTCTTTTTTCATTGGATTAGACCAGCAACCTGATTTTTAGCATCCTCCAGGAGAAATAGATGGAAACCACTCAGACCAGCACGATTGCTTCGATTGACTCTCGAAGCGCATGGCGCAAAACGGATACCATGTGGATGCTGGGCCTTTACGGCACGGCAATCGGCGCGGGCGTTCTGTTCCTGCCGATCAACGCAGGCGTCGGCGGCATGATTCCGCTCATCATCATGGCGATTCTCGCTTTCCCGATGACCTTTTTCGCACACCGTGGTTTAACCCGCTTCGTGCTGTCCGGTAAAAACCCGGGTGAAGACATCACTGAAGTCGTTGAGGAACACTTCGGTATCGGCGCAGGTAAACTGATTACCCTGCTTTACTTCTTCGCGATTTACCCCATCCTGCTGGTTTACAGCGTGGCGATTACTAATACCGTGGAAAGCTTCCTGACCCACCAGTTAGCGATTAATCCGCCGCCGCGGGCGATTCTTTCCCTGATCCTGATTGTTGGCATGATGACTATCGTGCGCTTCGGCGAGCAAATGATCGTTAAGGCGATGAGTATCCTGGTATTCCCGTTCGTCGCTGCGCTGATGCTGCTGGCCTTGTACCTGATCCCGCAGTGGAACGGCGCGGCGCTGGAAACGCTGTCCTTTGATTCCGCCGCGTCTACCGGTAACGGTCTGTGGATGACGCTGTGGCTGGCGATTCCGGTGATGGTTTTCTCTTTCAACCACTCCCCGATCATCTCCTCCTTCGCGGTTGCGAAGCGTGAAGAGTACGGTGAAGGCGCAGAGAAGAAATGTTCTAAAATTCTGGCCTTCGCCCACATCATGATGGTGCTGACCGTGATGTTCTTCGTCTTCAGCTGCGTGCTGAGCCTGACGCCGGCAGATCTGGCAGCGGCAAAAGAGCAGAACATCTCTATTCTGTCTTACCTGGCAAACCACTTTAACGCGCCGATCATCGCCTGGATGGCGCCGATCATTGCGATGATTGCTATCACCAAATCCTTCCTCGGCCACTACCTGGGCGCGCGTGAAGGCTTTAACGGGATGGTGATTAAATCGCTGCGTGGTAAAGGTAAATCCATCGAAATCAACAAACTGAATAAAATTACCGCGCTGTTCATGCTGGTCACCACCTGGATTGTGGCGACGCTGAACCCCAGCATCCTGGGCATGATTGAAACCCTGGGCGGCCCGATCATCGCGATGATTCTGTTCCTGATGCCGATGTATGCCATCCAGAAAGTACCGGCAATGCGTAAGTACAGCGGTCATATCAGCAACGTATTCGTTGTGATTATGGGCCTGATTGCCATCTCCGCTATTTTCTACTCACTGTTCAGCTAAGTCCTTTAGCGCCGCTTACCGCGGCGCTTCTCTATGATACAACCGCAATGGATGCCCTATGATTAGCGTATTCGATATTTTTAAAATCGGCATTGGCCCTTCCAGTTCTCACACCGTCGGACCAATGAAAGCAGGCAAGCAGTTCACGGACGATCTGATTGCCCGCCATATCCTTACAGATGTCACCCGCGTCGTGGTGGATGTCTACGGCTCTCTGTCATTGACGGGTAAAGGCCACCACACTGATATCGCCATTATTATGGGCCTGGCGGGGAATCTGCCGGACACCGTCGATATCGACGCCATTCCGTCCTTTATCCAGGATGTGAACACCCATGGGCGTTTACTACTGGCTAATGGGCAGCATGAAGTCGAATTTCCGGTCAATAAGTGCATGAATTTCCACGCCGACAACCTGTCTCTGCATGAAAACGGGATGCGTATTACCGCGCTGGCGGGCGATAAGGTGCTCTACAGCCAAACCTACTACTCCATTGGCGGCGGCTTTATCGTCGATGAAGAGCACTTTGGTTTGACGAATAGCGAACCCGTTAACGTACCGTACCCTTATAAAACCGCCGCGGATTTACAGCGCCACTGCCAGGAGACGGGTCTGTCGCTCTCCGGTCTGATGATGCAAAACGAACTGGCCCTGCACAGTAAAGAAGCGCTGGAGCAGCACTTCGCCAGGGTCTGGGAGGTGATGCGCAGCGGTATTGAGCGCGGTATCACCACCGAGGGCGTATTGCCGGGCAAACTGCGCGTTCCGCGTCGCGCGGCGGCGCTGCGTCGGGTGCTGGTCAGTCAGGATAAGACCACCACCGATCCGATGGCGGTCGTCGACTGGATCAATATGTTCGCGCTGGCGGTGAACGAAGAGAATGCCGCAGGCGGACGAGTAGTCACTGCGCCGACTAACGGCGCATGTGGTATTGTTCCGGCGGTGCTGGCGTACTATGACAAGTTTATCCGCGAAGTAAATGCTAACTCGCTTGCTCGCTATATGCTGGTCGCCAGTGCGATTGGCTCGCTGTATAAGATGAACGCCTCTATTTCCGGCGCCGAAGTGGGTTGTCAGGGAGAGGTCGGCGTGGCCTGTTCCATGGCGGCAGCGGGTCTGGCCGAGCTGCTGGGCGGTAGTCCGGCGCAGGTGTGTATCGCCGCAGAAATCGCCATGGAGCATAATCTGGGGTTAACTTGCGATCCGGTTGCCGGTCAGGTACAGGTTCCCTGCATTGAGCGTAACGCGATTGCTTCAGTCAAAGCGGTCAACGCCGCGCGTATGGCGCTGCGCCGTACCAGCGAACCGCGCGTATGCCTCGATAAAGTGATTGAGACCATGTACGAAACCGGTAAAGACATGAACGCTAAGTACCGCGAAACTTCGCGCGGCGGCCTGGCGATGAAGATCGTTACCTGCGATTAATTCTCAGCACATTTTAGGATCTGTAGGCCGGATAAGGCGCTCGCCGCCATCCGGCTTTTGTTGCCTGATGGCGCCTCGCTTATCAGGCCTACGGATAGCGCTATTTCGCAATGCTCGCCTCCCCCCGCCGTGAATGTTACCCTACGCGCAGGTTTGTAAGGGAGAACACCGTGGCTGCTCATCTGCTTATCATCGACGCGCTCAATTTGATTCGCCGTATTCACGCCGTTCAGGGATCGCCCTGTGTGAAAACCTGCCAACACGCGCTCGATCAATTGATTATCCACAGCCAGCCAACCCATGCCGTCGCGGTATTTGATGACGACGCGCGCAGCAGCGGCTGGCGTCACCAGCGTTTGCCGGACTACAAAGCAGGACGTCCGCCGATGCCTGACGATTTACATAATGAAATGCCCGCCCTACGCGCCGCGTTTGAACAGCGCGGCGTACGCTGCTGGGCATCAGACGGTAACGAAGCGGACGATCTGGCGGCGACGCTGGCGCTAAAAGTTACCGAAGCCGGACACCAGGCAACCATTGTGTCAACCGATAAAGGCTATTGCCAGTTGCTCTCTCCGGGATTGCGCATTCGCGACTACTTCCAGAAACGCTGGCTGGACGCGCCGTTTATTGAAAAAGAGTTTGGCGTACTTCCCCGGCAGTTGCCGGATTACTGGGGTCTGGCAGGAATCAGTAGTTCGAAAGTCCCCGGCGTTGCCGGTATCGGCCCCAAAAGCGCGACCCAGCTGTTGATTCAGTTTCAAAATCTGGAGGGAATTTACGCCCATCTGGACGAGGTGCCGGAAAAGTGGCGCAAAAAGCTTGAGACGCATAAAGAAATGGCATTTCTCTGCCGCGATATTGCACGTTTGCAAACCGATTTACATATCGACGGAAACTTACAGCAGCTACGGCTGGCGCGGTAGTTTTGTTGCCGGATGGCGGCGTGAACGCCTTATCCTGCCTACAGGACTGCACGAAATGTAGAGCGGATAAGCGCAGCGCCATCCGGCAAAATTACCAGGCGATATGATACAGTTCGACAATGTCCGCCAGACTCGCTTCACGCGGATTGCCGCCCGTACAGACATCATCGAATGCCGCCTGGGCCAGCGCCGGGATATCCTCTTTTCGAACGCCGACATCACGCAAATGCAGCGGAATTCCCACATCGCGATTTAGCGCAAATACGGCTTCCACTGCGGCATTACGCGCCTCTTCAAGACTCAATCCTTCTACCTTCACCCCCATCGCCCGGGCGATATCACGGAATTTCTCGTTGGTAGACCCGGCATTAAAACGCATCACATGCGGAAGCAAAATAGCATTCGCGACGCCATGCGGCGTGTTGTAAAACGCGCCCAGCGGATGCGCCATCCCATGCACCAGCCCCAGCCCCACATTGGAAAACCCCATCCCGGCAACGTATTGCCCCAGCGCCATCGCCTCACCGGCCTCTTTTTCTCCGGCTACGGCGCCGCGTAGCGCGCCAGCAATAATCTCAATGGCTTTGATATGTAAGGCATCCGTCAGCGCCCATGCGGCCCGGGTAATATAGCCTTCAATAGCATGGGTTAGCGCATCCACGCCCGTTGCCGCTTTCAGCGCGGGCGGCATACCGTCCATCATATCGGCATCGATAAATGCCGCCTGCGGAATATCATGCGGATCGACACAAACGAATTTGCGCCGTTTCTCTTCATCGGTAATCACATAATTGATAGTGACTTCCGCCGCGGTTCCCGCCGTTGTCGGGATCGCCATAATCGGCACGCTGGGTTTACGGGTCGGCGATAGCCCTTCCAGACTGCGCACATCGGCAAATTCCGGATTGTTACTGATAATACCGATCGCTTTGCAGGTATCCTGCGGAGAACCGCCGCCAATGGCGATGAGATAGTCCGCGCCACTTTGGGTAAAGACCTTAAGCCCTTCCTGGACAACAGAAATCGTAGGATTAGGGATCACGCCCGCATAGATCTCCCACGCCAGCCCTGCGGCATCCATTCTGCTTGTCACTTTATCGACCACACCGCATTGCACCAGCGTTTTATCGGTAACAATCAGCGCTTTATGATAACCGCGGCGCGTCACCTCATCGGTTAATGCGTCCACCGCTCCCCGGCCAAACCATGCCGTTTCATTCAAAATCATTCTGTTCGCCATCGCCTGTCTCCTGACATCACTCTTCAATACGTAATCCGTAAGTTTTAAATTTCTCCAGTACGATAGCGATCGCCTCGTCATCCAGTACCGGTACCGGATCGACAATGGCCAGCGTACTTAAATAGAGCTGCGCCAGCACTTCCACTTCATGCGCCAGCCACAACGCTTTGTCTAAATTTTCTTCACAAGCGATAAGCCCGTGATGCTGTAACAGCGTCGCTTTACGATTTTTAAGCGCCACGGCAACATGGTCAGAAAGTTCGCGGGTGCCAAAAGTGGCGTAGGGCGCACAGGGAATAGAGTTTCCACCCGCGGCGGCAATCATGTAGTGAATCGCCGGAATCGGGCGATTGAGGATCGAGACTGCCGTACAATGGACCGCGTGGTTATGTACCACGGCATTGGCATCAGGGCGCGTCTGGTATGCCGCCATATGAAAACGCCACTCGCTGGAAGGCAGCTTGCCCTGCTCATGCTGACCGTCTGCATCAATAAAGACAATGTGCGACTCTGTCAGCTTCTCGTAGGGGATCCCCGTCGGCGTAATCAGCATTCCGCCCTGATAACGTACGCTCACGTTACCTGCCGTCCCCTGATTTAACCCTAACCGCGTCATTTCCAGACAGGTATCAATAATCTGCCGCGCCAGTCTATTTCGTTCCATTATTTACCTCTCTCTGTGATTCAAAATGAGACAACAAAACCGCCTTTCGCATCGCGCTGCTGTCCTGTTGAAATAATCGAATAGTTAGCAACTATCATCATACTGAATAAAGAGAAGGGAATTTAAATAACGATATTTTGTGATTCACATCAATTAATTCGCCACGATAAACCAGACGACTACCGTTTCTCTCGCCGATAAATGCCCGCTCTTAATAATATTTTTTAAAACGGGCAAAGATGAAGAATAAGTTACTACTGCCCGTTTTCGTGGCAATAATTTAATTCGGGCATTCAGTCTGTGGTTTTTTAAATTAAACATCTCAAACGGTCATTTTTTTATGAAAATTAAAGTGATGATAATCACAGAACGCTCTGCTCTCAGGTATAAATGTGACCGCCATCATATTAAAAGGCCTTTTTTATTTGAAAATGACTCCATGAGTTCATTCCGGACGCCAATTTATTACCGGTAAGAAAAGCGAACTCACCTAATTTTACGGTCTGGTGACCAGAACCGACCGCACGCAAAAGCTTCTGAACCGATGAGGATGCTATGGGAAACACAACAATACAAACGCAGAGTTTTCGTGCTGTGGATGCAGAGCAAAGCAAGAGCAAGCGCTACATTATTCCATTCGCCTTACTTTGCTCGCTATTTTTTCTGTGGGCCGTCGCCAATAATCTGAATGACATTTTATTACCGCAGTTTCAACAAGCTTTTACGCTAACTAACTTTCAGGCCGGGCTTATTCAGTCAGCCTTTTATTTCGGTTATTTCGTCATTCCAATTCCCGCTGGGATTTTGATGAAAAAACTCAGTTATAAAGCAGGGATTATCACCGGGCTTTTTTTGTATGCTGTTGGCGCCGCATTATTCTGGCCTGCCGCCGAGATAATGAATTACACATTATTTTTAATTGGCCTGTTTATCATCGCCGCCGGTTTAGGCTGCCTTGAAACTGCGGCCAACCCTTTTGTTACGGTATTAGGTCCAGAAAGCGGCGGGCATTTCCGGCTTAATCTGGCGCAAACTTTTAACTCCTTTGGCGCTATTATCGCCGTTGTGTTTGGGCAAAGCCTTATTTTGTCTAACGTGCCGCATCAATCGCAAGAAGCGCTTGATAAAATGACGCCGGATCAGCTTAGCGCCTATAAACACAGCCTGGTGTTATCGGTACAAACGCCATACATGATTATCGTCGCCATCGTATTAGTAGTTGCGCTGCTGATTATGCTGACCAAATTTCCGGCCCTGCAAAGTGACGATCATAGCGATGCTAAACAAAGCTCTTTCTTATCTTCTCTCTCCCGACTCATCCGTATCCGCCACTGGCGCTGGGCGGTGCTGGCGCAGTTCTGCTACGTGGGGGCGCAAACCGCCTGCTGGAGCTATCTGATCCGCTACGCCATTGAGGAGATCCCTGGAATGACGCCCGGTTTCGCCGCCAACTACCTGACCGGCACGATGGTGTGCTTCTTTATCGGCCGTTTCACCGGGACCTGGCTTATCAGCCGCTTCGCGCCGCATAAAGTGCTGGCCGCCTACGCCCTGTTTGCCATGCTCCTGTGTCTGATTTCCGCCTTTAGCGGCGGACATATCGGCCTGCTGGCGCTGACGTTGTGTAGCGCATTTATGTCAATCCAGTACCCGACCATCTTCTCGCTGGGTATCAAAAATCTGGGACAGGACACTAAGTACGGCTCGTCTTTTATCGTCATGACCATCATTGGCGGCGGTATTGTCACGCCAGTAATGGGCTTCGTTAGCGACGCCGCAGGCAAAATCCCGACCGCCGAACTGGTTCCGGCATTGTGCTTTGCCGTCATCTTCATTTTTGCCCGTTTCCGTTCACAAGCGGCGACAAACTGAACATTTATCCGAATAACGTGAGGAATCTGTCATGAAAAAAATCAGCTTACCGAAAATCGGTATCCGCCCGGTGATTGATGGACGTCGTATGGGCGTACGCGAGTCGCTCGAAGAGCAAACCATGAACATGGCGAAAGCGACGGCGGCGCTCATCACCGAGAAAATCCGCCACGCCTGTGGGGCACAGGTGGAGTGCGTCATTGCGGATACCTGTATTGCCGGAATGGCGGAATCCGCCGCCTGTGAAGAAAAATTCAGTAGCCAGAACGTGGGCGTGACCATTACCGTTACGCCGTGCTGGTGCTATGGCAGCGAGACCATTGATATGGACCCGATGCGTCCGAAAGCCATCTGGGGCTTTAACGGCACAGAGCGTCCCGGGGCGGTTTACCTTGCCGCGGCGCTGGCGGCGCACAGCCAGAAAGGCATTCCGGCGTTCTCCATTTATGGCCATGACGTGCAGGATGCCGACGATGCCTCCATTCCCGCCGACGTCGAAGAAAAACTGCTGCGTTTTGCGCGGGCAGGGTTAGCGGTAGCCAGTATGAAAGGCAAAAGCTACCTCTCCGTCGGCGGCGTGTCGATGGGGATCGCGGGTTCCATTGTCGATCATAACTTCTTTGAATCCTGGCTGGGCATGAAGGTGCAAGCGGTAGATATGACCGAACTGCGCCGCCGTATCGATCAAAAAATTTATGATGAGGCCGAACTGGAGATGGCGCTGGCGTGGGCGGATAAAAACTTCCGCTACGGCGAAGATCAGAACGCCTCGCAGTATAAGCGCAATGAAGCCCAGAACCGCGCGGTGTTAAAAGAGAGCCTGCTGATGGCGATGTGTATTCGCGACATGATGCAGGGCAACAAGACGCTGGCAGACAAAGGGTTAGTTGAAGAATCGCTGGGCTACAACGCCATTGCCGCCGGCTTCCAGGGCCAGCGCCACTGGACCGATCAATACCCGAACGGCGATACCGCCGAAGCGCTGCTCAATAGCTCTTTTGACTGGAACGGCGTACGCGAACCGTTTGTCGTCGCCACCGAAAATGACAGTCTGAACGGCGTAGCGATGCTGTTTGGCCATCAACTCACCGGTACCGCGCAGATATTCGCCGACGTGCGAACCTACTGGTCGCCGGAAGCCGTAGAACGCGTCACTGGCCAGGCGCTCAGCGGCCTGGCGGAACACGGCATTATTCACCTGATTAACTCCGGTTCTGCCGCTCTGGACGGTGCCTGTAAACAGCGCGACAGCGAAGGCAAGCCGACCATGAAACCACACTGGGAAATCAGCCAACAAGAGGCGGATGCGTGTCTGGCGGCCACTGAATGGTGCCCGGCGATTCACGAATACTTCCGCGGCGGCGGCTACTCATCCCGTTTCCTGACCGAAGGCGGCGTGCCATTCACCATGACCCGCGTGAATATCATCAAAGGCCTGGGACCAGTACTGCAAATCGCCGAGGGCTGGAGCGTCGAACTGCCGAAAGCGATGCACGATCAGCTCGATGCCCGCACCAACTCTACCTGGCCTACCACCTGGTTTGCGCCGCGTCTTACCGGCAAAGGCCCGTTTACCGATGTCTATTCGGTGATGGCGAACTGGGGCGCTAACCACGGCGTACTCACCATCGGCCATGTAGGGGCGGACTTTATTACTCTCGCCGCGATGCTGCGTATCCCGGTATGTATGCACAACGTGGAGGAGGCGAAGATCTACCGTCCTTCCGCCTGGGCGGCTCACGGTATGGATATCGAAGGCCAGGATTATCGTGCCTGCCAGAATTATGGCCCGCTGTATAAACGTTAATGCGGCTTAGCCCGGTGGCGCAGGCTTACCGGGCCTACGGGCGCGTGAACCGTAGGCCGGATAAGCGTAGCGCCATCGGGCGGCGTTTATGGAGTTATCTATGAAACAAGACGTTATCCTGGTTCTCGACTGCGGTGCGACTAACGTTCGGGCGATCGCCGTTGATCGCCTGGGGAAAATTGTCGCCCGCGCCTCAACCGCTAACGCCAGCGACATTGCCGCAGAAAATAGCACCTGGCATCAGTGGTCGCTGGACGCCATCCTGCAACGTTTCGCCGATTGTTGCAGGTCACTTTCCAGCGCCCTGTCGGAGTGTGTTGTTCGCGGTATTACGGTGACTACGTTCGGCGTCGATGGCGCGCTGGTCGATGCGCAGGGCGAGCTGCTCTACCCGGTCATCAGTTGGAAATGCCCGCGAACCGCTGCCGTGATGGAAACGATTGGGCGCTTTATCTCGCCCCGGCAATTGCAGACGCTCTCCGGCGTCGGCGCGTTCAGCTTTAACACGCTGTATAAACTGGTCTGGCTTAAAGAGAATCATCCGCGCCTGCTGGAACAAGCTCACTGCTGGCTGTTTATCTCGTCGCTGATTAACCACCGTCTGACCGGCGAGTTTACGACCGATATCACTATGGCAGGCACCAGCCAGCTACTGGATATCCATCAGCGCGACTTTAGTCCGGAAATCCTGCAGGCGACGGGCCTGGCGCGCCGCCTGTTCCCGCGTATCGTGGAAGCGGGCGCCCAGATAGGCACGCTACAGACAGACGCGGCCAGGCTACTCGGTCTCCCGGCGGGTGTGCCGGTGATCTCTGCCGGACACGATACTCAGTTCGCGTTATTCGGCGCTGGCGCGCAGCAAGGTGAACCGGTGCTCTCCTCAGGAACCTGGGAGATTCTGATGGTGCGCAGCGGTCAGGTGGATACCTCGCTGCTCAGCCAGTATCCAGGCTCGACCTGTGAACTGGACAGTCAGTCGGGGCTTTATAACCCCGGAATGCAGTGGCTGGCCTCCGGCGTACTCGAATGGGTACGAAAACTGCTGTGGACGCCGGAAACGCCATGGCAAACGCTGATCGACGAAGCGCGCGCTATTCCCGCTGGCGCGGAAGGCGTGCGGATGCAGTGCGATCTGCTCGCCTGCCAAAATGCAGGCTGGCAGGGCGTGACGCTCAATACCACCCGCGGCCATTTCTATCGCGCCGCGCTGGAAGGCCTGACGGCGCAACTTCAGCGTAATCTGCGCACGCTGGAGAAAATCGGCCATTTTAACGCCACAGAACTGTTACTGGTTGGCGGCGGCAGTCGCAACGCTTTATGGAATCAAATTAAAGCGAATCAGCTTGATATCCCTATCAAAGTGCTGGACGACGCGGAAACCACCGTGGCCGGCGCTGCCATGTTTGGCTGGTACGGCGTAGGCGAATTTAGTAGCCCGGAACAGGCGCGCGCGCAGGTCAATTATCAGTATCGCTATTTCTGGCCGCAAACCGAACCTGAAATTATTGAGGGAGTATGAAATGCTAAAAACCATTTCACCGTTAATTTCCCCGACACTGCTCAAAGTGCTGGCCGAGATGGGCCACGGGGACGAAATCATTTTTTCCGACGCTCACTTTCCCGCGCATAGCCTGGGCCCGCAGGTGATTCGCGCCGATGGTCTTAGCGTCAGCGATCTACTGCGGGCAATTATTCCGCTCTTTGAGCTGGATAGCTACGCCCCGCCGCTGGTGATGATGGCCGCCGTGGAAGGCGACACGCTCGATCCCAGCGTTGAAGCGCGTTATCGCGATGCTTTGTCATTAGAAGCGCCGTGCCCGGATATCGTTCGTATCGACCGCTATGCGTTTTATGAGCGGGCGCAAAAAGCGTTTGCGATCGTTATCACAGGTGAGTGCGCGAAGTACGGAAATATTCTTTTAAAAAAAGGGGTAACGCCGTAATCTCTTGCCGGTGCGCCCGCATGACGCGGGCGTTCATCGAATGATGGGGTGAGAAAAATGAAAGCGGCACGCCAACAAGCGATAGTCGATCTGCTGATCAATCATAAAAGTCTGACCACCGAAGCGCTGGCCACCCGGCTTAACGTCAGTAAAGAGACCATCCGCCGCGATCTCAGTGAACTACAGACGCAGGGAAAAGTGCTGCGTAATCACGGACGAGCTAAATATATTCATCGTGAAAATCAGGACAGCGGCGATCCATTCCATATCCGCCTGAAAAGCCATTATGCGCATAAAGCCGATATTGCCCGTGAAGCGTTAGCGTGGATAGAAGAAGGAATGACGATTGCGCTGGATGCCAGTTCAACCTGCTGGTATCTGGCCCGCCAGTTGCCGGATATTCCCATTCAGGTTTTTACCAATAGCCATCCTATCTGCCAGGAGCTGGGAAAACGCGAACGCATTGCGCTGATAAGTTCCGGCGGCCAGCTTGAACGTAAATATGGCTGTTACGTTAATCCGTCGCTTATCTCACAGCTAAAATCGCTTGATATCGATCTGTTCATCTTTTCCTGCGAGGGGATCGACAGCGGCGGCGATCTGTGGGACTCCAATGCGATCAACGCCGATTTTAAATCTATCCTGCTCAGACGCGCCTCGCAGTCTTTATTATTGATTGATAAAAGTAAATTTAATCGTTCAGGAGAGGCGCGCATCGGCCATCTGGATGACGTGACGCATATTGTTTCAGATGCGCCGCAGTCATAGGCCGGATAAGCGTGCGCCATCCAGCGCTGATGACGCGCCGGATGACGGCAGCGCGTTTTTATCGCTCGTCGCGACGTCCGCCAACAGCCGCCCACAACCGACGCACGTGCACCGTCACTTCTTCGCGATCGTGATAAAGCTGACGTGCCTGGATCTGCGCATTAACGCCATGCTCATCCAACTGCGCCTGAAGATACGCCAGATTATGCGATACCTCTTCATAGCGTTTTTTCATCGGCAGTTTAAGGTTAAAAATCGTCTCCCGACACCAGCCGTTCACCAGCCACTGCGCCATTAGCGCGGTGACTTTGGCCGGCTTCTCCACCATATCGCAGACCATCCATGAAATATTATTCCGGTTCGGACGGTACCTGAAGCCATCCTCACGCAACCAGGTCACCTGTCCGGTGTCCATCAGGCTTTGCGCCATCGGGCCGTTATCTACGGAGTAGACCCACATATTGCGCTTCACTAACTGGTACGTCCATCCGCCGGGACAGGCGCCCAAATCCACCGCATACATGCCGTTCGCCAGACGTTCATCCCACTCATCTTCCGGGATGAAAACGTGGAGCGCCTCTTCCAGTTTCAGCGTTGAGCGGCTCGGCGCATCAGACGGAAACTTCAAACGCGGGATGCCCATATAAAACGGTGAATTGTTATGCGCGAGCGAATAACCGGTATAGCAACATCCTGGCGCGATAAAAAAGACATGAACGACCGGACGCTTCGGCGTTTCATAATTCGTCAATACGCCCGCATCACGCAAAGCCGCGCGCAGCGGCACCGTAAATTTGCGGCAGAACTTCATCAGTTCTTTACTTTCATTGGTGTCGGCGACTTCAACCCGCAGCTCGCCGCCCTTTTCCACTACGCCCTGCAACATGCCGACAATCGGCGTAATTCTGTCTTCCGGCGGTAAATGTTGCAGCAGTTCACCCACCACAAACCACTGGCGGGCGAAAATCAGCGAACTGAACGGCAGTTCTGAAATCAGCTTTTCGCCATCTTCCGGCTGGTAGCATTCATAAATGACATAGCCTGCGTTCTCTTTTACGCGTGCAAAACCAAATATTTCCCGTTTTCCCGCTTTATCGGTAATTTCTGCAGCGCACTCTTTTTCAAACCCCGGACGGCAGAGCAATACAACTTTATTCATGGCTCGCGCCCTTACGTTTCATACGAATGGCGCCAATCAGCAATAGCGCCCAGCCCACCAGGAAACTGACGCCGCCGACAGGCGTGATATACGCCCACAGGCGCAGATGCGAAAGCGCAAGGCAGTACAGGCTGCCGCTAAACAGCACCGTGCCCAGCGCCAGAAAAACGCTGCTCCAGTAAAACCAGATGCTGATACGGCGCTGCATCGCCACCGCCAGGCCAAAGATCGCCAGCGTATGGAACGCCTGATATTGCAGGCCGGTCTGAATCCAGCCCATTTCAACCACGCCCAGGGTTTTACTCAAAACATGCGCCCCGAACGCGCCCAGAGCAACGTAAATAAAACCGCTGATAGCGGCGACAATCAGCATAAAACGGCTGGTCATGGTCATACCCTAAGTTAATTATTGTTCGTAACGAAAACGGAATTTTTCTTGCTCCGTCGCCGCCTTCGCCAAAATCCACTGACGGAAGGCGGCTATTTTACCCAGTTCTGCCTGGCTGTCATGACAAACCAGATAAAAAGCATTCTTACTCACCAGAACATCGTTAAATGGACACACCAGTCGCCCGGCTTCAATTTCAGACTGCGCCATAACATTATTCGCCAGAGCGATCCCCTGTCCGTGAATAGCGGCCTGTAGCACCATCGCGCTGTGGCTAAATATCGGCCCTTGCTGAACGTTAATATGGTTGAGCCCTAACTGACGAGTATAGGCCTGCCAGTCACGCCGGGAGGCATCGTGTAATAACGTGTGTTTCGCCAGATCTTCCGGCGTTTTTAACGGTTTTTCGCCTGTGAGTAATAAAGGAGAACAGACGGGCAGTAAATATTCTGCGTATAATTTTTCGACGCGCAAGCCCGGCCAGTTTCCCCGGCCATAAAAAATCGCGACATCGACATCGTCTGCCAGTTTATCTTCCTGACGGTCAACGGCTTGTATCCGAACGTCAATTCCCGGATAAGCTGAGTTAAAACTGGAGAGCCTGGGCACCAGCCA
The DNA here is from genome assembly GCF_046567715.1 of Salmonella sp. 741265116_PST. Lineage (NCBI taxonomy): Bacteria > Pseudomonadati > Pseudomonadota > Gammaproteobacteria > Enterobacterales > Enterobacteriaceae > Salmonella > Salmonella sp. 741265116_PST. Next base: position 132,298 of record NZ_JBKFPH010000006.1, on the reverse strand, counting down.
CTGGATGGCAAAACTGGGCGGTAAACTCACCGTCAGCGCCCCTTTGGCACTGCGCGCCTGGAGCTTACGCGTTGCTTCCGTGAGCTGGGAAAATATCTCTTTAATATCGAGAAAATAGCTTTGGCCTTCTTCCGTCAGCAGCAGCGAACGATTGCGGCGGCGGAACAGTTTTAGCCCCAAAAAATCCTCAAGTGACTTAATTTGGTGGCTTACTGCGGCCTGCGTCACAAAAAGTTCTTCCGCTGCTCGCGTAAAGCTCAAATGGCGCGCGGCAGCATCAAAAACGCGTAACGCATTTAAAGGAGGTAATCGTTTTGACATGGCCTCTGGACTTAATGTCGAATGAATTTAACAAATAGGTAACAACATGTAACCTATTAGTTTTTTTAATCTGAGACATTATAAATTGTCCGTTGAGGTTCTACCAGCAAATACCTATAGTGGCGGCACTTCCTGAGCCGGAACGAAAAGTTTTATCGGAATGCGTGTTCTGATGGGCTTTTGGCTTACGGTTGTGATGTTGTGTTGTTGTGTTTGCAATTGGTCTGCGATTCAGACCACGGTAGCGAGACTACCCTTTTTCACTTCCTGTACATTTACCCTGTCTGTCCATAGTGATTAATGTAGCACCGCCATATTGCGGTGCTTTTTTTTGTATAATAAACGGTTAGTTTTCCAGAGCCACCATCTCTTTCACGTCAGTACGATTGATCTGCTGTTTGTTGCCATTAGCGTCTTTATACGAAATCATACCGGTATCGTTATCGGTCTGGGGTTTACCGTCGGTCACAATGCTGCGTCCATCATTGGTGTGCATAACGTAATTAGAACCGGAACAGGCGCTCAGGGCAAAAGTCAGCATACATGCAGAGATAATTGCGGCAGTCTTTTTCATCTTCTTCTCCTTAAAGCTGTTTGTGCTATTTAAAGCGGACTCCGTAACAGGCTTAAACATTCGCCTAACATTATTCAGCATAACCTCCTTTACATAATTCGCCAGGATATACAGACGATTCCGATGGTTAGGACAAACCTTGTATCAGCCGCGCTTTTACGCCACGATCGGTAAACTGAACCGAGGAATATCATGAACGCTTTTAATCCCACGCAGTTTCGCGCGCAGTTTCCCGCGCTAGCCGATGCGGGTGTTTATCTCGATAGCGCCGCCACGGCATTAAAGCCACAGGCAGTCATTGACGCCACGCACCAGTTTTATTGTTTGAGCGCCGGTAACGTTCATCGTAGCCAGTTTGCGCAGGCGCAGCGCCTGACGGCGCAATATGAAGCGGCCAGAGCAAAAGCAGCGCGGCTGTTAAACGCGCCCGATGAAAAAAGTATCGTCTGGACACGCGGCACCACCGAAGCGATCAACATGGTGGCGCAGTGTTACGCCCGTCCTCGTCTGCGCCCCGGCGATGAAATTATCGTTAGCGTCGCCGAGCATCACGCCAACCTTGTGCCCTGGCTGATGGTGGCGCAACAAACCGGCGCGCAGGTCATAAAACTGCCGCTTAGTGACCGACGTCTTCCTGATGTTGAGCGTCTGCCGGAACTGATCACATCGCGCAGCCGGATTCTGGCGCTGGGGCAAATGTCGAACGTAACGGGCGGCTGCCCGGATCTCGCAAGCGCTATCAGCGCCGCTCACGCGGCGGGAATGGTAGTGATGGTGGATGGCGCGCAAGGCGCGGTACACTTCCCGGCGGATGTTCAGCAGCTTGATATCGATTTTTATGCTTTTTCCGCTCACAAACTGTATGGCCCGACCGGTATCGGCGTGCTGTACGGTAAGCCGGAGCTTCTTGAGGCGATGTCGCCCTGGCTCGGCGGCGGCAAGATGATCCGTGACGTTAGCTTTGAAGGCTTCACCACTCAAAGCGCTCCCTGGAAGCTGGAAGCGGGGACGCCGAACGTCGCCGGGGTCATCGGCCTGAGCGCTGCGCTGGAATGGCTGTCCGATATCGATATTGAACAGGCCGAAAACTGGAGCCGGGGGCTGGCGACGCTGGCGGAAGACGCACTGGCGAAACGCCCGGGCTTTCGTTCGTTCCGCTGCCAGGACTCCAGCCTGCTGGCCTTTGATTTTGTCGGCGTGCACCACGGCGATATGGTGACGCTGCTGGCGGAATACGGTATTGCGCTCCGGGCCGGGCAACATTGCGCCCAGCCATTGCTGGCGGAACTTGGCGTCACAGGGACTCTGCGCGCCTCTTTTGCGCCGTATAATACCCAACATGATGTGGATGCGTTGGTTAACGCCGTTGACCGAGCGCTGGAACTGCTGGTGGATTAATGACAAACCCTCTTTATACCGGACACCCGTTCGGCACAACGGTAACGGAAGAGACGTTACGCGCTATCTTTCTCCCGCTGACCCAGTGGGAGGATAAATATCGTCAGTTGATTCTGTTAGGAAAACAGCTCCCCGCTCTGCCGGATGAATGCAAAGCGCAGGCGAAGGAGATAGCCGGCTGCGAGAACCGCGTCTGGCTGGGCTTTACCCGATCAGATAACGGAACGATGCACTTTTTCGGCGACAGTGAGGGGCGGATTGTCCGCGGCCTGCTGGCGGTATTGCTCACCGCGGTGGAAGGAAAAAACGCCGCCGAATTACAGGCTCGTTCACCGCTGGCGCTGTTTGATGAGCTGGGTTTACGCGCCCAGCTTAGCGCCTCACGTAGTCAGGGGTTGAACGCGCTGAGCGAAGCGATTGTTACCGCAACGCATAAGGGTTGAAATAGCGTAAATATTCTGTCGCCTGACAGCGCCGTCCGCGGCGGTCAGGCGATGCAGATAAAATAATCCAGTCACTTTATTAGTTTCTGCATCAGATTTCCCTGATAAACATTCTTTTGATTTTTATCAGCTATCACAATGAAATTACAATGTTAGAATCCATGTTAAAACGGCGTGAAGATTTTAGAGTAAATAAAGCCACTCGATGTAGCGTAGCAGGAGAACTGGAAAATTCATACGCATCGGGTGAAGTTATAACAGGATATGGATAAGTGGAAAAATATCTGCGTAACGGTACCATGTTTGTGGTGCTGGCATTTATATTATGGGGGTTAACACCTTTATACTATCAATATTTATCAGGGGGAAATCTCGCACAAATATTGATATACCGGGTGTTCTGGTCAATTCCATTATTACTGGCAGTAAGATTGTTATTTCGGCAGCGAACGCGATTTCATGATGCCTGGAAAGATAAAAAATCTTTTTTCTTCTGCATGATCGCCGGACTTTTGATGATTGTCTCATGGTCATCTTTTATTTATGCGCTAACCCATCATCTGGTACTTGATGCCAGCCTCGGCTATTTTATCAACCCGCTATTTGTTATTGCGCTGGGATGCATTTTTCTTAAAGAAAAACTGTCGTTGTTTCAGGCCATCGCCGTTTTTTCCGGTGTCTGTGGCCTGACTTTTCAAATTATCATGCTACGGCATTTCCCGGCGCTGGCGCTAACCATGGGATTATCATTTGCGCTATATGGCCTGGCGCGAAAGTTTATACATTATGATGTGATGACATCGATAACGATTGAAACATTATGGGCATTGCCTGTCTCACTATTAATCTTTCTCTTTAGCGATACCGGACCAATTATATCCGCTAATACTCCTTTCTTTTTGTATGTCATGACGGCGCCAGTGACAATCATTCCACTGGTATTATTTGCCATCGCGTTAAATCACACCTCGTTGATTGTCACCGGACTGGCGCAATATATAGAGCCGTCTTTACAGTTCTTACTTGCCATTATGATATTTGGCGAGCACATTAATTACGCGGAACTGCTCTGCTTTTGTGCGGTATGGTTCGGGTTGTTTCTATGCATATCTGAAAATTTATATTCCCATTATCTCCGCGCCCGTCTGAAACCGGTGTTCGGCAGGGTACAGCGCTTCTTTCGCTAACAAAGGGCGCAGGGCCGGATACGCGTCTGCGTGACACTCCGCCCCGTCCTTTTATTCTTGTCGCGCCGCTTTAGCCATGATCTTCTTCAGCGCATGGGAAACGGCGACAAAACCGAACGTTGCCGTCACCATCGTCGCCGCGCCGAAGCCAGAGGCGCAATCCATCCGTTTTGGCCCTTCTGCGGTAGCTTTCATCGCGCATACGGAACCGTCCGCCTGTGGGTAAACCAGCGCTTCGGTGGAAAAAACGCAGTCCACGCCCAGTTTACCTTTACTGTTCTTCACTACGCCAAAATTATGTTTCAATCTCTCACGCAGTTTTGCCGCCAGCGGATCCTGGATGGTTTTCGCCAAATCAGCGACCTGGATTTGCGTCGGATCGATCTGCCCGCCCGCGCCGCCAGTGGTCACTAAAGGAACCTTATATCGGCGACAGTACGCAATCAGCGCGGCTTTTGGACGAACGCTGTCAATGGCGTCAATGACATAGGTAAAACCCGCGTTCATATAACCCGCCACATTATCCGGCGTAATAAAATCATCGATAACCGTTACCCGGCACTCCGGGTTAATTTGCCGAATCCGTTCGGCCATCACTTCCGCTTTCGCCAACCCAACGTTATCACGCAACGCATGGATCTGACGGTTCGTATTGGTCACGCAGACATCGTCCATATCAATCAGCGTAATCGCGCCGATGCCCGTACGCGCCAGCGCCTCTGCCGCCCATGATCCCACCCCGCCGATTCCCACGACGCAGATATGCGCCTCAGCAAACCGCTGCAGCGCTTTTTCACCGTACAGACGCGCGGTGCCGCCAAAGCGTTGGCGCCAGGCATCACTTATCACCACTGACATATGACCTCAGAATAAAAAAAGGTGAGGTTATTCCTCACCCCTGCTCACTATTTTCAGGCCCGATAGCGATCGCGTTATCGGGCAATCCGGTTGTCGCAGAATACCACAATCAGCCGCTAAACACGTTACCGGCGCCCGGCGCGCTTTTTAACACCCAGACGCGACCATAGTGATTATACCATCCGGCACGATGCCCGGCATCCGGGCCAATTCCCTGGTAAATATCAAAGTGCTGGCCTTTAATCGCTCCGCCGACATCCAGCGCGACCATCAAACGTAGCTCATACTGACCGCTAAATTTACCGTTGTTATCCAGCAACGGTACTTCCGCCAACAAGGTCGTGCCAGGCGGAATGATGCTGCGGTCGGAGGCGACGGATGCTCGCCCAATCAGCGGTACGGCGCTGGCGCCTTTGACCGGCGCAAAAGATTGCGGCTTAAAGAAGACGAACGACGGGTTCTGCTCCAGTAATTCACGCACTTCCGCTTCGCTGTGCTTCTCTCCCCATTCGCGTATAGCCTGCATCGACATATCTTCTTTTTTCACTTCACCGCGATCGATAAGCACTTTACCAATACTGCGATAAGGCCAGCCGTTTTTACCGGCATAACTAAAGAAGTTCAGTGGACTACCGTCACCGAAATCAATATAGCCGCTGCCCTGGACATCCATAATAAAGTTATCCATCAGCGAATTACTCCAGGCCAGGATGTACTTATCGCTCAGCGCGCCTGCGTAGATCTGAGCGCGGGACGGTAAGCGTCCGCGTTTTGGCGGCATACTATAGATAGGGTACTGGAACGCGCCCTGGCGCGTATGGCGAGCCTGAACGACGGGCGTATAGTAGCCCGTGAACTGGACGTTACCGTAGTTGTCGGTGCCTTCCATCTGCCAGGCATCGATACCAAACTGGCGCATAGTGCGCGTATCGCCTCCGGAACGTAACCAGTTCTGGACAGCGTTATAGACGTTGCTTTGATTGGTGTATAAACGTGGCGACGCGGAACGGATCTGGTCGACCTGCTCGGCAAAGTCACCAGCATTAATCGGCGCGCCCACCGCGTCCGGCTGGTTTACCAGGGAGAAGGGCTGGGTAAATTTCCCGTCCTTATATTGCTGACCGCGATCGGTCGGTTTTGATGAACAGGCAGCCAGCATTGCCAGCATTACGCCTGTCGCCACATATTTTGCCCAACGTCCTTTCATGGTGTCTCGTCTTCTGCGTAATCGAAAGTGCCCGGTGAAGATAACAAACCGTCCGGAGTAATGAAATGCGATCGCGATCTCATTATGTAAATTCGTTTAAAAATCGCGCTATCTGCGGTGTATTTGCGCAATTCATGAGAAATTAGCGATTTATATGAAAAAAGGGTTGCAACAAAAGCTCAGCGGAGTATAGTGCGCATCCACGGACGCGGGGTGGAGCAGCCTGGTAGCTCGTCGGGCTCATAACCCGAAGGTCGTCGGTTCAAATCCGGCCCCCGCAACCAACTTAATGAACACCCTTACGGGTGTTTTTTTGTATCTGTCGTCTGGTCCGCAACGACAGTGCGGGCAGCATCCATCCTACCTACCCGCGCAATAAACTCGCCGTCATCTCAGGTTAACTTCTTCTCGCCAGCGTCGCCCCATCGGCAAAATACGCTTTAATGCCCGCCAGAATCGACTCTGCGACCTGTTGCTGGAACGTCGCGGTCTTGAGCTTGCGTTCTTCTTCAATGTTACTGATAAACGCCGTCTCGACCAGAATAGACGGAATATCGGGCGCCTTTAACACCGCAAACCCCGCCTGCTCGACCTTGTTTTTATGCAGGTCATTAATTTTACCAAGCTGCTTCAACACCGCTTTACCGAATTTCAAACTATCGGCAATGGTCAGCGATTGCACCATATCGAACATCGTATGGTCGACATAACGGTCACCGCTTTTGCTCACGCCGCCAATTAAGTCCGAGGCGTTCTGCGTTTGCGCCAGATATTTCGCCGCGGTACTGGTGGCGCCTTTGGTCGATAGCGCGAATACGGATGAACCGCTAGGCTGCCGGCTGGTGAAGGCATCCGCATGAATAGAGACAAACAGGTCGGCGCGCTGTTTCTGCGCTTTCGCCACCCGGACTTTTAACGGAATGAAGATGTCTTCATTGCGCGTCATATAGACCTTCATGTTGCCTTCTTTTTCGATCAACGCGCGCAGGCGGCGCGCTATCTGGAGCACCACGTCTTTTTCACGCGTTTTGTATTTGCCTATCGCGCCGGGGTCTTCGCCGCCGTGTCCCGGATCAAGCATAATGACAATGGGACGATCGCGCCCCGCTTTACCGGGCTGCGGCCCGCTTTGCGAAGGCGGCACCTGTTTATCCAGATCGCCTTTATTGTAGTCTTCCAGCAGCGCCAGCAGCGGATCCTGCATATCCTGCGCATTGGCAGGATAAAGATCCATCACCAGACGTTCTTTAAAGCCTGCCACAGGCGCCAGCGCAAATAGCTGCGGCTTCACGTTTTGTTTTAGCTCAAAGACCATACGCACAGTCTTAGGATCAAACTGCCCTACCCTTGCGGATTTGATATACGGATCGTCGCTGCGAATCTGCGCGCCAATGCCTTTAAGCACCGAGTTCAGATTCACATCCTCAATATCTACCACCACGCGATCCGGGTTACTTAAGGCAAATTGTTTATATTTCAGCAGACGATTCGACTCTACCGTGACGCGGGTATAGCTGGACGCAGGCCAGATACGCACCGCAACGACCTGGCTTACGGCAGCCAGCCCGACCTGGCTCACGCTTAATAGCCACATGGCGCCCGCGCCTTGTAGTAAACGGCGACGGCTGATTGCTGAATTGGCTCCCGACATGCTTCTCCCGAGCAAAAACTAAATAGAGATCATACAAAGTTCATCCAAATTGACCGGAAACTTTAGCGAATGACGCATAATCTGTCATCTATAAAAGGGTAAACATTCTTTTTATATTCACGGCATTACTAAGAAAAGCGATCGGACCGCATAAAATTTACGCTTGCACATAGGACAAAAACAGAATAAAAATACACTAATTTCGAATAATAATTCACTAGTGGGGCGCGCAATGATAAAGGAACGTAAAACCGAACTGGTAGAAGGGTTTCGCCATTCAGTTCCCTATATCAACACCCATCGCGGAAAAACCTTTGTCATTATGCTCGGCGGCGAAGCCATTGAGCATGACAATTTTTCCAGCATCGTTAACGATATCGGGCTACTGCATAGCCTCGGTATTCGCCTTGTCGTGGTGTATGGCGCGCGACCGCAAATCGACGCCAATCTGGCCGCGCATCATCATGAACCGATTTACCACAAAAACACGCGGGTGACGGACGCCAAAGCACTGGAGCTGGTGAAACAGGCCGCCGGTTTACTCCAGCTTGATATTACCGCCCGTCTGTCGATGAGTCTGAACAATACGCCGTTGCAGGGCGCGCACATTAATGTCGTCAGTGGCAATTTCACCATTGCGCAGCCGCTGGGCGTTGATGATGGCGTGGACTACTGTCATAGCGGCCGTATCCGGCGCATTGATGAAGATGCGATCAACCGCCAGTTGGATAACGGCGCGATCGTTCTGATGGGGCCGGTCGCCGTCTCAGTGACCGGCGAAAGTTTTAATCTGACCTCAGAAGAGATTGCCACTCAACTCGCCGTTAAATTGAAAGCGGAAAAAATGATCGGTTTCTGTTCTTCTCAGGGCGTTACCAATAGCGAGGGCGGCATCATTTCTGAACTCTTCCCGAATGAAGCGCAGGCGCGGGTGGAAGAGTTGGAAGCGCAGGGCGATTACAACTCCGGAACCGTACGTTTTTTGCGCGGCGCGGTAAAAGCCTGTCGTAGCGGCGTTCGTCGTTGCCATCTGATCAGCTATCAGGAAGATGGCACGCTATTACAGGAATTGTTCTCGCGTGATGGTATCGGTACGCAGATCGTCATGGAGAGCGCCGAACAGATCCGCCGCGCCACCATCAACGATATTGGCGGTATTCTGGAGCTTATCCGCCCACTGGAACAGCAGGGCATTCTGGTACGCCGTTCCCGTGAACAACTGGAGATGGAGATCGATAAGTTTACCATTATTCAGCGCGATAATATGACTATCGCCTGCGCGGCGCTGTATCCTTTTGAGGAAGAGAAAATAGGCGAAATGGCCTGCGTAGCGGTACATCCGGATTATCGCAGCTCATCGCGTGGAGAAGTGCTTCTGGAGCGGGTTGCCACCCAGGCGCGGCAAATGGGGCTGCGTAAATTGTTTGTGTTGACGACGCGCAGTATTCACTGGTTCCAGGAGCGCGGTTTCACGCCTGTCGATATTGAGTTACTGCCTGAGAGCAAGAAAAAAATGTATAACTATCAGCGACGTTCAAAGGTGCTGATGGCGGATTTAGGATAACAAGGAGGGCCTGATAGCGCTGCGCTTATCAGGCCTACGTTCGAAAGCATCATTTGGAGGCCGGATAAGACGCTACGCGTCACCATCCGGCGAGAACTCGTCTTATCCGGTACGACTGACTTCATCAAATAAGGTGGCTAATCCGCTGCGCCGTTCTGTACGCGTCACAATCGCGCCTGCCAGGATCCGTTCATCGGCATACAGCGATAACCGCCGCCGCGCCCGCGTAACAGCGGTATACACCAGCTCCCGCGTCACGACCGGCGAACGCTGGCTGGGTAAAATCAGCGCGGCGTGATCAAATTCAGACCCCTGTGATTTATGTACCGTCATCGCCCAGGTTGTATCATGTTCCGGCAGACGGCTGGGCTGAACGGACTTGATCGTGCCGTCCGGCATCACAAACCAGACGCGTAACCCCTGCCCGCGATCGAGCGCAATACCAATATCGCCGTTAAATAACCCCAACGCGCTATCGTTGCGCGCAATCATTACCGGACGCCCTTCATACCAGCGAGAATGCGGATGCCGCTGAATTTTTCGTTGCTGCACCATCGCCTGCTCAATGCGGTCATTCAGTCCCCTCACGCCAAATGGGCCTTCGCGCAGCGCGCAAAGCAGTTGATACTCATTGAAAGCCTGAAGGATTGCCTCCGGCGTCGCTTTCTCATGCAGCAACCGCAGGTAGCGACCATAGCCCGCCAGCGCTTCATCCAGCATCCCGGCATAATCGTCGCTGCTTTGCAATGTACGCTTCTCTATATCGCTAAACCCCTGCTGAAAAACAGCCTGGATTGCCGACCTGTCGCCGCAGTTAATCGCCGCCGCCAGCTTGCCGATGCCAGAATCGCTGCCGAAACGGTAGCTCTTTTGCAACAAACAGAGGCTATCGCGTAAAGAGGCGGCTTGCCTTCCGGCCCCCGCCGGAATGGCGCTCCCTGTTAGTCGACTTAGTTGTCGGGCACGTTCCGCCGTAAACCCTGCGTTGACATAGGCGCAAATATCGCCCAACACAGCGCCCGCCTCAACGGATGCCAACTGATCGCGATCGCCAAGAAAAATGACCCGCCCGTGCGGCGGCAGAGCGTCAATCAAACGTGACATCATCGGCAAATCAATCATTGATGCTTCATCGACCACCAGCACGTCCAGATGCAGCGGGTTGCCCGCATGATGGCGTAATCGCTGGCTGCCGGGCTGTGCACCTAGCAGTCGGTGCAGCGTACTGGCGTCCTCCGGTATACGCTTTTTCTGCGCATCGGTAAGTGGAAGCTGACGCAACGCCGCGCCGAGCGACTCCGTCAGGCGTGCGGCCGCTTTCCCGGTCGGCGCCGCCAGCCGGATACGGCAACGTTCGCCATCCGCCATTTGAATTAATGCCGCCAGCAGCTTCGCGACGGTGGTGGTTTTACCGGTGCCGGGACCGCCTGAAATCACGGAGATACGGCGAGTTAGCGCTACGGCGGCGGCCACCTTTTGCCAGTTCACCTCGTCTGTCGGAGGGAATAGCGCGTCCAGAATACGGGATAACTGATCTTCATCTACGGCGATGGCCTGGTTAACCTCGTTAAAAAAGCGCGCAACCGTACGCTCGTTGCACCACATGCGATTCAGGTAGAGGCGATCGCCGCACAGAATTAACGGCGCGGGGCTATCGCCACAGCTAACCGCCGCAGACGCCAGTAACCGCTTTTTCCAGTCGATTGGCGTAGCCGTTTCGCTTATCCAGGCGACCAGTAAGGGATGCGCCTCCTCCGTTAACGTTAAACGCGATAACGGCAGACACACGTGACCTTCACCTGCGTCATGACTAAGCAGCGCTGCCGCCAGCGTCACGGCGGGATCGTCGTTACCGGCGACGGTTAAAGCAAACTGGGCATCAATGGGCCGTAAGAGTTTTTGTTCAACGGCCTCCAGCAACCGCTCCTGGATTGTCATTGCGCCTCCTCACTTATTTCACCTGCAAACATATCATCCAGTTGGTTAATTAACGCCGCCGCAGGGCGAGTGGTAAAAATACCCTGCTGCGGACGTTCGCTATCCACCCCGCGTAAAAAGAGATAGATGACGCCGCCGAAATGGCGTTCATAGTCGTAATTCGCTATTCGATGACGAAGGTAACGGTGCAATGCCAGCGTATAAAGCTGGTACTGCAAATCATAGCGATGCGCCTGCATCGCCGCAGCCATCGCCGTCTGGGTATAAGCGGCGCTATCCTCGCCCAGCCAGTTAGATTTATAGTCGAGCAGGTAATAGCGCCCCTCATAACGGAACACCAGGTCGATAAAGCCCTTTAACATGCCGCGAACCTGCATGAAATCCAGCGCAGGGCAACCTGCTGAAAGCGGGTCGTATCGACGAATCAACGCATCCAGCTCTCCGGCGGTAAGCGGCTGGGCAATCGGCAGATAAAACTCCATTTCGACCTGTTTTTCACGCTCGGTCAGCACGCTCAGACTAACGCCCGTCTCGTTAAGGGGAACGTGCAACACGGTGTCCAGCCAGCGGGTAAGTACGGGCTCCCATCGCGTCTCAAAACCACTCAGCTCCAGTTTTTCCTGTACCCATTGGGGGTCTATCGGTTGAGTAAAATCAAGCTCTTCAAACAGGCTGTGCAAAAATGTTCCCGGCGATGCCCCGCGAGGAAAGTGATGCGGCGTCATTGTCGGCGCTTCCGCCGCTTCGCCAACGCCTGCGGCGTCAATGTCGAAACGAGGAATAAGATCTTGCGCCACGCTATGTCCCCGCTGCTGCAAACCGGAATAACTGGTGACGCGCCAGCTATCATAAAGCAGGCGTTGCAGCGTTCTGGCGCTGAGTTCCGCGTGCGATGCAGCGGCAATTTGCCAGCGGTCGTTATCCGTATTGCCTGGCGTTCGACACACGATATCCTCGTCGCATAGCGCCTCAATACAGGCGCGAAGGCCTGCGGCATCCATCAGTTCGCCTTTTTGCAGGAGTCGCCCAAGCGCGCTTTGGTGCACATCCGTCTCGCCTTTCTTATCGCTGCGACGCCGTACCAGCGGCGCGACGCCGAGGCTGCAATGCCACACTGCACGGGTCAGCGCGACATAAAGGAGGCGCAGGTCTTCCGCCAGGCGTTCGGCTTCCGCCAGTGCTATGCTCTCTTCGGCGTGACTAAGGTCCAGCACCGCCTCGTAGGAGTGCCTGTCGTGATAAAAAGCCTGGTCCTGCACGCGGAAATGGGTGATAAAAGGTAACCAGACCAGCGGGTATTCCAGACCTTTCGATTTATGAATGGTGACGATTTGCACCAGATGCTTATCGCTTTCCAGACGTAGTTGCTGGCTGGAAGCATTGCTATCGGGTTCAAGGATATGCTGCGCCAGCCAACGCACCAGGGCATGTTCGCTTTCCAGCTGCGAACCGGCTTCCTGTAACAGTTCGCTAATATGCAGAATATCCGTCAGCCGACGTTCGCCTCCCGCCGTCGCCAGCAGGTTTTCAGCAATATTGCGCGCCGACATTAGCGCACGCAGCATCGGCATCACGCCGCGTTTATGCCAAATCTGTCGGTAGCCATCAAACTCTTCGACAACCGCATCCCACGCATTTTCATCATTGTTAAGCGTTTCGATATCCAGCGCGGTAAGGCCCATCATTGATGTCGCCAGAGCGCTACGCAGCGTATTCTCACGTTCGGGCGCCATCACCGCCTGCAACACCCACAGCATTTCCTGCGCTTCGAGCGTTTCGAATACGCTGTCGCGGTTAGAAAGATAGACGGAGGGGATCGCCAGTAAGGTCAGCGCATCCCGTATCAGCGCGGCTTCCCGCCTGCTGCGCACCAGCACGCTGATATCCGAGGCACGAACGGGCCGCGACGAATCGCCGTTCGTCAGCAGCGCGTCGCCCGTTTGCCCGGCACGCAGCCAGTCGCGAATTTGCGTGGCGCACACCTGCGCCATATAACTTTGATAATCGCCCGAACCGCAGCTTTCCCCCTCCATTAGCCACAGGGTCATCGCCGGTTGAGGCGCGTCATTCACTTTAAATTGCAGCGACTGGTTTCTGGGCGCAAACTTTACCGGACTGAAGGGAATATCGCGGAACATAAAGGCGTCGTTCATCTGACTGAACAGCTTGTTAACGCTATTCACCATCCCCGGCGCGGAGCGCCAGTTAGTGTCAAGCGTATAGTGCGCGCTCACTTCGCTGCGGGCCTTCATGTAGGTAAAAATATCCGCGCCACGAAACGCATAAATCGCCTGTTTAGGATCGCCAATCAGCAATAGCGCCGTATCGGGTTGATGTCGCCAGATACGGCGAAAAATACGGTACTGTTGTGGGTCGGTATCCTGAAATTCATCGATCATCGCCACCGGAAAACGGGTACGAATCGCCGTAGCCAGCGCCTCGCCGCTTTCACTACGCAGCGCGGTATCTAAACGGCTGAGCATATCGTCAAACCCCAGCTCGCCGCGCCGGCGTTTTTCCTGAGCCACCGTTTCACGGATCTCTGAGAGCGCTCGGGTAAGAACCAGATCTTTAATCGATAGCGGTTCGCCCAACAGGTTATCAATGGCGACAAACAATGGGTGCTGGGGGGTCACGCCGCCAGCTTTGGTGCGCTCAGCTAAAAAACGCTGTGAAAATTTTCCCAACGCCTCGGGTAATTGATAATTTTTGGTCTCTTCTTGCGCCCACGCGGTGATCTTTTCGATCCATTTCGCCTGATTGCCGCGGTTGAATTTTCTGCGATCGATACCGGATGATTCGATTAGCGCGTCCAGCTCGCTAACCGCCTCACACCACTGCTGCTTCACCTGGTTGATGCGCGCCAGGATCTGTTCATGACGCGATGCCAGCGTCTCCTCCTGCGATGGCGGCGCTTTAATGACCGGCGCTTCGCCCTGCAGATAACGATCGATATCCTTTAAGAGCGCCTTCGGCCCCTTCCATACGTCAAACACCACCTGCGCGATGTCGCGCGGCAGCGGATAGCAATGACGCCGCCAGAAATCGGCGCAGGCCTGATAACGCAACAAAGATTCGTCTTCAATAAGCTGTTGCTCAAACAACATACCGGATTCGAAAGCGTTCAGGCTGAGCATACGCTGGCAAAAACCGTGGATGGTAAAGACCGCGGCCTCGTCCATTTGTCGTTCCGCCAGTAATAACCACTGCGCGGCCTGCTTTTTGTCGCTAATTTCTTCCAGCAAGCGGGCATACAGCGGATTATCCGTGCTTTCCCGCAGACAGGCGATGCGCAACTCATGGATATTACTGCGGATTCGCCCACGCAGCTCTTCAGTGGCGGCCTCCGTAAAGGTTACCACCAGCAGTTCTTCAACGGTCAACGGGCGGGGAAATGCGGCACTGCCGCCTAAACCGAGCAATAACCGCAGATACAGCGCCGCGATAGTAAACGTTTTGCCTGTGCCCGCTGATGCTTCAATCAGACGCTCGCCTGTCAGGGGCAAGCGCAGCGGATCAAGAGTCTCGGCGACATCATTCATTCTTTTCGCTCATTAGAGGTAACGTTTGCTGCAATGCGCTGACGTTATCCCACACTTTCCAGCCTGTCGGATGCACGTATTCTGCTTTTCCATTCTGGCTACCAGCAATCTGTGACAATATTGCCATACCTTGTGGTTCCACCACCGCCTGGTGGAAGAAGTCGGCAAGCTTTTGTGGCGTCAGCAATTTTATCTGAGCGATGATTTTATCACGCGAGTCAAAGCGCATATTACCCCGATCGAAATCCTTGCTTAAACGGGATGCTTCTTCGCCCAACGTTTGCGGCGCCTGGCGCATTTGCGTAATGATCGCCTGCTGAATTTGGGCGAACTCTTCCGGCTTCATCGCCCTCAGCTTCGCCTCGGCGTCAGGGAAAAATGCCTGATAGCGTTGCCACAGGTAAGAGGGCTGTTTATCGTTGCTCTGTAGCAGGAATCCCATTCCCCACTGACGGCCAACGCTCATCGGAAAGGCGAAAACGGCGTATCCCAGTTGCTCTTCGGTTCGTAGCTGATTGTAAAACCACGGTTGAACAATCTGACCTAACATCGCGCTGTAGGCGGCGCTGACGTACTCGTCGTAGCCGACCGGGACAAAGACCGCGGCTAACGCGGAGTCGGTGCTACTGCCCGCTTTTTCAAATATTACGGACTGCTTTTTCTCAACCACCACGTCTTTGTTGCGACACCACGCCGTTCCGTTCGCCGCGAGCTGTTTTTGGACATCTTGCGCCAGAGAGGTCGCCTGGGCTTCGCTCATATTTCCTATAACCAGAAATTCCGGACGAGCGCCCGTTTTTAACGCATTACGATAGGCCATCACCTCTTTCAACGTAATGGACGGCAGCAAAGCGCGACGTTCATCTCGGGAAAAATAAGGCACCTGCGAAATCATCTGCACCGGCATAATCGCCTGCTCGTAGGCTTTTCCCTTCTCCGCAGAATCCATCATCTGCGTATACCAGGATTTCGCCTGCGCCAGCTGTTCTTCCGTGGCGTCGTAGCTAAAATATCCTTCCAGCAACGCCAGGAAAAGCTGCGGCAAACGCTGGGTATAACCGTTCGCAGTGACCATCAGACCATTGTTGGCGTTAGTGGAAAAGCTAATGCCGCCCACCGCCGCCTGGTTGCTAAGCTGATCTAGCGCCATTCCCGCCAGATAATCATTAAGGGCGAACAGTACCTGATTGCGGGCGCTGTCCATCGCCTGCGGGTTACGCAATACCACGCTCACGTCGGCTTTTGGCTCGCTGGCGAAATAACGACTCGGCGCATAAACCACGCGCAAATCCGCTTTATCGACAATCAGTTCTGGCCGTACGTAGTTTTTGTCATTCTTAACAAGCGTAAAATCATCAGGAATATAGGGGTTTAACTCCGGCAGCGACAACGCAATGCCCTGTGCTTTTTGCTGCCAGTTTTTAAACGTCTGTTCGCTAATCTTATCGACCTGATAAGGCGCATCCACAAAATACGCAATCTTATTATGGGGTTCCTGGGGACTGATGTACCAGATGCGCGCATTCTGCGGCGTCATCATCGCCAGGCGATTTTTGATAGCGGCAGGATCGTAACGATCGGCGATATTCGCCGCATCCAGCGTATGCGCTACCGGGACGCGGATCATAGTGTCCGCCAGCCACTCGACATAGTCCATATCGCGGGTAATCGACGGATAGCGGAAGTCGAGATCCAGCACATGCGCCAGCTCGTCAAAGTAACGTTTATCTATCCCTTTTTCACGTAACGTGTTGAGATAGCTAAAGATAGCTGCGATGACTTCATCACGATTGGCCAAACCTTTATCGGTCAGCGTTGCCGAAATGGCAAATACGCCGCTGTTACCATTAACAATCGGATCGGAATCCGCGCTAATGCCTTCGACCAGTCCTTGTTTTTGCAGCCAGTCAGAGAGCGTCCCTGGGCTACGATTGCCAATCAGATAAGAGACCAGTTCATCGGTCTTGCTGCGGAACTGCGCGCTATTGTTATCAATACGAAACTCCACGCGCAGCACTTTACGCGGTAGCGCCGGCACGTAATGAATAATGATGCCCTTCTGCGCCTCGGTGATGACAGGTACGGTAATTTCCGGTTTTTTAATCTGTTTATTCGGCACGCGACCATAGGTTGCGGCGGCAATACGCGCCAGTTCCGGCAAGGGTTTATTACTGTAAATCACCGCCTTCATCAGATTAGCTGAATAGTATTTTTCATGAAAAGCGATCAACGCCTGTTGCACCGGATTTCCCGGCTTATCGCTTAGCGTTTCCAGATTGCCGCCAGAAAAGTGCGAGCCTGGATGCGCCGGGTTAATGGTTTCGGCGCTTACCTGCGCCATACGCATACCGTCGCGGGTGCGCGCCATCGTCAGCTCGGCATTCACCGCGTTTCGTTCGCGTTCGGCGTATTTTTTATCGAGCAATGGCGCGGCAATGGCGTCGGCCAGGCGATCTACGGCGCCTGGAAGCGCGTCGTTTTCAACCTCCAGATAGAAGGCTGTTCGATAAGGCGCGGTGCTGGCGTTGTGGCTACCACCATGTCTTTTAAGATATTCGGCAAGGCTATCCGCCTGCGGATATTTTTTTGACCCCATCAGGCACATATGCTCAAGATAATGAGCAAGCCCCTGATGAGTCTCAGGATCTTCAAGCGCTCCAACGGGCACCACTAACGCAGAAAGCGACTTTACAGCCTGCGGATCGGATACCAGCAACACCACCATGTCATTATCAAGACGTATCGCCTGATACTGCCGGGTATCTTTATCGCTTTTACGGATAGTTTCTTGCAGCGGTTGCCAACCGATATCCGCCTGAACTGCAGGCCCCCAGAGGGCGACCAATAACAATAACGCTTTGAACCAGGTGCTGCGGGGCATTCACGGACCTCATCATTAACTTTCATTCCCACTCATCTGTATGGCCACATAAACCATCGACCTGAGCAGAACGGGATATTATTGTACTGAACCAGGCAGCATCTTTTTATCAGTAATCAGTCCGTGACGAAGAGCGCATCATAGTCGAAGCCTTTTAATTGCGCGATTTTCATACAATCAACGAGACTGATTAAAACGAAACAGCGGTAACAGGTAATGTCGGGACTGCGCAATGATAGCCTGCAACGTTTCAGATTCCAGCTGACGCCAAAGACGTTGATACCAGATATCTTCGCCTTCGCCGCTCACCATCATGTTGCCTTCATAAGCCTGTAAAAACTTTGTCCTGGCCTTCTGTAAGGTATCATCGTCGTCTAACATGACATCATTTTCAGCGTCATAACAGGCTTTTATCCATGCGCCGCCGCTTTCCGGCAGTACCAATAGCGGAGAAGACATGCCTTCCCGGTAGCCTTCAATCAGTTGCGCCAGGTAAGCCATTGCCTGCGTTTTATCAAGAGGCGGAAATCGCCATTCTCCCTCTTTGCGCAAAAACAGGCGACTTTCACCACTCCCGCCGCTGGCACAATAGACAAGGTGTTCCAGCCAAAGTTGCACACCTTGCGCAACGCTGATTAAAGCGGGACGCCAGCGCAATAATCCATCCTCCTGTACCTGCGGTAGCCAGCCGGTTAGCTGAACGCCATTGCAAAGCAGATCCACTTCCAGGCTTTGGCTCGGCTTACGGCAGGCGATAACCCGGCTTGCCAGTTGCTGCATCTCCTGACATTGCGCATCCCAGAATATTTCGCCAAACGCGCCGTAAGGCAACTCTCCCGCAGCCCGGAAACGGCGGAACAAGCGTTCGGCGTCGTCTTCTTCAACCAGCGTATTGAGCAACTGTTGGTTAAGTTGATATCGCGTCAACCCCTCTAATTCAAACGGTTCCGCATCAGGAATCTCACTCTCTTCCGAGCGGAAATTAACCTGAAGCCGCATCTGAAAAAATGCGCGTACCGGATGGGCCCAAAAACGCTGCAGACTTTCCAGAGTCAATGTTTCCGGCATCGTAAAAGGAAGCGGCTGCACAAAGTCAGAATGCGCTTTCCCCGACTGACTCGCCGCAGGCAACCACTCTCTGGCATAACTTTGCTGTTCGCCGGGTTGGTAATTTTGCGCATCAAAAGGCATACGGGTATGCAGACGCGTAATATGCGCTTTAACTCGTGCTTCGCTCTCATCACAGGTCAGCGTTTCGTCGCCCGGCAAATAGTGGCTTTGCCCGATGTAATCCACCAATTCTTGCACCAGTACAGAGGGAAAGCGTTCGCTATTATCCTGGATGGAGCGACCGATGTAGCTGATATACAGCGTCTGCTGCGCCGAGATTAACGCTTCCAGAAACAGGTAGCGGTCATCGTCGCGACGGCTACGATCCCCGCGCATGGGTTTTTGGCTCATCAGGTCAAAACCCAACGGCGCAAGCTGGCGCGGGTATACGCCGTCGTTCATTCCCAGCAGGCAAACGACTCTGAACGGAATGGAACGCATCGGCATCAGCGTACAAATATTGATGGGGCCCGCCAGGAAACGCTGGCTAATACGTTCCTGATCCAGACGCTGCGCCAGTTCATCCCGCAGTAGCGAAATCGGTACCGCGTCGCCATATTCCGCCGCGACGCCTTCGGCGATAATGGCCTGCCACTGCTGTTCAATCAATGTCATTGCCGCTTCCGTGTCCGCATCGGGCAGGAAGAAATCATTGAGCATATCGCGACAAACGGGCAACCACTCTTCCAGCGGTCGCTCCTGCGCCAGACCGCGCCGCCAGATATTAAGCTGCATCAGCAGAGAAGCCAGATGCCCGACCAGCTCAGCAATCAGACCGCTGGATTCGTCATAAGGCAGAACCGACTGCCACTCGCCCTGGGCGCTTTCCATCGCATACCCCAGCAGCATACGCGTCAGGCCAAATTGCCATGTATGCTGCCCCGTGGCAGGAAGTTCCAGCTCGCGCACGTTGTCATCGTCAATTCCCCAGCGAATACCTGACTCATTGACCCACAAGCGCAAATAACGCAGCCCTTCTTCGTTGATCGTAAAGCGGGCAGCCAATACCGGTACGTCTAACAACGCCAGAACATCCTCGGAGACAAAGCGGCTGTCCGGTAACGAAAGTAAGCTGATAAATGCCTGTAACACCGGATGTGACTGACGCGCCCGCCGATCGGAAATGGCATAAGGCAGATAGCGCTCCGTTGGCGCGCTACCAAATACCGCCTGGATAAACGGGCTATAGCTGTCAATATCAGCCACCATAACGATAATGTCGCGCGGCGTTAGCGTCGGATCGGCTTCCAGCATCGCCAGCAGGCGATCGTGCAGTATTTCCACCTCGCGCTGCGGGCTGTGACAAACGTGAAAAGAGAGGCTGTTATCCTTGGGATCGAGCAGACGCTTATTGTCGCTGCGCGAATACTCCTCAAGATTTACGCCCGCCACCGCATGGCTTTCCAGTTCAAGAATATCCGCCTGAATCCGATGCAAAAGATTATCTGGCGTAATATCAACAAACGCATCCAGCTCCTGGCTGTTTTCCAGTTCAGATAGCAGGTAGATATAATCCCGCCCCAGTTTTCCCCATGAGGCCAGTAGCGGATTACCGATATCCTGTTCGCCGTCGCTGTTAAATAAGGCTTCCGGATTCTGATTTTCGCGGAACAGCGGTAAATGACGGTCTTCAAAACTGTGACGACGCTGGCGAGCCATGAGTTTTGCCAGCCAGGCTGGGTCTTTAATATCCCCCCAGTAATACCGACACGGATTAGTAAAAAGGAGATGGATTTCAATATGTTTACCCAGCGCCTGCAATGCTCTGAGATACACTGGCGGTAACGCGGAAATGCCGCAAATAAAAACGCGGGACGGCAACCCTGGCGGGCAGGCGGTCGCGCTCTCCAGCGTTTGAATAAAGCGTTGGTAGAGATTGGCGCGATGCCAGCGCGGCTGCCCCAGCGCGGCGGTATATTCCACCAATGCTTTCCACAGCGGCGCCTGCCAGTTTTGCGCCTCCCCCAGACCTTCCACGGTTTTTCCCGCTTCCCACTGCGTAAGCCAGTCAGGCCGATAAACCAGATACTGATCGAACAGGTCGGCGGCGCGCGCGGAAAGCTGAAAGAGTTTGCGTTTATCGGTGTCGTCGGTCAGATAATGGCGCAGCAGTACAAACTCATCCTTATCCAGCAACTGCGGCAGCAAGGTCATCAGTTTCCAGCTCATGCTTTGTTTGCTGAAAGCGCTTTCTTTGGGGATATCCGGCAACACGCGGACAAACATCTCCCAGATAAAACTCGCCGGTAACGGAAAAGCGATATTCGCCGCAATACCAAACTTTTGTGAAAGGGTCATCTGCAGCCACTGCGCCATACCCGTGCTTTGTACCAGAATCATTTCTGGTTCAAAGGGTTCATCCAGCCGCTCGCGTTCGACGATGAATTCCATCAACGCTTCCAGCACATCCAGACGATTGGAGTGGTAGACCCTTAACATAATTACTCCTGACGATTAACGATTTGGACAATGCAAGCGCGTCATCTGCCCCTGCCTGCCAGAGGGTGAAACCATCGTGACGCTGATGCTGACACATCCCGATTGCGTTGTCTGCATCCGGTTGGCCTTCCACCCTTCAGCAGGCGAAAATGGATACAGCGCCGTTTGCTGCCACGCCTGCCGCCAGATCTGGAGATACTGGTGTCGTAATGCAAAACTGTGCATTAATACCCGCTGATAGCCTGACAGCGCGGTGACGATCATTACCATTAGAACCATCGCCACTAAAACTTCCGGGAGGCTAAACCCGCGTTGTAAATTCAGGGGATGCGACATAACGCTACCTCTTTTAACGGACAAAAATCACTCCAGCCGTGGGGAGAAAAGACAATGCTTCCCTGAATGACGTTGCCCAAACGCCATAATGTCATGCCGTCATCTTGCGCCGCCATCACCACTTCATCCCCCGATAATCTCCGCAAACAGACCCTCGCTCCTGAAGGGGAATAGCGCCGACATTCCATTTCGGTTACGCCTGACCATAGCTGCCCCCGCCCCCATTCCAGCGCCGACTGTACGAGCGCCTGGCGTTGTATCGCCAGGCTCTGCGTCGTCACGCGGGCGGCATAGCTGGCCTGCTGCTGATTTACACCTTGCAGTAGCAGACTACCCAGAATCAGTATTAAAAGCGCCAGTATTAGCGAAGAAGCGCCACGTTCCCGATTCACAGATTAAATCCCGTTACGCTGTATTGCGCGTCAATAACCGTCTGAGGCTCGGCTTTGCTGGCGCCGCGCAAATGCAGCATGAGCACTGGAGAGAATCCCGTTATATCCCGGCGCTCAACGGTAAACGCCGTGATGAGTACCGTATTGGGATCGGTCATTTTTTCCCATCCCTTCCCCTGGCAAGATGTTGCTCCGCGTAATGTTTCCAGAACGTTATCCTTCATACGAAACCCGGTCTGGTCGGCCTCTTTCGCCGGTATGGTATCCCAGACACCGTTATTATTCCCGTCCCACTGAACGATGACGCATTGCCCCTGTTCGGCAAGATGTAACCCTTCGCCAGTACAGTGGCCATGGCAGTAACCCGCACGCTGAAGATGCTTCGCTACGGTATAGGTTCGCTGCCAGATTTCATCTTCCAGCGATAACTGTCGCGTGTTGTGCCAGATCTCACGCTGTAGCGCCGGTAAAAATCGTGCGGACCCAAGCAGTAAAATGGAACCTATCGCCATCGCCAGCACAACCTCCAGTAGCGAGAACCCCCGCGTGGTTATTGACACGTGGCGGCCTCGTTACGCTCGCATAGCCTGATTCGCCCCCAGGAGGAGACGACCAGACGCCACTCTCCGGCAGCGTTTTTCAGTACGATGTGCCCTGCCCATGCCGTATTGCGCAGGCCAAAGAAGGCTAACGACGGCGTGATATCGGCAAGGACGACATCACGCCAGTCGGGCGTAAACACAAAGGGGGAAGATGGCGTACACGATGTTTGCGTAGCAACAGAGCTGACAAAGCACCATGAACCGCCTTCGCTGACCACGCGAAGAATGTGATCGCGGTTATGCCAGTGAGCGTCCTCACGAAGTTGCAGCAGGTAATCCCGCACCTGACATGCGGTTTGCCACAGGCGCTGTTGCTGCTGCCAGCGTTGCCAGCCATAAAGTCCTGTGGCGCTGAGAATGATAATGAGCGACATCGCGACCACCGTTTCAATGAGCGTATAGCCCTGTTGTTTTTTCATGTCGGCAGTATGGCGGGCGGAAGAAAAATAACGAGCGCCAAATACAAATTGTTCGGCGCGCTACGGAAAAAAGTTCATGTCTTGCAGCGCGTTGCAAAATTTCAGGAATCCGCGCCGAAGATTGAGACAAAGGGTAAAAAAAACCGACGCGCGATGACGTCGGTTATGGCAGGATCGTCAACGCTTAGATAGCGACCGGCGCTTTAATACCGGGGTGCGGATCATAGCCTTCAATTTCGAAATCATCGAACCGGTAGTCAAAAAGCGAATCGGGTTTACGCTTAATCACCAATTTCGGCAGCGCGCGCGGTTCACGGCTTAATTGCAGGTGCGTCTGCTCCATATGGTTGCTGTACAGGTGCGTGTCGCCGCCGGTCCAGACAAAATCGCCGACGTCCAGGTCGCACTGTTGCGCCATCATATGCACCAGTAACGCGTAGCTGGCAATGTTGAACGGCAGACCGAGGAACACATCGCAGGAGCGTTGATAAAGCTGACAGGAGAGCTTTCCATCTGCGACATAAAACTGGAAAAAGGCGTGACACGGCGCCAGCGCCATCTTATCCAGCTCGCCGACGTTCCACGCAGAAACGATAATACGACGAGAGTCCGGGTCGTTTTTAAGCTGGTTTAAGACCGCGGCGATCTGATCGATATGGCGGCCATCCGGTGTTGGCCATGCACGCCACTGCTTACCATAAACCGGGCCTAAATCGCCGTTCTCATCGGCCCATTCGTCCCAGATGGTGACATTATTTTCGTGCAGGTAAGCGATGTTGGTATCGCCCTGCAAAAACCATAGCAGTTCGTGAATAATTGAACGTAAATGGCAGCGTTTTGTCGTCACCAGCGGAAAGCCTTCCTGCAGGTTAAAACGCATCTGATGGCCAAAAATGGAAAGCGTGCCGGTGCCGGTACGGTCGTTTTTCTGTGTGCCTTCATCCAGCACTTTTTGCATCAGTTCTAAATACTGTTTCATGGTTCCTCAGGAAACGTGTTGCTGCGGGCGGCGGCGATATGCCCAAACCATCATGATCGCGCCAGCGATAATCATCGGGATAGAGAGAATCTGCCCCATGCTGATGTACTGTACCCACGCGCCGGTAAATTGCGCGTCCGGCTGGCGGAAGAATTCAACAATGATACGAAACGCGCCATAGCCAATCAGGAATAATCCGGAGACTGCGCCCATCGGACGCGGTTTGCGAATAAAGAGATTAAGGATGATAAACAGCACCACGCCTTCTAATGCCAGTTCATACAACTGGGAAGGGTGGCGCGGCAATACGCCGTAGGTATCAAAAATAGGCTGCCATTGCGGATGTGACGGCAGCAGCGCAATATCTTCCGCGCGTGAGCCAGGAAAGAGCATGGCAAACCGGAAGTCAGGATCGACGCGCCCCCACAATTCACCGTTGATAAAGTTGCCCAGACGCCCGGCGCCCAGGCCGAACGGAATTAACGGCGCAATAAAATCAGACACCTGAAAGAACGAGCGCTTCGTGCGCCTGGCGAAGATAATCATCACCAGTATCACGCCGATAAGCCCGCCGTGGAAGGACATGCCGCCGTCCCAGACGCGGAATAAATAGAGCGGGTTATCCAGAAACAGAGGGAAGTTATAAAACAGGACATAGCCAATACGCCCCCCCAGAAAGACCCCCAGGAAACCTGCATAGAGTAAATTTTCAACTTCGTTTTTGGTCCAACCACTTCCCGGACGGTTAGCGCGACGCACCGCCAACCACATCGCGAAAACGAACCCCACCAGATACATCAAGCCATACCAGTGAAGCGCGACGGGCCCAATTGAGAAAATGACCGGATCAAAGTCCGGAAAATGCAGATAGCTACTGGTCATCTGTCACCACAATTTCTTGTTATTTCGCTGAAGAGATAGCGATTGATAAGCGCGCCTGCGCGTTGCAGACGCTCCAAAGGTGCGAATAATAGCACAAGGGTTAAAAGCGAGATGCCGATTACCGTTAAAAGATATGTATACGCATTGTCTTTCATCTTGCCGGCGTGTTGTCTGCGCCGTGAATCCACAGTCACTTTTTCCCGCTCCAGTCGTTACAACCCTCCGCGAATCAATCCCCCCATCCCACGGCGCTCCATAAACGCCGCCACCTGATGACGCACCTCGGTCGCCATCTGCGCCTCAAGGCTGCGTCTGGCAAGGGTTTGCGCGTCTTCAAAATCGATATGCCGCAGCAGATATTTCACACGCGCTACCGAACGGCCATTCATCGAAAGATGGCGATATCCCAGACCGATAAGAATCGCCACGCACATCGGATCGCCCGCCATCTCGCCGCACAAGCGAAGATCGAGGCCATTTTTTTCGGCTTCCTGCGCGATCATGGACAGTGCGCGCAGCATAGCCGGATGCAGACTGTCGTAAATACTGGCCACGCGGGTATTGTTGCGATCTACCGCCAGGATATATTGCGTTAAATCGTTGGTGCCGACCGAGATAAAGTCGATCCGGTTAGCCAGATGCGGCAGCATAAATACCATTGATGGTACTTCCAGCATAATGCCGATACGCGGTTTCGGGATCGCATAGCCGATCATCTCCTCGACCTCGCGCCCGGCGCGTTCGATCAGACGCCGCGCTTCATCGACTTCATCAATACTGGTGACCATCGGCAACAAAATGCTGAGGTTGCCTGTCGCCGCATTGGCGCGCAGCATCGCGCGGACCTGGATCAAAAAGATCTCCGGCTGATCCAGTGTAATGCGGATCCCGCGCCAGCCCAGACACGGGTTCTCCTCGCTGATCGGCATATAGGGCAGTTGCTTATCCGCTCCCACATCCAGGGTCCGCAGCGTCACCGGCTTATCGTTAAACATTTGCAGCATCCCTTGATACTGCGCCACCTGCTCTTCTTCCGAGGGAAACCCGCTTTGCAGCATAAAGGGAATTTCAGTACGGTACAGGCCGATACCGTCGATCCGACTGCCTAACTTTTCCTCATGCTCGGGGCTGAGCCCGGCATTCAGCATCACTTTGACTCGCTCGCCGCTTTTCAGTTGGGCGGGGAGATTGACGTCGTCCTCCGCCAGACGACTGAGTTCTATCTCTTCACTAATGAGTCGCTGATATTCCTGAATAAGCACGGGTTCAGGATCGACCAGTAATTCACCGCGATAGCCATCCACCACCAACGTACGGCGATGTAGCACCGAAGGCTGGATATCAGCGCCCATGACGGTCGGGATACCGAGCGCGCGCACCATAATCGCCGCATGCGAGTTTGCCGCGCCGTCGCGCACCACAACGCCCGCCAGCCTGTCCTGCGGCAGCTCCGCCAGGGTGGTCGCCGACAGTTCATCCGCGACCAGAATAAAACGCTCCGGCCAGGCGTTTGGCCCCTGAACTGAATCATCAAGGTGGAATAACAGCCGCTGCCCCAGCGTGCGTAAGTCTCCCGCACGTTCTTTGAGGTAGTTATCGGTTAGCGCCGCAAATTGCTCAGCAAATTTTTCGATGATTTTTTTAACGGCCCACTCTGCAACAGCGCCTTTGTCGACCTCGGCGAAGAGTTCGCGACGCAGTCTGGCGTCTGAAAGCAGGTGTGAGTACAGATCGAAAATGGCCGCCGTCTCTTTTTGCGCGCCGGCGGCAAAGCGTTTGCTGTATCGTCGGAATTCGTTCGCCGCCTCTTCCAGCGCGCCGGTCAATCGTTCGCGTTCAAGAGAGGTATCCAGCGTAGACGCTTCGTAAACCTGTTCCATCAGCGGCATGGTCGCGTCTTGCCAGCCCGTTGCGATAGCCACGCCCGGCGCCGCAGGAAGCGCGCGGATTCGCGTCTGCCGGTATTGCCCGAACAGCGCTGTGACCTGCGACTGTGACAGGATAGCCGCCATCTGCGTAGCGAGCGTGACGAGGAAAGACTCTTCGCTTTCATCGTACTGGCGCAATTCGCGCTGCTGTACGACCAGCACGCCGAGAAGTTGGCGACGCTGAATGATCGGCACGCCGAGAAACGCGCGAAAACGCTCCTCTTTTACCGAAGGAATGTATTTAAAGCTGGGATGTTTTTGCGCATCGGCAAGGTTAATGGGTTCCGCCAGTCTGCCCACCAGACCGACGATCCCCTCATCAAACGCAAGCGCAACGGTTCGACCACGCGGTTTTTTCAACCCCCGCGTCGCCATCAGGTAATAACAGCGTCGGTCATGATCGGCCAGGTAAACCGAGCAAACCTCTGTATCCATCGCAAGACAGATATCCGTGACCAGAATATTCAGCGCCTCGTTCAGACGCGGCGCACTGGCCACTTTTTCGACTATTTCGCGCAGGCGAGTGAGCATAATTTGCGTGGCTTAACCTCTTTTACGTCGATAAGCAGGCGCGCTTTGTAGCTTAGGGGGATTATCCTGAAGCGCCATGACAACACTTGCAAACTCTTTCATTACCCTGCGGTAGACATCGCGTTTAAATGACACCACTTGTCGAACCGGATACCAGTAACTTACCCAGCGCCAGCCGTCAAACTCCGGCGTACTGCTGGTTTGCATATTGATTTCGGCGTCGGCGCTCATTAACTGCAAAAGAAACCACTTTTGTTTCTGGCCGATACATACCGGCTTTGTGTCCCAACGCACCAAACGTTTTGGTAACTTGTAACGCAACCAGTTGCGAGTAGAAGCAAGGATCCGCACATCTTTACGGCTTAACCCAACTTCTTCAAACAGTTCCCGGTACATCGCCTGTTCTGCCGACTCCCCTGGATTTATCCCGCCCTGCGGGAACTGCCAGGAGTGCTGACCAAATCGCCGGGCCCACATCACCTGCCCCTGACGATTACAAATTACGATACCTACATTTGGGCGGTAGCCATCGTCATCAATCACCGGACTACCTCAACATAAACCTTATATATGAACGATTGTTTCATACTCCAGTGAGGCGGTAAACCACTCTGTAATAGTGACACAGCCTAATAACAATTGAATAACTCACAGTAAATAGCCGAGTTATAAACAGATGATGACGCCCTTGCGCCATTTTATTCACCTTTTCTGTGGATATAGTTGTGAAGAAGTATGGAATTACCACGGGAAAACCCACAACAGTCTGAATTCCTCATACGGAAAACAGTAAAAATAGTGCCTTATATTCATTGTGTTATAGACAAATCTTACATACCACCTTCATAAAGCGTGACCAGCATCACATCTAAGATCCTTATGCTGATGAAAGATCAACCAGCGTCGGTTTTATCCACAGATTGTGCCAATAACTTACGCACTATTTGTCTGAATTTTCGATTTTCGTCGCACGTCAAGGCTGTAAATGGAAACAGTAGTGGTGGTTTTACACAGTTATCCCAACTTTCTGTGGATAACATAGTGTAAGATCCTGTTTATTGTCAGTGACCAGAATTGGAAAACCCGCTTCAGCGTTGCGCAACACGAAGAAACAACACAAAAAAGGCAATAAAAATCAGTCTATTGAATATAAGACACAGAAAAAGATAAACTCTGCCCATACGGTATAAAATCACTGCTCATTTTTTAACCTAAGGTAATTGTCATGTCCGCTCTTTGTCCGCTACTGACTCCGCCTGCTTCGGAAGCATTGCTGTTAGCCCAGGCGCGGCAGCTTTCCGGCTATACGTTAGGCGAGCTGGCGGCGATGGCCGGCATTACCACGCCTAAAGATTTGAAGCGAGACAAAGGCTGGATCGGCGTCTTGCTGGAGATCTGGCTCGGCGCCAGCGCCGGGAGCAAGCCGGAGCAGGATTTCGCCGCGTTAGGCGTAGAACTGAAAACCATCCCGGTGGATAGTTTGGGTCGTCCTCTGGAAACAACCTTTGTTTGCGTGGCGCCGTTAACCGGTAACAGCGGCGTGACCTGGGAGACAAGCCACGTACGGCATAAATTGAAGCGCGTGCTATGGATGCCGGTCGAAGGCGAGCGCAGCATACCGTTAGCCGAACGCCGCGTAGGTTCGCCGCTACTCTGGAGTCCGAGTGAAGAAGAGGACAGGCAGCTACGCCTCGACTGGGAAGAGCTGATGGACATGATAGTGCTGGGCCAGGTGGAACGCATTACCGCCCGTCATGGCGAAGTCTTGCAACTGCGGCCCAAAGCCGCCAATGCCAGGGCGCTCACCGAGGCTATCGGCGCGCGCGGGGAACCTATTTTGACGCTACCGCGTGGATTTTATCTGAAAAAAAATTTTACGCAGGCGCTGCTGGCTCGCCATTTTTTATTGCAGAATCCGTAACGTCCATTACACGCAAATGCGCCTCCGCTATGGCTACGCATCGGGCCAGCGCCGGATAAACGTAAGCGTATTGTCGCCGCTATTTTACACCGTTCCTGGTTGCGCAAATTCAGCCTGGGCTTTCGCCCGTCACTCGACGGGCCTATAATTACCGCTTCTTTTTTTGGCAGGACTTTGTTCGATGTTATTTGCATGGATAACCGATCCTAATGCCTGGCTGGCGCTCGGTACGCTGACGCTGCTGGAGATTGTACTTGGGATCGACAACATTATTTTTCTTTCTCTGGTGGTAGCAAAACTTCCTACGGCGCAACGAAACCACGCACGGCGGCTTGGGTTGGCGGCAGCGATGGTCATGCGCCTGGCGCTGCTGGCGTCAATCGCCTGGGTCACTCGGCTGACTAATCCGCTGTTTGAGCTTTTCGGCGAAGCGATTTCCGCCCGCGATCTCATTCTGTTACTGGGCGGGTTATTTTTAATCTGGAAAGCCAGCAAGGAGATCCATGAGTCCATCGAAGGCGAAGAAGAAGGGTTAAAAACCCGGGTTTCTTCTTTCCTGGGCGCAATAGTACAGATTATGCTGCTGGATATTATTTTCAGCCTTGATTCAGTTATCACAGCGGTTGGCCTCTCCGATCATCTGTTTATTATGATGGCGGCAGTCGTTATTGCCGTGGGCGTCATGATGTTTGCGGCACGGCCCATCGGCGAGTTTGTCGATCGCCATCCGTCGGTAAAAATGCTGGCGCTCTCCTTTCTGATCCTGGTTGGCTTTACCCTGATTCTGGAAAGTTTCGACGTTCACGTTCCGAAAGGGTATATCTATTTCGCCATGTTCTTCTCTATCGCAGTAGAGAGCCTGAACCTGTTGCGTAATAAAAAGAATCCGCTGTAATCCTGTCTCGCTCCCCCGCCGGGGAGCGAATACTCACTTTATTTCCTTTCTTCTCACAGATTAAGATTTTGCTGCTTCCGACATGCAGAGCTGCGCGTTATTACTAGACTATTATCAGACATATGATTAACAGACTATTATCAGATGCAGGCTATGTGAGGACAAACGGATGAAAAAGTGGGCAGTTGTAATTTCCGCAGTAGGGTTGGCTTTTGCGGTATCCGGATGCAGCAGCGATTATGTAATGGCAACGAAAGATGGTCGTATGATCCTGACCGATGGAAAACCACAAGTTGACGATGATACCGGTCTGGTCAGCTATACCGATGCACAGGGAAACGAGATGCAAATCAACCGTGACGAAGTGTCTCAAATCATCGAACGTTAAGCGGTGGCCTGTGATCGAGGTCAGCGTTCTGCAAGCCTTCAGGCTGCGTCCCGTAACGGTGCGTGGCGACCACGCCCGGTAACCATTACACCGCGCAGCCTGCAATTTTACTTTCCCTTTTGCCTTCCCTCTGCCATTTTTATTGTCCTTTGTCGGGAATTTCTGACTTCATAATAAAAAGGAAACGGCTATGCACTATCACCGTATACCCCACAGCTCGCTCGAAGTAAGTACGCTAGGGCTGGGCACAATGACATTTGGTGAACAAAACAGCGAAGCCGACGCTCACGCACAGCTCGACTATGCCATCGCAAATGGCATTAACCTTATCGACGCCGCCGAGATGTATCCGGTACCGCCGCGCCCGGAAACACAAGGGCTGACGGAATCCTATATCGGTAACTGGCTCGCCAAACGCGGCAACCGTGAAAAACTGATCATCGCCAGCAAAGTTAGCGGACCGGCACGTAATAATGATCAAGGCATCCGGCCTCATCAGGCGCTGGATCGTAAAAATATTCGCGAAGCGCTACACGACAGTTTGACCCGGTTGCAGACCGACTATCTGGATTTGTATCAGGTGCACTGGCCGCAGCGCCCCACTAACTGCTTCGGTAAACTCGGCTATAACTGGACAGACTCCACGCCAGTAGTAAGTCTACTGGAGACGTTAGACGCGCTAAGTGAGTTTCAGCGAGCGGGTAAGATTCGTTATATTGGCGTTTCAAATGAGACAGCGTTTGGCGTTATGCGCTATCTGCATCTGGCGGAAAAACATGACCTGCCGCGTATTGTCACGATCCAGAACCCCTATAGCCTGTTAAACCGCAGCTACGAGGTCGGCCTGGCGGAAGTCAGCCAGTATGAAGGTGTTGAATTGCTCGCCTATTCCTGTCTGGCGTTTGGCACATTAACCGGTAAATACCTGAACGGGGCCAAACCCGCAGGCGCGCGGAATACCTTGTTCAGCCGCTTCACACGTTACAGCGGCGAACAGGCGCAAAAAGCCGTTGCCGCCTACGTCGATATCGCGAAGCGTCACAATCTTGATCCGGCGCAGATGGCGCTGGCCTTTGTTCGCCGCCAGCCGTTTGTCGCCAGTACGTTACTGGGCGCAACCACGATGGCGCAGCTCAAGACGAATGTGGAAAGTCTGCATCTGACGTTAAGCAAAGAGGTCCTGGCGGAGATTGAGGCGGCGCATCAGGTTTATACCTACCCGGCGCCGTGATAGTCAGTGCCCGGTGGCGCTACGCTTCCGGGCTTACAGAGACAATGTAAGCCGGATAACGCGCACTCGCCGCCCGGCATATTCACTCAGTATGATGCCTGCCGGCGCTGCCAGATCCACAGCGCCGCGATCGCCAGCGCGAACAGCACGCCAAAGCCGATACCTATCGCCACTGCCGGAACGCCAGCCAGCACCGCGAGCGAGTACAGTCCCAGCATTAATAGCATGGCGCTATTCTCGCCCAGATTTTGTACGGCAATGGCATTCCCGGCGCCAACGCTCTTCTTACCGCGCTCCTGGAGCAAGGCGTTGAGCGGCACCACAAAAAAGCCGCCCAGCATACCTATCAACAGCAACAAGGCATAAGCAGGCAGCAATGCGTGCTGTAATGAGAAGATCGCAACCACAACGCCAATCAAAATCCCGGCGGGCATACAGCGCGATACGGTCTCCAGCGTCACCAGTTTTGCCGCCGCACCCGCGCCGACCACAATGCCTACCGCCACCATGGCGTTCAGGTAAGTTGGCGTGGCGTTATCCGTAATGCCCAGCGCCACCGGCACCCACAGCACCAGCAGAAAACGCAGCGTCACGCCTGCGCCCCAGAATAGCCCGGTCCCCACCAGCGAAAAACGCGTTTCACCGTTACGCCAAAGGACAACGCAAGCGCAGAAGAAGCTACGCGTCATCGCCGACAACCGCCAGGATTGTCCTGGACGCGCCGTCACAAGCTTCGGGATAAACAGGTTCGCCGCCACTGCGCCAGCGTAGGCCAACGCGCAGGCAACCAGCGCGGCGATGACATGCCAGTCGGCCAATACGCCGCCCGCGACGGAACCGAGCAAAATCGCCGCAATCGTAGAGGCTTCCATCAGGCCATTGGCTTTCACCAGCTTATCACCCGTCGTCAGTTCGCCCAGAATACCGTATTTCGCCGGAGAATAAGCCGCCGCGCCAATCCCGACCAACGTATAACCGACAAAAGGATTTACGCCGAGGCAGATACCTGCCGCTCCCGCCAGTTTAAGACCATTGGCGACCATCATCACCCGGCCCTTGGCAAAGCTGTCCGCTATCTGGCCGACAAACGGCGCAAAAAGAATGTAAGCGCCCACAAACACCATTTGCAAAACAGGCTGGCTCCAGTCCGGGTAAAACTGAGCTTTCAGCAGTGCCAGCGTCGCGAACAGCAGCGCATTATCGCCAAAAGCCGAGAGAAACTGCGCGACAATCACCGACAGCATCCCTTTCGACCAGATGGAGGTGTTAGTACGTACTGACTCACTCATGATGTTGTTCCGGCGCATCCACCCAACTTTTCAGCGTCACAAAATCGGGTTTCCCGCTGCCAAGCAAGGGAAGCTGTTTCAGATAACGGATATCACGCGGGACGGCAAGTTCCGGAATACCGTGTTCACGGGCATAGTGCTGTAATTTTTCTCGGGTGAGTTCGCTGTCAGTCGTAAACAATACCAGCGCTTCACCTTTGCTGGCATCGCTTTTAATGGCGGTAGCGTGCATTTTGTCCGCCGAAACGCCAAGCGCCAGTTGCTCGACCATCTCCAGCGAGACCATTTCGCCAGCAATTTTCGCAAAGCGTTTCGCGCGCCCCTGAATCTGCACAAAACCATTTTCATCGAAGCGTACAATATCGCCCGTGTCGTACCACCCGCGCTCGGTTTCGCCTCTGGCGTTTTCCGCCGACGGCACCTCCAGCACGCCCGGTTTTTCCACGCGCAGATAGCCATTCATGATATTCGGCCCTTTCAGCTGTAGCCGACCGCCGTTTTCAATACCGGGCACCGCCAGCAGACGCGCGTCCATGCCAGGCAGAATGCGGCCAACAGTGCCAGGCTTAGCCGCCATCGGCACGTTAATCGAGACTACTGGCGCGCATTCCGTTACCCCGTAGCCCTCAAGAATGCGCAGACCGAATTTATCCTGCCACAGTTGTTTGGTGCTCTCCTGAAGTTTTTCCGCACCGGCCACCACATAGCGCAGGCGATAAAAATCATACGGATTGGCAAAGCGCGCATAGTTGCCGAGGAAGGTTGACGTACCAAACAGCACGGTACAGTTACGGTCATAGACCAGTTCCGGCACAATGCGATAGTGCAGCGGACTTGGATAAAGAAACACTTCCGCGCCGGTCAACAACGGCGTAAACAGGCCCACCGTCAAACCGAACGAGTGAAAGAGCGGCAGCGCCGACATAAAACGGTCATTGGCGGTGAAATCCGCAATCGTTTTTATCTGCTCGACGTTCGCCAGAATGCTTTTATGGCTGTGCACCACCCCTTTCGGGTGCCCTTCCGAGCCGGAGGTAAAAAGAATGATCGCCGCGTCTTCCGGCTGCTGTTTTACCTGCGCCAGTCGCGGCGCCAGGAGGTGGGCAAAAATCCACAGCTTGTCGGCGGGTGTGACGTCCGCTTTTAAATCTTCCAGGTAAACCCAGCGAACCTGCGTTAGCTGCTCCGGCAGGTGCCACAATTTACCTTTATCGAGGAACTGGCGGGAGGTAAAAATCGTTTTAATTTCCGCCGCGGTAATCGCGCTGGTCAGCCCTTTTACCCCCGCTGTGTAGTTCATCATGGCCGGAATGCGGCGACGAGAAACCGCGCCGAAAATCACCGCCGCGCTGATGGCGGCATTCGGCAGCATTAAACCGATTTTCTCGCCCTCAACGCTGTACTTTTCCAGAATCCGGCCAACAAAAAGCGTCTTGGTCAGTAACTTACGATACGTATCCGGCGTAAAGTTAATGTCCTCAATACAGTTTTTACCCGCGCCGTAACGATATTGCGCCGCCAGCAACGATTCGTATAACGTCTCGCGTGGGCGCACCGCCATACGCGCTTCCATCATGATCTGGTGCAGCATCTCACCCGCTATCTTACGCCTGTCGCGCGCGCGCGGCGCTTCCGGCATCGGTATTTGCGTCGGCGGTAAAATATGAAGCTGAATGCGGGGGAATAAGCGCCGTTTAACCAGACTTTTCAGGCGACTGAAAGGGGTAAGCTCCGCGCCGTCAATGCGGAGCGGAATGACGGTTGCGCCCGATTTTGCCGCCACAAAGCCTGCGCCGTCATAAATTTTCATCAGCGAACCGGTCACGGAAATCCGCCCTTCCGGGAAAATCACCACTGGACGCCCCTGCTCCACCAGACGCACCAGGTGTTTAATGGACATGGGTTTAGTGGGATCGAGCGGTACAAAATCGATCAGCGGCGTTAACCAGCGCATATACCATTGCTGGCTGATGGAGGTATATACCGCAAAGACAGGCCGTACCGGCAAAAACAGCGCCAGTAGCATACCATCGATAAATGAAACGTGATTGGGGGTAATTAAGACCCGGTTCCCCTGTAGCGCCCGGACATCGCCAGTGACGCGCACACGATAAAGCACGCGAAACAGGTTACGGAAAAATCCAAACAGCATTTCAACTCCCTTTGGCCGACAATTCGCTAAAACATGAATTGTGGCAGATTACACGAGTTGCGTAACAGGAGCGATAGCAAAATAGGTTCGAAAAAAAACCTGCGCATCCGCGCAGGTTGGTGCAAGAGACAGGTACGAAGAGCGTACCGAATAATCTCACCAATCAATACCTCTGGGATCTTGATTGTGGGCTTCGCGCGTCTGCATCGCCAGTCCGAAAACGCAAAGGAATAAACGGAAATGCAACGAGTTGTGTAAATTATCCGTTACTGTTACAGGTTCAGGCGAAACAAAAAAAAACCTGCGCATCTCTACGCAGGTTGGTGTAATTCGTGTGATCAACAATGACGTTGATTCCACCTATCAATACCTCTGGGATCACCACTCTATCAACCTGACTCGCTGGCCTGCCAGCAGACAATCGCAACAGCGCTTCGCAAACTGTAACGAAAGATTTGTATTGTCACTTTACAGACGCATTTCTCCCGTGCAGGTCACATTTGCCCGACACGGCGGGGCAAGAGGCTTGAACAGAGGTTCATTTTCCGTAAAACTGGCGTAATGTAAGCGTTTACCCACTATAGGTATTATCATGGCGACCATAAAAGATGTAGCCCGACTGGCCGGTGTTTCAGTCGCCACCGTTTCTCGCGTTATTAACGATTCGCCAAAAGCCAGCGAAGCGTCCCGGCTGGCGGTAACCAGCGCAATGGAGTCCCTGAGCTATCACCCTAACGCCAACGCGCGCGCGCTGGCACAGCAGGCAACGGAAACCCTCGGTCTGGTGGTCGGCGACGTTTCCGATCCTTTTTTCGGCGCGATGGTGAAAGCCGTTGAACAGGTGGCGTATCACACCGGCAATTTTTTACTGATTGGCAACGGGTATCATAACGAACAAAAAGAGCGTCAGGCTATTGAACAGTTGATTCGTCATCGTTGCGCAGCGTTAGTGGTACACGCCAAAATGATTCCGGATGCGGACCTGGCCTCATTAATGAAGCAAATCCCCGGCATGGTGCTGATTAACCGCATTTTACCGGGGTTAGAACATCGCTGTGTCGCGCTGGATGACCGTTACGGGGCATGGCTGGCGACCCGGCATCTGATCCAGCAAGGTCATACGCGTATTGGGTATATCTGTTCCAATCACACTATCTCTGATGCCGAAGATCGCCTGAGGGGCTATTACGATGCGCTGGCGGAAAGCCATATCCCGGCTAACGATCGGCTGGTGACGTTCGGCGAACCGGATGAAAGCGGCGGCGAGCAGGCGATGACAGAGTTATTAGGTCGCGGCAGACATTTTACCGCAGTGGCCTGCTATAACGACTCGATGGCGGCCGGCGCGATGGGAGTATTAAATGATAATGGCGTGGGGGTGCCGGGCGAAGTATCGCTCATCGGTTTTGATGACGTACTGGTCTCACGCTATGTGCGTCCCCGACTGACCACCATTCGGTATCCGATCGTCACCATGGCGACACAGGCGGCGGAGCTGGCGTTAGCGCTGGCAGGGAAATGCCCTACGCCGGAAGTGACCCATGTATTTAGTCCGACACTGGTACGCCGACATTCGGTGTCCACGCCGACGGATACCGGACACCTGTCGACAACCGATTAATCAGGGTAGCATGATGGCGACAATGCTGGATGTTTCCCGCCATGCGGGCGTATCAAAGGCCACCGTCTCACGGGTGCTGAATGGAACGGGACAGGTAAAAGAAAGTACGCGCCAGAAAGTGTTTACGGCGATGCAGGCTCTGGGCTATCGCCCCAACCTGCTGGCACGCTCGCTGGCGAATCGCACCAGCAGCAGCATCGGTCTGGTCGTCTCTACGTTTGACGGCTTCTATTTTGGCAGTTTGTTGCGCCGGGCGTCGCGCCAGGCGGAGTCTCATAACAAGCAGTTGGTCGTCACCGATGGTCACGATACGCCGGAACGAGAGCAGAAAGCCGTACAAATGTTGGCCGACAGACAGTGCGACGCTATTATTCTTTACACTCGCTATATGGATGAGCCGGCGATTTTGTCGTTGATTGACGCCACGGAAATGCCGCTGGTGATTATTAATCGCAACGTCACTCAGGCCCGCGATCGCGCTATTTTCTTCGAGCAGGAGACGGCGGCATTCCAGGCGGTGGAATATCTGATTACGCAGGGCCATCGCGATATCGCCTGTATTACGCTGCCTGTTCATACTCCCACCGGCACATCACGCGTAGCGGGTTATCGCAAGGCGCTGGAAAAATATGGCATTCCCTGGCAACCGGCAAAAGTGAAATACGGCGATTACACGCTGACGCGCGGCTATGACGCCTGCCGGGAATTACTGGAGGAAGGCGTCACGTTTAGCGCGCTATTCGCCTGTAATGATGACACGGCGCTGGGCGCGGCAAAAGCGCTGCGCCAGGCCGGATTACGCATCCCGCAGGATGTGTCGCTGTTTGGTTTTGACGATGCGCCGGGCGCAACCTGGCTTGAACCGGGGCTTTCAACAGTCTATTTACCCATCGAGGATATGATAGCCACCGCGATCGATCAGGCCGTTCGTCTGGCGAACAGCGAGCCGGTCGCCCCGATCCCGCCCTTTACCGGCACGCTGATTCTGCGCGAGTCCGTCGCCGCAGGCCCGTTTTTTCAACGTCCGGCCTAATGATGCGCTTCAGAGCATCTCCAGCGCTAACAGCTCTTCAATGGTTTGACGACGGCGGATCAGCCGCGCCTGTCCATTGTCAAACAGCACTTCCGGCAGGAGCGGGCGGCTGTTGTAATTCGATGACATAGACGCGCCGTACGCGCCGGTATCGTGCAATACGAGGTAATCGCCGGGGATGACCGCAGGTAAGGCGCGTGTTTCAACCATTCCCCCTTCCTGCTGCGTAAAAACATCGCCTGATTCGCATAGCGGCCCGGCGACCACCGTCTCGACCCACGGGCCATTTTCAAGCGCGCGACCATCCGCCGCCAGCGCCGAAATACGGTGATAGCTACCGTACATCGCCGGGCGCATCAGATCGTTAAAACCCGCATCTACCAGCACGAAATGGCGGCTTCCCATCTGTTTTACGCTACGCACCTGCGTCACCAGCACGCCCGATTGCGCCACCAGATAACGTCCGGGTTCGATCTCAAGTTTGACCGCATGTCCCAGATGGCGGGCGATTTGCTCGCGCGCCGCGTTCCACAAACCATAGTAATGGCGCGTATCAACGGGCTCTTCTCCCTCACGATAAGGTATCGAGAGTCCGCCGCCTGCCGAAATCGCCTCCACATCCTGGCCACATTCCAGCACCTGACGTACCATCGCGCCGCAAACCTGCTCCAGATGGCCATAATCGACGCCGGAACCAATGTGCATATGGATACCGACAAGTTTCAGTCGGTATTTCTGCATTACCGCCAGCGCCGCCGGAAGATCGCTATGCCAGATGCCGTGCTTGCTGTTTTCGCCCCCGGTGTTGGTTTTCTGGCTGTGGCCGTGACCAAAGCCAGGATTCACGCGCAACCAGACGCGATGCCCAGGCGAAACCTGACCAAGCTGCGTCAGCATATCTACCGAGCCAGCATTGACCGGAATATGCAGTTCGCTGACGCGCGCCAGCGTGGCGGCGTCAATCACATCGGCGGTAAAAACGATATCATCAGGGCACGTTTGCGGATCGTAGCCCGCCGCCAGCGCACGTTCGATCTCCCCCAATGAAACAGAATCCACCTTGACACCCTGCGCGCGCATTAAGCGCAGGATATGAATGTTCGAACAGGCTTTTTGCGCAAAACGCACGACGTCAAACTGCTGCAGGGCGGCTATCTGACGGCGAATAAT
Source organism: Salmonella sp. 741265116_PST (assembly GCF_046567715.1). NCBI lineage: Bacteria > Pseudomonadati > Pseudomonadota > Gammaproteobacteria > Enterobacterales > Enterobacteriaceae > Salmonella > Salmonella sp. 741265116_PST. The sequence continues at coordinate 93,416 of NZ_JBKFPH010000006.1, read as the reverse complement.
GTGCGCGTCATAGACCCAGACCGGACAACCGAATTCAGCAGGCAATCTGAGCAAATTTTCAGCGTTAAGGTCAGTTTCAGCGTGATAATGCGGCAATGACATAACAAACTCCGGAACGGGCTTTTTAACGATTACGCCATACCTTAGAAAGAATAAAAAATATCGTTTTATTGTCAGTCTATGCAAAAATGATATGGGATAAATGATTCAGGGAAACGTATGGCTGCCGTTAATTTACGTCACATTGAAATTTTTCATGCCGTAATGACCGCCGGAAATCTCACCGAAGCGGCGCGGCTGCTGCATACCTCGCAGCCTACCGTCAGTCGCGAGCTGGCGCGTTTTGAGAAAGTGCTGGGATTAACGCTGTTTGAGCGCACACGCGGGCGCTTGCATCCGACGGTGCAAGGGCTACGCCTGTTCGAAGAGGTACAACGCTCCTGGTATGGGTTGGATCGCATCGTCAGCGCGGCGGAAAGTCTGCGCGAGTTCCGTCAGGGCGAGCTCTCTGTCGCCTGCCTGCCGGTCTTTTCACAATCCTTTTTGCCGCCGCTACTACCGCCTTTTCTGGCGCGTTATCCGGATGTCAGCCTGAATATTGTGCCGCAGGAGTCGCCGTTGCTGGAAGAGTGGCTCTCCGCTCAGCGCCACGACTTAGGGCTGACGGAGACGCTTCATGCCCCGGCAGGAACAACCCGTACCGAGTTACTAACGCTAAATGAAGTGTGCGTACTGCCCTGCGACCATCCGCTTGCCGCTAAAACGGTACTGACGCCAGACGATTTTCAGGGGGAAAACTTTATCAGCCTCTCCCGCCTGGACAGCTATCGACAGTTGTTGGATACGTTATTTGCCGAACATCAGGTGAAGCGCAGAATGGTGGTGGAAACGCATAGCGCGGCCTCCGTCTGCGCGATGGTGCGCGCCGGGGCGGGCGTTTCGATAGTTAACCCGCTGACCGCGCTGGACTATGCCGCCAGCGGCGTCACCGTTCGCCGCTTCAGCATTGACGTGCCCTTTACCGTCAGCCTGATTCGCCCGCTACACCGCCCCGCCTCCGCGCTGGTTGACGCCTTCAGTAAGCATTTACAAACGCATCTTTCGCGCCTGGTCGAACCGCTGGAGGTTATTCTGGGGCCGATGACGAAAGCATAAAGCTCACGGCATCTGCGGCATGAATTGCCGTAGTATCGAAAACCGGTAGCGCGCTTTGCGTCTGGGGAACAAGCAAACCTATTTCAGTGCAGCCAAAAATAACGCCCTGCGCGCCTTGCGCAGCCAGTTGTTCGATCACCTGTAAATAATAGTGGCGCGACGCGTCAGTGAATGTCCCCTGACAGAGCTCGTCAAAAATGACCTGATTGATACGCGCCCGATCGTCCGCCTCCGGCACGATGGTCTCAATCGCAAATTGCTGTTCCAGCCGCCCGCGATAAAAATCCTGCTCCATCGTATAGCGAGTCCCTAATAGCGCCACGCGATGCAACCCCTGACGGGCGATGGCTCGCCCGGTAGCATCCGCGATGTGTAGGAAAGGCAGAGAACAACGAGATTCAATAATGTGCGCGATTTTATGCATGGTGTTGGTACACAGCACAATGCCTTCTGCGCCCGCCTGCTGTAACCCCTGCGCGGCCTGCGCCAGGATATCGCCCGCTTTATCCCATTCGCCGCGGCGTTGACATACTTCAATATCGTGGAAATCTACGCTATGCAGCAGTAAGCTCGCCGAGTGCAGGCCTCCCAACTGCTGTTTAATGCCTTCATTGATTAAACGGTAATAAGGGATAGTCGATTCCCAGCTCATCCCCCCCAACAGCCCGATCGTTTTCACTGCGCTCTCCTTTTTTAAAGCATTATGGCAGTGAAGCAAACTTACACATCCGTTTCCAGTCTATTTTTCATCATGCCGGATAACAGGCGTCATCCGGCATGGGTGAGGTGATTACACGCCAATATTTTTTAGCTTCTCGCCCGCCATCAGCTTGCGTTCGATGTGCTCCAGGGTGACATTTTTGGTTTCCGGAATCAGCCAGAAAGTGATGCCGATAAAAGCGATATTCAGCGCGGTGTAGAGCCAGAATGTACCTGCCGCGCCAATGCTGTCCAACAGAGTCAGGAATGTCGCGCCGATGATCATGTTCGATACCCAGTTTGTCGTGGTTGAACAGGTAATGCCAAAATCACGACATTTCAGCGGCTGGATTTCCGAACATAATATCCACACCACCGGAGCGGCGCTCATCGCGTAACCGGCGATACACATCATCGTCATCCCAACGGAAAGCCAGGAGAGGCCGCTTGATGCCGTACCGTTATCAAACTGCATCAGGCAGTAGCCCAACACCAATGTCCCTAACGCCATTACGCTAAAACCGATTTTTAACGCCGGTTTACGCCCGGCCTTATCGACCGTAAAGACGGCGATAAAAGTCGCGAACATAAAGGTCAGTCCGACCACCAGCGTCGCGATCATTTGCTGTTCCGTGGTGGTAAAGCCGGCCATTTTAAAAATGCGCGGCGCATAGTACATAATGATGTTCATGCCGGTGAACTGCTGCATTGCCTGTAGCAACATACCGAGGAACACGGCGCGGCGAACATTGCGGTTAGCTTTAAATAATGCCCACCCGCCCTGCTTGAGTTTGAGGCTTTCCCGAATCTCATTCAGTTCATCACGGGCTTTTTCCGAGGTATCGCGCAGCATACGCAGCACCTCTTCCGCTTCGATATGGCGACCTTTTTGCGCCAGCCAGCGCGGACTATTCGGCAGAAATACCACCAGAATAATGAGCAACACCGCAGGCAACGCCAGCACGCCCAACATCGCGCGCCAGTTGCCGCTGTAGCTGAATGCCGTATCGGATAAAAAAGCCAGCACAATGCCTAACGTCACCATCAGTTGATACATACTGATCATTTTGCCGCGAACATTTTCACTTGCCATTTCAGAGAGATAAAGCGGCGCGGTATAGGACGCAATCCCTACTGCTACGCCCAGTATCACGCGGGCGCCAATCAATACTTCCACGCTGGAAGCAAACGCCGACCCCAGCGAGCCGAGCACGAACAAAATCGCGCCGGCCATCAGGCTATACTTACGCCCCAGCCGGAATGAAAGCCAGCCGTTAAATAATGCGCCAATTGCCGCGCCAAGCATCATACTGCTGACGACCCATTCCTGCAGCCGGCTGGTCAGTACGAAATGGTCGGTAATAAAAGGCAGCGCCCCAGCGATAACGCCGATATCCAGACCAAATAACAGCCCCGCTACCGCTGCAGAAACCGAAACAAACATATTCATACGTCGTGTATCGCGAAGCGAACGCGGCGTTAAAGCAGAGTCATTAATAGAGACCATATTTTCCTGCCACAACAGAGTAAGACATAGCCTGAAAGTACGGGATACTCTTCCACAAGTGTCAGGCTGGAAACGGCATAAATATGGATTAAATGGCTACGCTATAGCGATATGTGATGGATATTACACTTTTTAAATTTAACACCGTTGCCGGGTATTTTTTCAAACCACCAATATTTCAATGAATTAAAGCATTGGTCATGACTATTGTTTAACGATATATGGATTAAGTTAAACCCACAATATGGACTATGCTAATGAGATCATAAAAAAGCCCTGTACGAGGACAGGGCTTTATCAGTTTTTCGGTCCAGGAGTCGACTTTCCCAGAAACGTATTTGTCGGTAGCGGATTAACGCGCCAGCCAACCGCCATCTACCGCTATGGTATAGCCGTTAATATAATCAGCGGCGCTGGATGCCAGGAAGACTACCGGGCCCATTAAATCGCCCGGTAGCCCCCAACGTCCAGCCGGAATACGGTCGAGAATTTCGGCGCTACGTTGTGCATCAGCGCGCAATTGCTGGGTATTATTCGTGGACATATAGCCCGGCGCGATGGCGTTTACATTGATATTGTGTTTCGCCCACTCGTTCGCCATCAGACGCGTTATTCCCATTACGCCGCTTTTCGACGCGGTATAAGACGGAACGCGAATACCGCCCTGGAAGGAGAGCATAGACGCGATATTAATAATTTTGCCGCCGTTGCCCTGGGCAATAAAATGTTTTGCCGCCGCCTGAGACATAAAGAACACGCTCTTGATGTTCAGGTTCATGACGTCATCCCAGTCTTTTTCCGTGAAATCAATCGCATCTTCACGACGGATCAAACCCGCGTTATTCACCAGAATATCAATATGACCGTATTCCGCCACCGCCCGTTCCAGTAACGCCGGAATACCATCGATTTGACGCAGATCGGCTGTCAGGCTTAAAAAACGACGTCCCAGAGCGGTGACGCGCGCAATAGTTTCCGTCGGTTCAACAATGTTAATACCGACAATGTCACAGCCCGCTTCCGCCAGTCCTAACGCCATCCCCTGCCCCAATCCGGTATCGCACCCCGTCACAACCGCGACTTTACCTTCAAGAGAAAATGCATTCAAAATCATTGTTAATCCTTATTTTTGTCATGCCTGTCACGCACAGGCGTTATCACCGGTCGCGACTAGCGCAGATCTTGTACCGCAACGTGATCCATGTCATCGAAGACCTGATTTTCTCCCACCATGCCCCAAATAAACGTATAGGCTTTGGTGCCAACGCCGGAATGTATTGACCAGCTTGGGGAAATAACCGCCTGTTCATTACGCATCACAATATGACGGGTTTCCTGAGGCTGCCCCATCATATGGAAAACGCAACTGTCCTCTTCCATATTGAAATAGAGGTACACTTCCATACGGCGCTCATGGGTATGGCATGGCATGGTGTTCCATAGATTGCCGGGCGCCAGTTCGGTGAGTCCCATACTGAGCTGACAGGTTTCCAGTACATCCGGTACGAAGTATTTATTGATGGTGCGACGGTTACTGGTGAGGTTATCGCCTAAGGTGACGGGCGCAACGTCGGCAGGCGACACTTTTTTCGTCGGATAAGCGGTATGCGCTGGCGCGCAGTTGTAATAAAACTTCGCCGGTCTGCTCGCCTCATTGCTGACGAAGGCCAGCTCTTTCGCCCCTTTACCAATATACAGAGCATCACGATGGCCAATGTCATGGCGCTGCCCGTCAACGATAATGGCGCCCGCGCCGCCAATATTAATGACGCCCAGCTCGCGGCGGTCCAGTAACCGGGAAACGCCAAGCTGTTTACCCACCTCTCCGCCAATTTCAACGGGATGGCTGACGGGCATAATGCCGCCGACAATAATACGGTCGATATGGCTGTAGACCATCGTATATTCATCAGCGACAAAAATATTTTCTATTAAAAACTCGCGTCGCAGCGCCTGGGTGTCCAGCGTTTTAGCGTGTTCGCTATGGATGCTTTGCCTTACGTCCACCTTTCCCTCCAATGATAAATCGATCGCAACGGCATAAAATCAAAACACTGTTTTGATTTATTTAACGGCATCATAGTCGCCTGGATGAAGGTTTTCAACAATAAATAAAACAACGTTTCATTTATATGGTTGGTTATTTTTAAAACTGCTGTAGCGATCACGATCGGCGCTAAAACTTACACACATGTCTGATTTTCAGACATGTGCGCCAGATGCTGTATGCGGTTACTCAGATAAAAATTGGAGCTTGTTTTATGTGCGAATTGAATTAAAAGCGGTACGCGTCTGCAATGCCCGACGCGGTAACACGTTCTGCGCTATAACGAAAAAGGGGGTTCTGTCACTGGCTTTGCCCTCGTGATAGAGGGATTTTTATGACAGGAATACTAAAGCAGGAAAAGGATAACTGGCGCAGGATCAGTCGCGTTCAATGGCTAAAGCAACGCCCTGACCGCCACCGATACACAGCGTCGCCAGGCCTTTTCGCGCGTCGCGTTTAACCATTTCGTGCACCAGTGAAACCAGAATTCGACAGCCGGAAGCGCCAATGGGATGCCCCAGCGCAATCGCGCCGCCATTAACGTTTACCCGTCGCTCATCCCATTCCAGCATTTTTCCTACCGACAACGCCTGGGCGGCAAACGCTTCGTTGGCTTCGATAAGGTCGACCTCCGCCAGTTGCCAGCCGGCACGCTCCAGACAGCGCCGGGTAGCATATACCGGCGCAATCCCCATTAGCGCAGGATCGACGCCGACGCTGGCAAACGCGCGGATGCGCGCCAGCACCGGCAGCCCCAGCGCCTGGGCTTTCGTCTCGCTCATCATCATCACCGCGGCGGCGCCATCGTTGATTGAGGAGGCATTACCCGCCGTCACCGAACCTAAACTATCAAACGCCGGATGCAGCAGGGCTAACCCCTCCGCACTGGCGTCGGCCCGCGGTTGTTCATCCGTATCGACAATTGCGGTCTGCCCATTACGTTGCGTGACGATGGGGACAATCTCATCTTTAAAACGCCCGGTATCAATCGCGGCCCTGGCTTTTTGCTGCGAACTGAGCGCATAAGCATCCTGTAACTCGCGGCTGATGCCATATTCCCGCGCCAGGTTTTCTGCCGTCACGCCAATGTGATAATCGTTGAAGGCATCCCATAAGCCATCATGTACCAGACTATCCACCAGATTGTCGGCATCAGGCAACGCGCCGCTACGGCTGTCATTGAGGACATGCGGCGCACGGCTCATATTCTCCTGCCCGCCCGCAATAACAATGTCCGCTTCGCCGCACTGAATAGCCTGCGTCGCCAGGTGCAACGCTTTTAAACCGGAACCACAAACGTCATTAATGGTAATGGCGGAAACGGTAGTCGGCAGCCCTCCTTTGATGGCTGACTGGCGCGCCGGATTCTGCCCGGCGCCAGCCGTCAGCACCTGACCGAGGATGACCTCATCGATAGCATTAGCGTCCACGCCGGTGCGCTCAATTAACGCTTTTACGACCATGCTCCCCAGCTCGACGGCGGAATGACGGGCCAGCGTTCCCTGAAAACAGCCGATGGGTGTCCGTAAAGCCCCCACTATCACAACCTCTTTCATTACCACCTCAGCGCAAAATGACACCGCCATAGTAGAGCATTGTTAAAATTAGTTATCTTGATTGTTTAAAAAAAGTGAGTTTTATCACAAAGGAAATGACGCTGATTTGACGGTGGCGCAGCTTATTTCTGCTGCAGATGGTAGCGAAGCCAGTTCCCCGCCGTTCCGGGCGGCGTCTTCTTGTTCCATAGCAAATCAATAGCAATCGCCCTCGGCCAGCCAGGAACATCCAGCTGCGCCAGCGGTTTTTCCGCCGCAAACTCTTCCACCAGCGCGCAGGGCAATACGCACCAGCCAAATCCCTGAACCGCCATGCTCAACAGCAATAAATAGTTTGGCGCTGACCAGGCCGGGCCGCGCGTAATGTTGGCGTTAGAGTCAAGGTAGGTATTCAGACGCAGCTCGCGCCAGGTATGCAGTTGCTCCCATTGCAGGTTCGTCTGCGACGCCAACGGATGCGTGGTCGCCACATAAACCCCCATCCAGCTTTGAACAGGCAGACGCGTCGCGCCAATGTTTGTGGGATAGTCATCACGCGCTTCAATCAGGCCTATCTGGGCGCGCCCTTTTTGCAGCAGGTCGATGACATCATCATTTTCTCCGATCAAGCATTCAAACTCGGTATGCGGAAATTGACGATCAAACTGCGCCATTAACTCTTCCAGACTGTCAGGGTGCAGGGTATCAGAGAGGACGAACGTGAGTCTTGTCTCCGTCTCGCCGGATAACGTCAGCGCCACCTCATCCAGACGGTCGCTCGCCGATAAAATAGCCTGAACATAGCTAAGCACCCGTTTTCCTTCTTCGGTCAGAACGGGCTGGCGCGATGATCGATCAAATAATGAAAATCCCAGATCCGCCTCCAGATGCGCAATGGCGGTACTAATGGTGGACTGGCTTTTACGCAGGCGGCGCGCCGCCGCAGAAAACGAACCGCAAGAGACGGTCTCAACAAATGCCATTAACGCTTCAGGTGAGTAACGCATAACCTATCTACTTTATCGATGGATGTTATCTTTTAGGTATCACATTAAACGATAAAATAGCGGAAATTTCTTTAGCTTGATTAAGAGTAAGGTTTTTTCGTTTATGCAACATGACGCCATACAACGTCGCTCGCTGCCGGAGCGTATTTTCCATGCTGTCTGTTTTGAAGGTATTGCGACTGCAATACTGGCGCCAACGACCGCCTGGCTAATGCAGCGCTCGGTGCTGGAGATGGGCGGCCTGACGATATTGCTGGCAACGACGGCCATGATCTGGAATATCATTTATAACGCTCTGTTTGATCGACTGTGGCCCGCGCATCAGGTGAGACGAACCGCCAAAGTGCGCGCACTCCATGCGTTAGGATTTGAAAGTGGGTTTATTGTCATTGGCGTGAGTATTGTCGCCTGGGTACTGAATGTCAGCCTGCTACAAGCATTCACCCTGGAAATTGGTTTCTTCCTGTTCTTTTTGCCGTACACGATGCTGTACAACTGGGCATACGATGTTTTACGCCAGCGAATAGTGACCCGCCGCCAACAGCGCGTTAGTGCATGATATTGCGCTTTTTTGCCGGGATCGCAACGCTCCCGGCCCCCTTCCTCCACGACATCCATCTGCTTAAAACGCCCCCAACTGACGCTATTTATGGTAAATTGCGCTTCTTTTTGTGGGTTTTATAGTTGATAAATTCAAATAATGTCTAAAATTTGGTCAAAAGATGAGACTCTCTGGAGTTTTGCATTATACGGAACGGCTGTAGGCGCAGGCACTCTTTTCCTTCCCATCCAGTTGGGATCGGCAGGCGCAATCGTGCTATTTATTACCGCGCTGGTCGCCTGGCCTCTAACATACTGGCCGCATAAGGCGCTGTGTCAGTTTATTCTTTCCTCAAAGACATCTGCCGGTGAGGGAATTACTGGCGCCGTTACTCATTATTACGGCAAGAAAATCGGCAGTATTATTACCACGCTTTATTTCATTGCGTTTTTTGTCGTGGTATTAATTTATGCTGTGGCGATTACCAATTCCCTGACAGAGCAATTAGCGAAGCATATTCAGATAGATATTCGCATCCGGATGGCAGTTAGCTTCGGCGTAGTACTTATCCTGAATATGATTTTCTTAATGGGAAGACATGCCACTCTTCGCGTAATGGGCTTTTTAGTCTTTCCACTTATCGCTTACTTCTTGTTCCTTTCGCTCTACTTAACCGGAAGCTGGCAACCCTCGTTACTGACCGGGCAGATGTCTTTGGATAGTCACACGTTGCACCAGGTATGGATTTCTATTCCGGTGATGGTTTTTGCTTTTAGCCATACGCCCATTATTTCGACGTTTGCCATCGACAGACGGGAAAATTTTGGCGATCAGGCCATGGATAAATGCAGAAAGATCATGAAGGTCGCCTATCTGATTATCTGTCTGAGCGTGCTGTTCTTTGTCTTTAGCTGCCTGCTCTCCATTCCGCCGTCATACATTGAAGACGCGCGCAACGAAGGCGTTACCATCCTTTCCGCGCTCTCGATGATGCCCAATGCGCCGGCCTGGCTCTCTATTTCCGGTATTATCGTTGCCGTCGTGGCCATGTCGAAATCTTTCCTCGGTACCTATTTCGGCGTCATTGAGGGCGCAACCGAAATGGTAAGAACCACCCTACAGCAGGTTGGCGTGAAAAAAAGCCGGGCGTTCAATCGCGCGCTGTCTATCATGCTGGTTTCCGGGATTACGTTTATTATTTGCTGTATTAACCCGAATGCCATCTCTATGATTTATGCCATTAGCGGCCCGCTCATTGCGATGATTCTGTTTATTATGCCCACGTTGTCAACGTACCTGATACCGGCATTAAAACCCTACCGATCAGTAGGTAATTTCATTACGTTGGTCGTCGGTTTACTTTGCGTATCAGTGATGTTTTTCGGCTAAAGTAAAAGATAGCCGGGATATAACTCCCGGCTATTTTATATAAGAATCCAGCACCTTTAATATGACGTCCAGATCTTCTTCACGTCTGGCTTCATCACTCTGATGAACGATATGCTCGGTCAGATGCCCTTTAATCACCTCGCGCATTAAGCCATTTACCGCGCCGCGAATCGCCGCGATCTGTTGTAACACGGCCGCGCATTCATGCGGTTCATCCAGCATTTTTTTTAGCGCTATCACCTGTCCCTGAATCTTGCTGGTTCTGGCTTTAAGCTTTTGTTTGTCCCGGATGGTATGTGACATTGCAACACCTCACTAACATTAACAAATACAAATTATAGCATTACGAGGCTACTGGGGGGTAGTATTGCATACTAGGGGGGAGTAGAATGACGCCCACATAAAACAACTAAGAATCATTCTCATGGGTGAATTTTCGACACTTCTTCAGCAAGGAAACGGCTGGTTCTTCATTCCCAGCGCCATTTTATTAGGTATTTTGCACGGGCTTGAACCAGGGCACTCCAAAACTATGATGGCGGCTTTTATCATTGCCATTAAAGGTACGGTTAAACAGGCCGTCATGCTCGGTCTGGCAGCAACGCTTTCTCATACCGCGATCGTCTGGTTAATCGCGCTGGGTGGGATGTATCTTAGCCGGGCATTCACCGCACAATCAGTGGAACCATGGCTGCAGTTAATTTCTGCGATTATTATTCTGAGCACCGCGTGCTGGATGTTCTGGCGGACATGGCGAGGCGAGCAGCAGTGGCTGGCGGGAAATCATCATCACGACCACGACCACGACCACGACCACGACCACGACCATCATGGTCACATACATCCGGAAGGCGCAACGTCAAAAGCGTATCAGGATGCCCATGAACGCGCCCATGCTGCTGATATTCAACGCCGTTTTGATGGTCAAACAGTGACTAATGGACAGATCCTGCTGTTCGGCCTGACCGGAGGGCTTATCCCCTGTCCGGCTGCGATCACCGTTTTACTGATTTGTATCCAGCTTAAAGCGTTTACGCTGGGCGCCACGATGGTGCTGAGCTTTAGTCTTGGCCTGGCATTAACGCTGGTGACGGTAGGCGTGGGCGCGGCGATAAGCGTTCAACAGGCAGCAAAGCGCTGGAGTGGTTTTTCGACGCTTGCCCGGCGGGCGCCCTATTTTTCGAGCATTCTGATTGGTCTGGTCGGCGTGTATATGGGAATTCATGGCTATACCGGGATCATACAGTAAATATGTAACGCTTCTGCTCAGGACGTATCATTCACGTCGGGTTTCATTCCAGAAGCGTTTTTACTTATCAAACGGTATGAAAGGCCATACACTCAGCGTCCCGCCTGAATTCTGTATTTTACTCCATACACCACAGGCAAAACATACCCCACCGCCACCGGGTTTAGCCGGCGTTTCAGGGTTTCTGGATAGGGTCGCCGGAGGCGGGTTATTGCGGAGCGATAAACGGAGTTCGCTGCAGTGATTTACAAAACCGGGTACCAAACAGCAGTTCCCGTAATCGGTTCCGCATTCCCAGCTTCACCAGTAACCGGTATTTGTCCTGCCAGATTTGCTTCTCCTGCGTATTCAGCCTTCCACACAACGCTGACAACCTTCCCCGTCCACGGTAAACTTCCTGAAGCAAGCGTAACTGGGCCAGGCTCACTCCGCATGCCAGTATCTCCCGGTGCATCAACTGGTCCATATAGTTCATCAACCGCTTCGGATTGTTAAATATCGCTGGCACCTCCAGAAAGCCCGTCACCGGAGCCAGAGATAACAAAAAGGCGTCCAGCGCTCCTGTCCTGCGCAGGCGTGCGCCCCCGGCCCACTGTTCATCCCGCCGCCACCGAATAAGTATCTCCGCCAGTTCCTGCTCCAGCAGCGCCGGGATGCCGCCGTATACCTTCAGTACCACCCGGTCGCTGAAAAACAGCTCATCGCTGATAATCATAACCGGGTAGTCCGGCAGTATCTGCCTCAGCGAATAGAACAAAAAGAGATGTTCACGGGGACGCAGACACAGTATCAGTATGGCCTCCGGTTTCCGACGTAATTGCTGCAACAGAACAGGCAGCCTGTATGCGGTTTCACAGTTGCAGCCCGGCAGAAATCTTCGGACCAGGTGTGCCACGGCGATCGTCACCGGCCAGCAGTCACCGTAAACGATAATCTGCCGGGCCGGCATCCGGTTATGTTCCGTCATCCTCATCCTCCTTCTTTTTCAGGATCTTTCCCGCATTTCTGTTACTGCACAGCCGGTTCCACAGTTCATTTGCCATCGACCTGTCACCATTACCGACCCGGCGTTTTGATACCAGCGGCGGTCCGGCTTTTTCACGGCGCGTGGACGGGGTGGGACTGCCAAGAACCCGGATAACATAAATCTCATAGCGTCGTGCTTTATTGGGCAGGGTCTGGTGACGGCAGATGCTGACCACCCGCGATGTTTTGCTCCGCAGATAGGCAATCAGGTAGCTGGCTCGTCTGGCCGTGATGTGAAACGCCTCTGCTATCTGGTTACGCTGAACCCAGTTCTGCTGCAACAGGCACCAGTGTGCCACGATGATATACAGGGGCTCGCCGGCATACTGGCGGACACTTACCGGAATAAAACAGGCATCATGGTTGGTCTGTCCGGGATAATGAATATCGTTACCTGGGATAAGGTACTGCTTTTTTGCGTGTGTATTATCAGGGCACATAAAACCTCTCCATAACTGGGTAAATAATTTTCCGGAGGTGAAGAACAGCTCTTAAATAGTATTTATTATTAATGTGGGTTTATTCGGGATTAGTTCCCCGATAACTCAGTCAGCTCTTTTATTTTTATTATCTGTCACCCCCGATTAGTTATAGGTAACAGTAACGGGTATTGCAGCAGAAAACTTTCCTGTCTTTACACTTCCCCCCGGGGTCGGGGTTATTACTGCAGTATATACCTTCGACACATTACCGGTGACAGTTCCTGTAATAGTAATATCCCCCAGTACTTCTTGTTTATCAAAAGTAATCTCTTTTCCTTTATCATCTTTTATTGAAAGCCGGAGTCCATTAGGCTGACCTTTGTTGGGGCCATCCAGACTGACAAGATTCAGAGTTTGCCCGGTATCCTGTGTCAGCGCACCTTTCCCGAAGGTGATGGCCAGCGGGATCGTGAATTCCTGTCCCATAGCCGGTCGTAAAACCTGCCTGGCGATCACTGTAAAATTTGCCTGTCTGGTCTGTGAAGGTTCATAAGTCGTATAAATATGCCCAAAGTTGACCTGTAATGGAACAATGTCAACTTTACCCAATCCGTTTCTGAGAATTCTCACATTAAAACCAGATAAAACAAATCCGTTGTTTCTTTGAGCATAATTTGCCGGAACAACATTCATCACATTATTTATACCGGAAAAAGTGTACACAGCACTGCTCTCTTTGTAGGCTGTCAGATATAAGAAGTCCATTTTTACAGTTGCTGTTCGTGTCGTGAGCCCTGGAGGTAAAGGCTGTCCAAATTCCACTTTAGGCTCATTTCCTCCCTGCGATATCCCTTTAATATCGTCCCAGGTTAAGACAGGAGCGTCGGTAACGGACACCTGAAAACCCAGGCCCATACTGTCTAACTTTTTGGTAAAATCTCTGAAATAAGGCTGATTTAATAACAGTAAAGGTGGTTTACCTGAAATCAAAGATGATATATTACACGAATAAGTGAACTTCTGAGTTATTGTGCTGACAACTGTCCCCGGACCCGGGGTGTAATTATCGTTTGTTATATTTATGTTTTTAAAATTAATATTCTGACCAGAGGTAATGATACATTCATTCAGGCTTGGCTCAACCGCATACACTTTAGTCACACATAAAGAGCACAACATCATCACCAGCACGGTCAGTTTTGTTTTCAGATTAAAAATCCATTCTGTCATGATGTTGCCCCTGCGTCCTTAAACGCGCAGTTCAGGGCATCGCAGGCGTAGCGGTTCATCTGCAGTCCACCGTAATCATCAATATACCCCACCCACAGCGTCCGGGTTTCTGCCGGCAGAACAGCCTTTAAAGGCAGGCTCCCCAAGGGCGGCACCATCACGCCCTCGCGGAAACCGCTGAGCCTGTGGCTACGGTCTGCTCCCAGCCACGCCACAGTGATGTAGTACGGCGTCGGGTTTCTGAGGGTCAGGTGTCCCGCATTCCGCTCAGCAGTCAGCTTTCTTTCCGGCTGGTCACTGCTGCTTCTGATAATGGCTTTCGGACGATAAAACAGTTTCAGCTGGCTCTGCATGGCCAGCTGCAGGACGTTGTCGTCTTCCGGCTTCGGGGGAACGCCCCGCACGTTAAACCAGAACAGTGTTTCCCTGTCCTGGGGGAGCTTATCTGTCAGCCCACGAACCTGGGTGATACGGACCTGGGATTTCTGTCCGGCATCAATACGCTGCAGCGGCGGCAGCGCCATCAGCGCATCGGTTCTCACCCCGTCAACGTCCGTCACCCAGGACTGCGCCAGAAACGGCGTGGTTTTGTCATCGTTATTCAGCGTGATGGCCACCGTTTTCTGCGATGCATCCATGATAATACGGGTCCGGTCGACATTGACGGCCGCCGGGCTGCACTGGCTCCATGCTGCCGCCAGTGCGAGTAAAATCACACGGCTTCTTCTGCTGTTTTTCACCTGTTTTCTCCTTTAGTCCTGCTCTGTGACAGGGATATTTTTATCTGCAGGGCAGTAACAGCGGCCCCCGGCTGAGTGTCACCGTTTCCGGCAGGGTGAGTCTGCACTGCACCCGGCCATCCCAGGACACGTTCAGGGTCCGGCGGTCTTCCCCGCTGAGTCCGGTCAGGTAAGCCAGACCGTCATCCCCGACCATCCCTGCGGTTCTGCCGGTTTTCCCGGACACCACCAGGGCGCCAAACGGCGGACTGGCGCCATCAGCCAGTCGGATATGACCGAGCACCTGCTCCCCCTGGCTGGCGTCAATCTTCCGGTAGCCCACCGCGCCCTCCGTCAGCACCTGGCTGATGACGGAGCTGCTGACGTCCACGTCCTCCGGCAGGGCGGCCACATCAACCGAAATATCGCTGCGCCGATAGCTGCTGCCGGCGCTCACCACGCCCACCCCGAAGCGGTTAGTCACCCCGCTGTTGCCGTTCACCGGCACACCGGCCACGTCTCCGGTATCTATCATCATGCGAGGCTCATTCCCGGCCATCGACTGGCTGAAAGCGGCGCCGTGGGCGGTGGCCGTCACCGAGCCGTACCAGCTCAGGCCCAGACTGCGGTACTGTCCGGGCTGCAGGGTGGCGTCCGCTGCCGCCTGGCCCCACGGCAGACGGCTCTGCACGCTGCCGCTGAAGCTGCTGTTGCTGCCGGTGTCATAACGGTTATGGCCGGCGCTGATGTTCCATGTGGTGTCCGGGTTATGGAAATCGCTGTAATTCACGGTCTGCTGCAGGCCGCCCCGGTTATCCTTCTGCACGCTGTAGCTCACCTGGCGGCTGTCGCCCCACGGGATACTGATGGTGGCGTAGACCTGGTTCTGGCTCCCCCCGCCGGTGTACTGGTTACGGGCAAACGACACCGAGGCCGAGAGCCCCTGAAGGTCGCCGAGACTGAACACTTTGTTGAAGCTGAGCATGTAGTTATTGTTGGACTGCGCATTCCAGTAATTGAGCCGGCTTACCGAGAGGGCCGCGCTCATATTGAGTACCGGAACGGACTGGCTGTAAGTCACGGTGTAGCTTTGTTTTTCATGCCATGCATCGCCGCCGTCGGTGGCCCGACGCTGCAGGTACTCCGGCATGGACAGAAAATGGCGGTCCGAGAAGCGGTATCCGACGAACGCCAGGGTACTGCCGGTTTTATCAAACGTTTTGGCATAGTTGATACGGTAGCTGTAACCGGACTGCTTCTGCCCATGCGGCAACCGCGCATCTGAGCGGGTGACGTCCGCAGACAGAGCGCCCAGCAGCCCCATATTCTGGCCGATCCCGAGCGCCGCGGACTGGTAGTCGCCGGTGGAGGCAATGAGGCCGCCATACAGCGACGTGTTGTTAAATGCTCCCCAGGTGGCCTCCCCGAGCAGAAAGTCAGGGCTGACCGTGCTGTTGTTATGCGTCCCGCCGTACAGCGGACGTCCGGCGGCCACCTTATAGCGAACCTGTCCCTGGCGTGCCATAAAGGGGACGCTGGCCGTGTTGACCTGCCATGTCCGGACGCTACCGTCGCTTTCCCGGACGCTGACATCCAGGTTGCCGCTGATATTCTGGCTCAGGTCGGGAAGCTCAAAAGGCCCCGGTGACACCCGGGTCTGGTACAGAATGCGGCCATTCTGGCTGACGGTAACCTGTGCATTACTGTTCGCAATGCCGCTGATTTTCGGGGCATACCCCTGAAGAGAGGGCGGTAGCATGCGCTCATCGCTGGCCAAAGTGAGCCCGGCAAAGCGGAAGGAGTCAAAAATAGCGGAGCTGAGGTACGTCTGTCCGAGCGTCAGTTTTGAGCGCAGTGCTGGCAGGGCACGGAACAGATACGTCTGCGGCAGATAAAAATCGGACTGTGATGCGCCCTGCCCACTGTCAAAACGGCTGTACTGGTAATCGCTCCGCAACCGCCAGGCACCGAGATTAAACCCGGCGGTGCCGTAGAGGCTGTAGCTGGTAGAGGTCTCCCCCTGCTGCGGCATATAGCGGTTGGCCATCAGGCTGTAATCGAGCAGGCCGGCGGTGACGCCGTCGCTCCAGCGTGAAGGCGGCACCCAGTCCGGGTCCTGATAACGCATCCAGGCCTGGGGGATAATGAAGGTCAGACGCTGATTTTCAGCGCTGTACCGTACCTGACTGTCAGCGGAGCGCAGCTCAAGGCATTGCCCGTCCGGGATACCGGTAACGGGTTTCAGGCCATGAATAATCTTATCCTTAAGACCCAGCATGGCCACCATGTCTGTTGTCACACAGATGACGGCCGCGTCGCGTCCGGCAACCGGTACAACTCTGACCGGATACTGTTCCCGTACCGGCTGGTCATTGAGCCAGATATCGAGAATATAGTTACCGGGCGCCACATACCCCTCGCGGCTGAAGGCCGTGAGGTCCACGTTAGACAGGTTCCCGCTGTCCAGCAGGCTGGCATTGAACTCCGTGGCCTGCGACTTCAGGACGGAAAATGTCAGGGTAATCAGAATGGCAAGCCGGGTAATTTTCATGGCATGGCGCTTTCGTGTTGTCGTCCGTGTAACAGACAGCCCGCAGGCATGGTCAGATATAAAAGCCGTCCGAACCCCTCCGTGGACGGCTTCTCCCTGTCGTTATTTACCGCGTAAAATCACAGGTATCTCAGGGTGTAGGTGACAGATGCGGTGAAGTCACCGGGCGTGACGCCATTATCCAGTGCTATTAGCCGGGCATAGAAGTTGAGTTCGTTGTTTCCGGCCTGCAGTTGCTGAGCGTCGCCATCCAGCATCTGGGTGTTGGGCTCGATAATTGCGGTGTTGTCACTCTTCAGTAGCTGGACACCAACATGCTGTGCGCTGCCGCTGGTGGTGTAAGCCTTTTTCGCGACATTGGCTCCGCCAGAGAAAGAGACGGTCACTTTGGACATTTTCCCTGCGGAGCCAGCTGTGTCCGGGATATTCGGATCGAAAGCACAGTTCTGCAGATGAATAGTGAACGGTTTTGATTCCGTAGTTGCGTCGGCGGTATTCAGTTTACGGTAAGAAATCTGTCCAAACGGAACGGTGATCGCATCGTCACCCGGCGCGATATCACAGGGGGAGTTGGTGATGGTGCCAGTAAAGGTAATTTTACCTGAGCCGAACGGGCCTGCTGTTGGTGGATCGACTGCATATACAGAAGCGCCATACATCATACCGGCAGCCGCCATGGCAAGTATTATTTTATTACGCATAGATAATATGTCCTTTGGGTGAATGAGAATTATTTTGCAAAGGCTGAAAACAAATCTGAGGGTATTAATGAAAGCGTTCAGAAAAGATTCGCATGAATAATAAACGCCTGGTGTTAAACGAAGCACCTGAACTTTCCATCGAAAAATATTGATTTCAGCTAATGCCTAATCAGTTGTAAGAAAATTCTTATTCAAATTAAAACAATAAAAATAGATCGATACGATCGATGATTATGATCGTAATTTAAGAATAATCATCAAAGAAATACTTTTTAATGTAATTATAAGCGGGTGAATACCTAACAGACAGATATTCGCAGCGGACATGAAATATTTTGTAATATGTTATCGGGAATGTATGTTTTGCTTTTCCATCACACTGGATATTTACAAAACATAATACTAATCATATATAACAATGAAATTACTGGCAGCATAAAAAACTAGATATAGCGCAAGTAAAAGGAGTTTAATTCCAAAACATTAACTTAATAAATCATTATGAACCACCATAAGTGGAAGAGATAAAAAATAATAAATGAAATAATATTCTTCTGTATTTGTGATGAGCATCACAATAGATATAAATGTAGGTACCCTGACATTACTGAACTTCACGGATGAAATTTAAAAACAATGCCGACAGCAAAGAACAAACTGGTAATAGCTGTCAGACATAATGCTGCCTGCTGTAATATCTACAGCAGGCTGGGGATATTAATGCGCGGAATCGTGCTGCACGGGGGCCGTGGGTAATTCCTGAACTGACTGAGAATCCACAATTATGCCATCCTGAGCTGATTTCAGTATCAGACCTGCCTGATAGTATTTTCCTTCGCTCATCAAGGAAAGCGCTGTGGTCACATCCTTACGGGTTTGCTGAAGAGGAATGAGTTCCTGATTTTCAATCATACTGACGCCTGCTAGTTTCAGGGCCTCTATAGTCCCTTTTTTATCTCCTTCTTTCATTTTCTGGTTTGCTTTATTAATAGCATCATTTTTCTGCCCCGCAGGGAGATAATCTTCTGCTACCGTAATCGATGAATTTATCCGAATATAGCGGTCTCCTTCAACTGGGGCTTTTTTATCTGATTTGACATACAGATTCCAGTCAGTGCTGTCATCGTTCAGGAGTTTTTCTGCTTGCGCAGCCAGTTGTTCCGCCTTTTGGGTTCGACCATTAAACAACTCGAATCGCGACATTCCGATATCACGCATGGCCTGCCAGGCCTGTCCGGATATCTTGTCATTATTCAGAGTAACGTTATCAGTCATGTTTGTTGCGGCCATAATATTTCCTGAAAACAGGATAACCATCAGCGCAACGCCCGGTATAATATGGCTTTTCATAATCCATCATCTCCACAAAGTAACATTTTTTATCGGGTTATCCTATTCAGAACCGGTAACCCACACCAAGATTAAAGCCGTTGCTATTAAGGCTTCCGCTGTTATGGGTAGCATCAAAATCCGCACCCTCATAACCCAGATTTATAGCGACATTACTGACCGGGGTATAAGCCACGCCTGCAGAATAACCATATCCGACCTTACTGTCAGACTCATTTATTCCGTGATCACGCTGATGCAATAATACGGGGCCCACTTGACTATACAGGCTTAACTGGTTATTTATTTTCCATGAAGGGCCTGCAAGTAGGGAGTAATAACGGGTTGTTACACGACCATTACTGCTTTCATCGGAATAGCGCTGGCTTCCATTTAGCCAGGCAAATGAGGTTGTCAGCCCCCAGTCCGGTGACATTTCATAGTTGTTTGCCAGCCGAACCCCACGCAACGTCCCGGCGTGATTAGTATGGGACTGGGCGTATCCAAGTGAAAATGTACTGGCATTATCGTCTGCCCATACCGGACTGGCTGCAGCAGACAGCAGAACAATACCGGCACTTCCGGCTAATAGCATTTTGTTCATCTTCTTCTCTCCGGTTATTTTTACCTGATGCCTTACTGGCATGTATTAAGTTAAAATCTTTCCGTGATAACAAACTATAAATAAATCTTTTAAATTATGAGCGCTGTTACGCCAGCAAATACCTTTATCTCCGGCTGTCGGGAGGCTATTCACGAAAATATATCCAGGCCAGAAACAGTATTTAATAATAAATAAACTGAAAAATAAAAACTGACAAAAATAGAAGTTCACTGATATATACCCAAAATAATTCGAGTTGCTTAAAGGTGGCAAGGGAGTGAGTCCCCAGGAACATAGATAACGATGTGACTGGGGTGAGCGACAAATCTGCCGGGAGCAGATTTTAACGTCGCGTGCGACGGCCCGTCAGGGCGAGGCCCATGGATGGACCGAGTAATCCGTAGCCAACACATAAGCAACTTGAAGTATGAAGGGTATATAACGGGAAAGAAGCCATATGGGCCTGGTAAATCAACGTCTGTGATTTAAGTTGCAGGAAACGGCTATGGTGAGGGGATGCGGCAGTTATCGGGCAGTAACGGCATTGTTCAGTGAGTATCCAGGAAACAAAAAAAGAAGGGAGCGGTACTCCCTTCGTAAACATGTCAGAATACGACATTTTGGTACTCTTTTATTTATTATCTGGCCGTAAAAGTTATGCTGTTGGCAGGTATCTCCAGTCAACATAAAAAAATACCACCAGCTAAAAATGTGATGCAAACCACCATTAAGCAGGTAACCAAACTGACTGTGCCACTAAATCCGGAAAAGAGTTTGAATCCGGGGATAACATCTGATGCAGAAATTAGCACCAGTCTTCGATTCGGATACCCGGAATGCGTTCAAACTCGCGGAGATTGTTTGTGACGACGACCAGTCCGCGGCTACGGACATGGCCAGCAATCATCTGGTCATAAGGCCCGACAGGTGTTCCCTTGCGGGCCAGTTCGGCACGGATTTGACCGGTATGTATCGCTGCCTGAAGGGGCATGTTGGCTTTGACGATCAGGCAAAAAACAACTGCGAATAAAGTCGTATGATGATCTTCACATTTATCATCATCAGCGTTCATATTACTCAACCTGTAATCAACCTCTGGCGTTTTTCTGTATCCATCACAACCATTTCCGGCAAAGGTAAAAAAGGATTTGAACCTTTCCGGAGATGATAATGAAGGTAAATGCATGGACAATTTTGCTTATATCGGCGTATCTGACGGCCTGTACCGTCCCTGGCACAGAAAAATATCAGACCAGCATGGACAGCGTTACGGCAGAAAAAGTAAGCCGGATTATCCAGTCGGATGTCATTCCTTATAAAGGCGAAAACCATGGAGAAGTTATCAGCCGCGTATCGTCTGCTTTTCTCGGAACACCTTATCAGGCAAATACGCTCATCGGTGGGCCCGGCATCCCCGAAGTCCTTGTAGCGAATTTCAACGGCGTGGACTGCTTTACCCTGGCTGATTACGTTGAGGCCCTGGCCCGCAGCGATAATCAGAAATCGTTTCTGCATAATCTTGCCAGGACTCGCTACGCCGCGGGCAAAGTTGCTTATCTCAGCCGCCGGCACTTCTTCTCTGACTGGTTCGCCGCAGCACCGCGTAATGCACGGGATGTAACGCCGGATATCAGCCCTGATTATGTCGTTGTTGTCAAGCAGCTTAACCATAAACCTGATGGCGGCGAGTACATTCCTGGTCTGGGCATCCATCCTCGTAAAATAAATTACATTCCCGGAAGAGCCATCAACCAGCAGGTCATGAACCACCTAAAAAACGGGGATTATATCGGTGTCTACTCCCCGCTTGACGGGCTGGACGTTTCACATGTGGGTATCGTAGTTCGCCATGATGAACAGGTGTGGTTCAGGAACGCCTCCTCATTGGCCGCAAACAGAAAAGTGGTGGACACACCGTTTATGGAATACATGCATTCCAGACCGGGCATCGTTGTGCTGCGGGCTGAATGATAAAGTCATTACCGGAGTCGCCAGCTGATAATAGCCGTCCGACATAGGTATTGAAACCCTGTGTACTGTGGGGCCGACAGGAAAAATTGCTGTAAATTCGTGGAGTTAGTAAATACTAGAAGATATTTGTCTGGAGCGGGCGAAGGGAATCGAACCCTCGTATAGAGCTTGGGAAGCTCTCGTTCTACCATTGAACTACGCCCGCTTTGAGATGCGTAAGGCATTATAAACCTTACGCTCTGGTTGGCAAGAGACTTACTGGCTGACTGGCGATTAATTCACCGTCAGCACTTCGGTTTACTCCCCTGCGGCGGCAGATAACGCAGCGGATCGATGGCCGTCGCCCGGTAGCGAATCTGGAAGTGTAGTCTTACGGATGCGGCATCCGTGCTGCCCATCGTAGCGATTTTTTGCCCCGCTTTAACGCTTTGCCCATTATTAACCAGCATGGTGTCATTATGAGCGTAAGCCGTAATGTAATCTTCATTGTGCTTAATCATGATGAGATTGCCGTAACCGCGCAGCTGGTTCCCGACATAGACAACTTTACCCGCTCCCGCCGCATAAACAGGCGTTCCGCGCGCGCCCGCAATATCGATCCCCTTATTTCCGCCCTCCGCGGTGGAATAAGGTAAAATCACTTTACCGTTAGCAGGCCATACCCAACAACGCTGCCCCACCGGCGGCCAGGAGGATTTTGGCACCGAAGATGACGGTCTGACCGCAGCAGTTTTTGTTGCTGTTTTATTGCTGGTTTTGCGTGCTGAACTGCTACTCTTTGCGCTGCCGCGCACTTTAATTCGCTGCCCCACCTCAATAGTATAAGGCGGAGAAATGCCATTCAGTCGGGCCAGTTCTTTCACGCTGGTTCCCGTAGCGCGCGATATACGATACAACGTATCGCCGCGCTTAACGGTATAGACGGAGCCGGAATACGTTCCTGAGCCGGAATTACTGGAACACCCTGCCAGCAGCAGCCCTGTGCATAACAGCACCGCAATACCCAGGCTATTTTTGTTCAGGCGTCCTGCGCTCAAAACCATTCCTCACTCTATTGACAGACGCCTTATGATAGCAGCCAAATGCCGTATGCCCAATCCATTGACGCCGGAAAGGGGCCGCGTGGATGATGATGCCGCGAATATCCGATATGCCAGCATAATATCGACTCACGGCACAATGGCGCTCGTCTGCGTTCTGTCAGGGCCTGTTTTGGTAATGCCTTTCTTTCTGTTATGCGCTACGCTGATCGTCTGAGTATATGGCCTGGCCATGCTGCCGGGTCATTTTAATTTTCAGGAGCTTTCATGACTGAGGAACATGTCGTTTTATTGGATGAGCAGGATAAGCCTTCCGGCACACTGGAAAAGTATGCGGCTCATACGCTTAATACGCCTTTGCATCTGGCTTTCTCCTGCTGGCTATTTAACGAAGATGGCCAGTTGCTGGTAACACGACGGTCGCTGAGCAAGAAAGCCTGGCCAGGCGTGTGGACGAATTCGGTTTGCGGTCATCCGCAACAAGGCGAAACCACCGAAGAGGCGATCATCCGCCGTTGTCGGTTCGAACTCGGCGTGGAAATTACCGATCTCACCCCCGTCTATCCGCACTTCAGCTATCGGGCGACAGATCCAAACGGTATTGTGGAAAATGAAGTCTGTCCGGTATTTGCCGCGCGGGCAACCAGTGTGTTACAGGTTAACAGCGAAGAGGTGATGGACTATCAGTGGAGCGAATTTAAAAGCGTATGGAAAAGCCTTCTCGCTACGCCGTGGGCATTTAGCCCGTGGATGGTCATGCAAGCGTCAGACGAACAAGCGCGTGAACGACTGCTCAATTACTGCCAGCGTTAAAGATTGCCTGATGGTGCTACGCCTGAACGAAGAGATGCCGGATGGCGGCTAATGCCCCATCCGGCAATTTACATCTTATTTCACCGGACGCATCGCCGGGAACAGAATAACGTCGCGAATCGTGTGGCTGTTAGTAAACAGCATCACCATACGGTCGATACCAATTCCCAGACCCGCTGTCGGCGGTAAACCGTGTTCCAGCGCCGTCACGTAGTCTTCGTCGTAGAACATGGCTTCGTCGTCGCCCGCCGCTTTTGCATTAACCTGATCCAGGAAACGCTGCGCCTGGTCTTCCGCATCGTTCAACTCGCTAAAGCCATTACCGATTTCACGACCGCCGATAAAGAACTCGAAGCGGTCAGTGATTTCCGGGTTCACATCATTACGACGCGCCAGCGGAGACACTTCAGCCGGATATTCGGTGATGAAGGTCGGCTGAATCAGATGCGCTTCAGCGACTTCGTCAAAGATCTCGGTGACGATACGGCCCAGACCCCAGCTCTTCTCGACGTGAATGCCGATGCTTTCAGCAATCGCCTTCGCGGAGTCGAAGTTGTCCAGATCAGCCATATCCGTTTCCGGACGATATTTCTTGATCGCTTCACGCATGGTCAGTTTTTCGAACGGCTTACCGAAGTCGAACACTTCATCACCGTACGGAACCTGGGTGGTGCCCAGAACATCCTGCGCCAGCGTACGGAACAGAGACTCCGTCAGCTCGATCAGGTCTTTGTAGTCCGCATACGCCATATAGAGTTCCATCATGGTGAACTCAGGATTATGGCGCACAGAGATGCCTTCGTTACGGAAGTTACGGTTAATTTCGAATACGCGTTCGAAGCCGCCAACCACCAGACGCTTGAGGTACAGTTCCGGCGCGATACGCAGGTACATGTCCAGATCCAGCGCGTTGTGATGGGTGATAAACGGACGGGCAGACGCGCCGCCAGGGATCACCTGCATCATCGGCGTTTCGACTTCCATAAAGCCGCGAGCAACCATAAACTGGCGAATACCGGCCAGGATCTTCGAACGGGTTTTGAAGGTGTTACGGGATTCATCGTTAGAGATGAGATCCAGATAACGCTGGCGATAGCGCGCTTCCTGGTCCTGCAGGCCGTGGAATTTATCCGGCAACGGACGCAGCGCTTTCGTCAGCAGGCGCAGTTCGGTGCAGTGGATAGACAACTCGCCGGTTTTGGTTTTGAACAGCTTACCTTTCGCGCCGAGGATATCGCCAAGATCCCACTTCTTGAACTGCTCGTTGTAAACGCCTTCCGGCAGATCATCGCGCGCCACATACAGCTGAATGCGGCCGCCTACGTCTTGCAGGGTAACAAAAGAGGCTTTACCCATAACACGGCGAGTCATCATACGGCCCGCGACGGACACTTCAATATTCAGCGCTTCCAGTTCTTCAGCTTCTTTCGCGTCAAACTCTGCGTGCAGTTGGTCTGAGGTACGGTCACGACGGAAATCGTTCGGGAACGGGATACCCTGCTCACGCAGTGCAGCCAGCTTCTCGCGACGTGCCTTCATTTCATTGTTAAGATCGACTACCTCGTCAGCGCCCTGTGCGTTTTGTTCAGACATGTTGATTCCTCATAGCCCTGCTTTCAAACTTGCTTCGATAAATTGATCCAGACTACCGTCCAGTACCGCCTGTGTATTGCGGGTTTCCACCCCAGTACGCAGGTCTTTAATGCGGGAATCGTCCAGGACATAGGAACGAATCTGGCTTCCCCAGCCGATATCGGACTTAGTGTCTTCCATCGCCTGTTTTTCAGCGTTCTTTTTCTGCATCTCCAGTTCATAAAGCTTCGCTTTCATCTGCTTCATGGCCTGGTCTTTGTTTTTGTGCTGCGAACGGTCGTTCTGGCACTGCGTCACGATCCCGGTGGGAATATGGGTGATACGCACTGCGGATTCCGTACGGTTAACGTGCTGACCGCCTGCGCCAGACGCGCGATAGACGTCGATACGCAGATCCGCCGGGTTAATGTCGATATCGATATCGTCGTCCACTTCCGGGTACACAAACGCGGAGCTAAACGAGGTATGACGGCGACCGCCGGAGTCGAACGGACTTTTACGCACCAGACGATGTACGCCGGTTTCAGTGCGCAGCCAGCCATAGGCATATTCGCCGGA
This sequence comes from Salmonella sp. 741265116_PST, assembly GCF_046567715.1. Classification (NCBI taxonomy): domain Bacteria; kingdom Pseudomonadati; phylum Pseudomonadota; class Gammaproteobacteria; order Enterobacterales; family Enterobacteriaceae; genus Salmonella; species Salmonella sp. 741265116_PST. The sequence goes on along the minus strand of NZ_JBKFPH010000006.1, from coordinate 67,730 downwards.
GATTTTGATAGTCGCGGACTTAATGCCGGCGACTTCCCCTTCCGACTCTTCAATGACTTCCGTCTTGAAGCCGCGCGCTTCCGCCCAACGCAGATACATACGCAGCAACATGCTGGCCCAATCCTGCGCTTCAGTACCACCAGAACCGGCCTGAATATCGAGATAGCAATCGGCGCTATCGTACTCGCCGGAAAACATCCGGCGGAACTCCAACTGCGCCAGTTTCTCTTCCAGCGTATTCAGTTCCGCGACGGCTTCGTTAAACGTCTCTTCATCGTCAGCTTCTACCGCCAGTTCCAGCAGCCCGGAAACGTCGTCCAGCCCCTGAGTCATTTGATCAAGCGTATCGACGATCGCTTCGAGCGATGAGCGCTCTTTTCCCAGCGCCTGCGCGCGCTCAGGTTCGTTCCAGACATCCGGCTGTTCCAGCTCGGCGTTTACTTCTTCCAGACGCTCTTTCTTAGCATCGTAGTCAAAGATACCCCCTAAGAACGTTGGTGCGTTCCGTGAGGTCCTGAATGCGGTTATTCACCGGGTTAATTTCAAACATGGTCTGATTTCTTTTATTTGACTTGTCAAAATGCGGTTATAAGGGCGAAATATTAGCGGATTTCGCCCCTTAATTACAGCGAAAGTGTTGTTAAATCGCCCCGATCATAGCGGCCAAATATCATCGATAATAATCTGTAAACTACGGTTGCCGCGAAACTCGTTAATGTCCAGTTTATAAGCCAGTTCTACCTCCCGCACGCCGTTATCCGGCCAACAGGTCGTATCAATATTAAATGCGATGCCATCCAACAGCGGGCCGCCGCCGACGGGCTCCACCATCACCTTGAGGTGGCGCTCGCCCACCAGACGCTGTTGTAGCAGACGGAAACGACCATCGAATAACGGTTCCGGGAACATTTGCCCCCACGGTCCGGCATCCCGCAACAGTTGCGCCACTTCCATAGACATCTCCGCCGCGCTTAATGGACCATCGGAGATCACCTCGCCTTGCAACAGGGCAGGATCGATCCATTCCGTCACCAGCTCGCCAAAACGTTGCTGAAACTGCTCGAATTTATGCTCTTCCAGCGACAATCCCGCCGCCATCGCATGACCGCCGAACTTGATCATCAGATCAGGGTAAAGGGTATCCAGCCTTTCCAGCGCATCGCGCATATGCAACCCCTGAATCGAACGGCCTGAGCCTTTTAGCGTGCCGTCGCCCGCAGGTGCAAAGGCGATCACCGGGCGGTGAAAACGCTCTTTAATGCGCGACGCCAGAATTCCGACCACGCCCTGATGCCATTCAGGATGATACATCGCCAGACCGCCCGGAAGCGTTTCACTACTGCGCTCAAGCTTTTCGCACAGGATAAGCGCTTCCGCCTGCATCCCCTGCTCTATTTCTTTGCGCGTCTGGTTAAGCGCATCCAGCTCGCTGGCCAGAACACGCGCTTCGCCGAGGTTATCGCATAACAGTAACGCCACGCCAACGGACATATCATCCAGCCTGCCGGCGGCATTCAGGCGAGGCCCCAACGCGAAGCCTAAATCACTGGCGGCAAGCTGCTGCGGATCGCGATTCGATATCTCCAGCAACGCTTTAATTCCCGGACGGCATTTCCCGGCACGAATACGACTTAGCCCTTGCCAGGTCAGAATACGGTTGTTAGCGTCCAGCGGCACAACGTCTGCTACCGTTCCCAACGCCACTAAATCCAGCAGCTCCGCCAGATTCGGCGGCGCGATGTTGCGCTCGTCGAACCATCCTTTGTCGCGCAAAAATGTTCGCAACGCCAGCATCAGGTAAAACGCCACGCCGACGCCCGCCAGCGACTTAGACGGGAATTCGCAGTCGCGCAGATTGGGATTAATAATCGCTTCGGCCTCCGGCAACGTGTCGCCAGGCAGGTGGTGATCGGTCACGATCACCGGAATCCCCAACGTCTTTGCATGCGCTACGCCGGCGTGGGATGAGATGCCGTTGTCTACGGTGACGATAAGCTGCGCGCCGCGCGCCTTCGCCTGATCGACCACTTCCGGGCTTAAACCGTAGCCGTCTTCAAAGCGATTAGGCACCAGATAACTGATGTTGTCACATCCCAACGCACGCATTCCCAATACGCTTAGCGCAGTACTGGTCGCGCCGTCGGCGTCAAAATCGCCAACAACAATAATGCGGGTACCTTCGCGAAAGGCGTTGTAGAGGATCTCCACCGCGTTATCTATGCCGCTAAGCTGTTGCCAGGGCAGCATTCCTTTCACGCTGCGCTCCAGTTCGCGGGCGCTACGAACGCCCCGGCTGGCATATAAACGTCGTAGTAATGGAGGAAGATCGGCGGGGAGTTCCGCCGTCTCATCAGCCTCGCGCCGACGAAGTTGTCTCTGTTGTTTCACGCGTATTATTTACCACTGGTCTGTTTTTGATGCTCATCAAGAAACGCTTTCATCTCTTTCGGTCCCTGATAGCCAGGCACCACATAGCCGTTACTCAATACAATGGCTGGCGTACCGCTAACGCCCAACTGCACGCCCAACGCATAATGATCAGCAATGTTCACGTCACAGCTTGCCGGTTTCACGCCCTTACCTGCCATGGCGTCATCAAACGCTTTGTTTTTGTCTTTGGCGCACCAGATAGATTTCATATCCTGCTCCGCCTGGCTTTCCAGCCCCTGGCGCGGGAAGGCCAGATAACGTACCGTGATCCCCAGCGCGTTATAATCTTTCATCTCTTCATGTAGCTTATGACAATAGCCGCAGGTGATATCGGTAAAAACAGTAATGACATGTTTCTCATCCGGCGCTTTATAGACGATCATCTCTTTTTCCAGCGCATTTAGCTGGCTCATCAGCAGTTTGTTCGTCACGTTTACCGGATGCGCGCCGCTCACGTCATACATCGGCCCTTGAATAATATGTTTGCCGTCATCAGTGACGTACAGTACGCCGCTGTGAGTGAGGACGGTTTTCATCCCTGCCACTGGCGAGGCCTGAATTTCCGTACTCTGAACGCCCAGCTTAGCCAGCGACTGACGGATAGCCGCATCATCCGCATGGGCCACGCCTGAAAACGCCGCCGCCAGTAAAGTGAACATCATAAAACGCTTTTTCATAAACTATCCTTTCCTGTCAGCACTCATGCCCGCGGATGGTGCTGTTGATGAAGTTGACGCAAACGCTCCGTTGCGACATGCGTATAAATTTGTGTTGTCGAAAGATCGCTATGCCCAAGTAGCATTTGTACAACGCGCAAGTCGGCGCCGTGATTCAGCAAATGCGTGGCGAAAGCGTGACGTAAAACATGCGGCGATAGTTTTTCGCTATCGATTCCAGCCAGTACCGCATAATGTTTAATACGGTGCCAGAAGGTCTGCCGCGTCATCTGCTGCGCACGCTGGCTGGGGAACAATACGTCAATCGATACGCCATTGAGTAACCAGGGACGCCCATGCTCCAGATACGTTTCCAGCCAATATACCGCCTCTTCGCCTAACGGCACCAACCGCTCTTTATTGCCTTTACCGATAACCCGCACCACGCCCTGCCGCAGACTGATATCGCTCATTGTCAGCCCCACCAGTTCCGACACGCGCAAACCGGTGGCATACAGCACTTCCAACATAGCTTTATCGCGCAACTCCAAAGGTTGATCAATAAGCGGCGCCTGCAAGAGCCGTTCAACCTGCGCCTCGCTAAGGTCTTTCGGTAAACGCTGCGGAAGCTTAGGCGAGGCCAACTGCGCGCTCGGATCATCCTCACGATACTTTTCACGGTACAGATGCTGGAAAAAGCGCCGCACAGCGCTTAACAGGCGTGCGGAGCTGGTCGCTTTGTATCCGCCCTCCACCCGTTCAGCCAGCAGCGTTTGTAAATCATCAGCCTGCGCCGTCGCAAGCGTTTTTCCGCGATGATGCAACCACGCAACGACCATCGATAAATCGCGACGATACGCGCTTAATGTATTTTCCGCCAGATTTCGTTCCAGCCACAGGGCATCCAGAAACTGCTCAATACGCGCTAAATCCTGTTCCATTCGCGCTCCCTACTTCACGCTTACTTTTGGTGCATTATGCCTCATTGTGCCGTGAATGCAGCGATTCTGTTACACTACCCGCAACGCTATAGCAGAATCGAGATGTAACGTAATGAACATGGGTCTTTTTTACGGTTCCAGCACGTGCTACACCGAGATGGCCGCAGAGAAAATTCGCGATATCCTCGGCCCGGAGCTGGTGACATTACATAACCTCAAGGATGACGCCCCCGCCTTAATGGAGCAGTACGACGTGCTCATTTTAGGCATCCCCACCTGGGATTTTGGCGAAATTCAGGAGGACTGGGAAGCCGTCTGGGAGCAACTGGACGATCTCAATCTGGAAGGCAAAATCGTTGCGCTTTACGGTATGGGCGACCAACTCGGCTACGGTGAGTGGTTCCTGGATGCGCTGGGTATGTTGCATGACAAACTTGCCCTCAAAGGCGTTAAATTTGTCGGCTACTGGCCCACAGAAGGCTACGAATTTACCAGCAATAAACCGGTCATTGCGGATGGGCAACTGTTTGTCGGCCTGGCGCTGGATGAAACGAACCAGTACGATCTCAGCGATGAGCGTATACAGACCTGGTGTGAACAAATTCTCGGCGAAATGGCCGAACACTACGCCTGAAACCTTACTCGCTGTATTTCCCTCTCGACGGAACCGCGTTTACGCCGTTCCGTCAGTGTTGGCCTGATATCGGCTGCTGTAACAGTATCCGACGCAACTCACGCCATTCCGCTTCTTCCATGCTATCCGCCGCCAGCCATAAATGCTGATGACGTCCAGACTCTGCGCGTAAACGCAACACCATCCCGCTCTTCAGTAACCAGGGCGGACGCAAGAGCGTCCAGTCCTGCCCCTGCCAGCGTAAGCGCCCGTCCATGAGTAGCTTGATCTCTCCCTGACAGGTATTAATCCTGCGCTGGCTACGTACACAGTCAAACACGACCAGCGACAGTAGTATCATCCATAACGGGGTATAACTCAGCGGCCAGGGCATCAATAAAATCACCGCGGCAACCAGCCCATGAATGAGCAATGAGATCCACTGAGCGCGCCATGAGACGCGTAAATCAGATTGCCACAGGACCACGTTCCCGATTCCGTGTCTGAATGAGTCGGACCATCTGTTCCAGTTCAGCGTCAGCCGGTTTACCGTGATTCATTAACCAGTTAAATAAATCCGGGTCATCACTCTGCAACAAACGGACAAAAATACGCTTTTCTTCATCACTTAAACTATCGTACTCATGTTCAAAAAACGGCATGATGGAAATATCAAGTTCGCGCATACCGCGACGACATGCCCAGTGAATACGTGCTTTATTGTGAATATCCATGTTCTTCCTGCCTCGCGAAAATGAAGTACCGGGCTATTGTAACGTGTTTTTGGCGTTGTTTTACGGGAATCTCAGTAATCTGGAACGCGATCGCGAAATAAAAGGCTGGGAATCAATATGTTCATCCATTTTGGATACCGCCTCGCAAAACGATCAATCCGCTCTCAATGGGCTATTTAAAGCACTTGCAATGACCGATGGCTCTTTTACCATTAACCATTATTGTTGCAGCTAACCAGGACATTATTTATGGCTTTTATCTCCTTTCCACCACGTCATCCTTCATCGTCAGCCCGCCTGCCGCTGACGCTGATCGCGCTTGACGACTGGGCGCTGTCGACCATTACCGGCGTAGACAGTGAAAAGTATATTCAGGGCCAGGTCACCGCTGACGTAAGCCAGATGACTGAACAGCAACACCTTCTCGCCGCCCACTGCGATGCTAAAGGTAAGATGTGGAGCACTCTGCGCCTGTTCCGTGAGCGCGACGGTTTCGCCTGGATTGAACGCCGTAGCGTGCGTGAAGCGCAATTAACGGAGCTGAAAAAGTACGCCGTATTTTCCAAAGTGGTCATCGCGCCGGATGACGAACGCGTATTGCTTGGCGTGGCAGGTTTTCAGGCCCGCGCGGCGCTGGCTAATGTCTTTAGCGTACTGCCCAATAGCGAAAATCAGGTGGTCAGAGACGGCGCCTCTACGCTGCTATGGTTTGAACATCCTGCGGAACGATTCCTGCTTGTCACCGATGTCGCGACGGCCAACATGTTAACGGAGAAGTTGCATGGCGAAGCCGAACTGAATAACAGTCAACAGTGGCTGGCGTTGGATATTGAAGCAGGCATTCCGGTGATTGACGCGGCGAACAGCGGTCAGTTTATCCCCCAGGCGACTAACCTACAGGCGCTGGGCGGCATCAGCTTCAAGAAAGGCTGCTACACCGGACAGGAGATGGTCGCACGAGCAAAATTCCGCGGCGCCAATAAACGCGCGCTTTGGTTGCTGGCGGGCAAAGCCAGCCGGGTACCGGAAGCAGGAGAAGATCTGGAGCTACAGATGGGCGAGAACTGGCGTCGTACGGGCGCTATTCTGGCGGCGACGCAGTTGGACGATGGTCAGTTACTGGTTCAGGCCGTCATGAATAACGATTTAGAAGCCGAAAGCGTCTTCCGCGTTCGCGACAATGCCAACACCCTGCATATCGTCCCGCTGCCCTACTCGCTGGAAGAGTGATATCACGTTAAAAGCCGGATAGCCTGATAGCGCAACGCCATCAGGCTCGCACGTGCTGTTGTCGTAGGCCGGATAAGATGCGACAGTGCCGCCATCCGGCACGGGCATCCGGGAGTTACGCCTGTCCCACATACAAATAGATGGCCAGGAAGTGGCACACGCTGCCGCCCAGCACAAAGCCATGCCAGATGGCGTGGTTATAAGGTATGCGTTTGCAAACATAGAAAATTACGCCCAGAGAGTAAACGACGCCACCTACCGTCAGCAGCGTCACGCCGCCTATCGCCAGCTTAATCGCCAACTGATAAACCACTATCAGCGACAGCCAGCCCATTGCCAGATACGTAACCAGTGAAAGCACTTTAAATCGGTGCGCAATCGTCAACTTAAAGAGGATACCGAGTAGCGCCAGGCTCCAGATCACAATCATTAGCCCGCGCGCCAGCGGCGAATCCAGACCTACCAGCAGAAATGGCGTATAGGTTCCGGCAATGAGCAGATAGATAGCGCAGTGATCAAATTTCTTTAACCAGATTTTTGCCCGCTGATGAGGAATGGCATGATAAAGCGTTGAGGCTAGAAAAAGCAGGATCATGCTCCCGCCATATAAACTGTAGCTGGCGATAGCCGTCATACCCGCATTCGCCTCTACCGCCTGAACCAACAACAGCACCAGGCCAACAATACCAAATACCAATCCAATGCCGTGGCTAATACTGTTGGCGATTTCCTCAGCCAGCGAATATCCCTGCGTCACCAATGGTTTTTGCACCATAACTTACTCCGGAGAAACGTTCATAACGATGAACTGCGCCTCTAGCGTAACTGAGAATGGTTCCAGTGAACACATGTTAGCCAAAATAAATTCGCAAAATTAAATTTTCTATATTATTCAATATCTTAATTACAAAAACTCAACTAACACGCGTTCATGTTTATCAAAGGCATTTAAAATCAATCACATAAAATTGCGTCTGGTTGGGATAGATTTCGGCAATGACCCGTTTCAGCTCATCAAGTGACATATTTTCCTGTTGCGCATGTTTTTCGTTCAGCGTATCCAGCGTCACAGTTGACGTTCCTGTCACTTCGATTGTGCAAAAATAGCCATCATCTTCGAACCGCCCCACGCGTAGCATATCGCCTGCTTTAAAGTGGGATTCGGAGGCATCACGAATAGTAATGGTTTTACGCCCTGCCAGAATGTCATTCTGGAAACGTTGAAAGAAAGTAATGTCGTTTGGCTGCATGTGGTTATCCCCTGAATATGGCCCCTTGAAGTGGATGTTACGATCTGAATGTGTTCTTGCCCCGACACGCGAGCACCATGGAATTTTGCGTACGCTTTACATGTCATTTGGTGCAGAATGAATGATAACAGACTAAGAGCCTATCCCAGTAGGCGTTATTGGCGCAGCCAGTTTGGACACGGACAGCGCGCAAAAACCGGAGCGTACACGTAGTACGTGAGGATTTTGAGCACTGTCCAGGTCCAAAATGGCAAGTAAAATAGCCCTAATGAGATAGGATCTAAATAAATTGAGATTATGCAACAATGAGAAAACTCACCTTGCCAAAAGATTTTTTATGGGGCGGCGCGGTTGCTGCACACCAGGTTGAAGGCGGCTGGAATAAAGGAGGTAAAGGCCCCAGCATCTGCGACGTGCTAACCGGCGGCGCACACGGCGTGCCACGCGAAATCACCCAGGATGTCGTTGCTGGCAAATACTATCCGAACCACGAGGCGGTGGATTTTTACGGACATTACAAAGAAGACATCCGTCTTTTCGCCGAAATGGGGTTCAAATGCTTCCGTACCTCTATTGCCTGGACGCGTATCTTCCCGAATGGCGACGAATCCCAGCCAAACGAGGCCGGTCTGAAATTCTACGACGACATGTTTGATGAATTGCTCAAATACAACATCGAACCGGTCATCACCCTTTCCCACTTTGAAATGCCATTACATCTGGTACAGCACTACGGCGGCTGGACCAATCGTAAGGTCGTTGATTTCTTTGTCCGTTTTGCTGAAGTCGTGTTTGAACGCTACAAACATAAGGTCAAATACTGGATGACCTTCAACGAAATTAACAACCAGCGAAACTGGCGCGCGCCGCTGTTTGGCTACTGCTGTTCCGGCGTGGTGTATACCGAGCATGAGAATCCAGAAGAAACCATGTATCAGGTCTTACATCATCAGTTTGTCGCCAGCGCGCTGGCGGTAAAAGCGGCACGTCGCATTAACCCGCAGATGAAAGTGGGCTGTATGCTGGCGATGGTCGCGCTGTATCCTTTCTCCTGTAAACCAGAAGATGTGATGTTTGCTCAGGAGTCGATGCGTGAACGCTATGTCTTTACCGACGTCCAGCTACGCGGCTATTACCCGTCTTATGTATTGAACGAGTGGGAGCGCCGCGGATTTAACATCAAAATGGAAGATGGTGATCTTGAAGTGCTGCGCGAAGGCACCTGCGATTATCTTGGTTTCAGTTATTACATGACCAACGCGGTCAAAGCCGAAGGCGGTAGCGGCGATGCGATTTCCGGTTTTGAAGGCAGCGTACCGAACCCCTATGTTAAAGCCTCTGACTGGGGCTGGCAGATTGACCCGGTGGGCCTGCGTTATTCATTGTGTGAACTGTACGAACGCTATCAAAAGCCGCTGTTTATTGTCGAAAACGGTTTTGGTGCTTACGACAAAGTAGAAGACGATGGCAGCATCAACGACGACTATCGCATTGACTACCTACGCGCCCATATTGAAGAGATGATGAAAGCAGTGACCTGGGATGGCGTAGATCTCATGGGCTACACGCCGTGGGGCTGCATCGACTGCGTCTCGTTTACCACCGGTCAGTACAGCAAGCGCTACGGCTTCATCTACGTGAACAAGCACGATGACGGTACGGGCGATATGTCGCGTTCGCGTAAGAAAAGCTTCAACTGGTACAAAGAGGTGATCGCCAGCAACGGCGAGAATCTGTAGTAAATATGGCCGGGTGGCGGCTGCGCCTTACCCGGCCTACAGATTGTTAATGCCGGATTACTGGTAGTCGCTCATCGGTACGCAGGAGCAGAACAGGTTACGGTCGCCATAAACATCATCCAGACGTTTCACCGTCGGCCAGTATTTGTTCGCCACACCTGCCGGGAAGACAGCGATTTCGCGGCTATAACCGTGATTCCACTCGCTTACCAGCTCATTCTGGGTGTGCGGCGAGTTCACCAGCGGGTTATCTTCCAGCGGCCACTCACCGGCTTTCACGCGATCGATTTCCGCGCGAATCGCCAGCATCGCATTGATAAAGCGATCCAGCTCGGCCTTACCTTCAGATTCCGTCGGCTCTACCATCAGCGTGCCCGCGACCGGGAACGACATCGTCGGCGCATGGAAACCATAGTCGATCAGGCGCTTGGCAATATCCAGCTCGCTGATGCCGGTTTCTTCTTTCAATGGGCGAATATCAAGAATACATTCGTGCGCCACACGGCCATCGCGACCGGTATACAGTACCGGGTACGCGTCTTTCAGACGACTGGCAATGTAGTTAGCGTTAAGAATCGCGACCTGACTTGCCTGCTTCAGGCCTTCTGCGCCCATCATGCGGATGTACATCCAACTAATCGGCAGAATGGAGGCGCTGCCGAACGGTGCCGCAGACACCGCGCCCTGGCGGGTTAACATGCCTTCAATTTGCACCACACTGTGACCCGGTACAAACGGTGCCAGATGCGCTTTCACGCCGATCGGTCCCATGCCTGGGCCGCCGCCGCCGTGCGGAATGCAGAAAGTTTTATGCAGATTCAGATGCGAAACGTCCGCGCCAATAAAACCCGGTGAGGTGATGCCGACCTGGGCGTTCATGTTCGCGCCGTCAAGGTAAACCTGACCACCGAACTGATGAACGATGTCACACACGTCACGGATCGTTTCTTCATAGACGCCGTGCGTAGACGGATAGGTCACCATGATGCAAGAAAGATTCGCAGCATGTTGTTCTGCTTTTGCCCGCAGATCGTCCAGGTCGATGTTGCCGTTCTTATCACAGGCGACTACCACCACCTGCATTCCTGCCATATGTGCAGAAGCAGGGTTAGTGCCGTGAGCAGAGGCCGGGATCAGGCAGATATCGCGATGCCCTTCGTTGCGGCTTTCGTGATAGTGACGAATCGCCAGCAGCCCCGCGTATTCCCCCTGTGCGCCGGAGTTAGGCTGCATACAGACGGCGTCGTACCCGGTGAGTTTCACCAGCCAGTCAGAAAGCTGGCTAATCATCTGATGATATCCTTCGGCCTGTTCCGGCGGGCAGAACGGGTGCAGTTCAGCGAATTCCGGCCAGGTGATAGGGATCATCTCGGCGGCGGCGTTCAGCTTCATGGTGCAGGAACCCAGCGGGATCATCGCCTGATTCAGCGCCAGATCTTTACGCTCCAGCGAGTGCATGTAGCGCATCATCTCGGTTTCGCTGTGGAAACGGTTAAATACCGGATGCGTCAGAATCGCATCGTCGCGCAGCATACTTTGCTGAATGGAACGGCTATCAAGCGCCACGTCTTTATCCAGTGTTTCAATGTTCAGACCGTGACTGTCGCCCAACAAAACATTGAACAACTGCGCCACATTCTCACGGGTGGTGGTTTCATCAAGGGTGATACCTACCGCGTTATGAATATCGCTGCGCAGATTGATCTCCGCCGCTTCCGCACGCGCCAGTACCGCAGCTTTATCAGCCACTTCCACACACAGCGTGTCAAAGTAATGCGCATGACGCAGCTTTAAGCCTTTCTGCTGCAGACCTGCCGCCAGAATATCGGTCAGGCGGTGGATACGATTAGCGATGCGCTTCAGACCGACCGGACCATGATAAACGGCATACAGACTGGCGATGTTAGCCAGCAGTACCTGCGAGGTACAAATGTTGGAGTTCGCTTTCTCACGGCGGATATGCTGCTCGCGAGTCTGCATCGCCATGCGCAGTGCGGTATTGCCCGCCGCATCTTTTGAGACGCCGATAATACGGCCTGGCATGGAGCGTTTAAATTCGTCTTTGGCGGCAAAGAATGCCGCATGCGGGCCACCGTACCCCATCGGTACGCCGAAGCGTTGCGCAGAGCCGAAAACAATGTCCGCGCCCTGTTTGCCCGGAGCCGTCAGCAGCACCAGCGCCATAAAGTCGGCGGCGACGCTGACAATCACTTTACGGGCTTTGAGTTCGCTAATCAGCGCGCTGTAATCGTGAATTTCGCCCGTGGAGCCAACCTGCTGCAACAGCACGCCAAACACATCCTGGTGATCCAATGCTTTCGCCGCGTCATCCACAATGACGTCAAAGCCAAAGGTTTCGGCGCGAGTACGCACGACGTCCAGAGTTTGCGGATGGACATCCGAGGCGACAAAGAACCGGTTGGCATTTTTCAATTTGCTGACGCGCTTTGCCATCGCCATCGCTTCAGCGGCGGCGGTCGCTTCATCCAGCAGCGAGGCGGAAGCCATGTCCAGCCCCGTCAGGTCCAGCGTCACCTGTTGGAAGTTGAGCAGCGCTTCCAGACGCCCCTGAGAGACTTCCGGCTGATAAGGGGTGTAGGCGGTATACCAGCCTGGATTTTCCAGCATGTTGCGCAGGATAACCGGCGGTAGCTGCACGGCGGTGTAGCCCATGCCAATGTACGACGTGAAGCGCTTGTTACGCCCGGCGATGGCTTTTAATTCCGCCAGTGCGGCATATTCGGTTGCCGCCTCGCCAATCTGCGGCGGAGTCGCGAGCTGAATGTCTTTCGGCACAATCTGACCTGTCAGCGCGTTTAACGACTCGGCGCCAACCGCATTCAGCATCTCTTGTTGCTGTGCGGCGTCCGGTCCGATGTGGCGTTCAATGAAAGCGCCGCGGTTTTCAAGCTGGCTTAACGTCTGTGTCATGGGCGATGGTTCCTGAAACGTGCAGTGAATCGTGATTGTCTCTAACTCAATTGCCCGGTGGCGCTGACGCTTACCGGGCCTACGCGTGCGAAAACGAATACGCAAAATAATTCGCGTTGCAGTGAGTAGGCCGGATAAGCATTAGCGCCATCCGGCACAACATTATTCGTCTTCTAACAATGCCTCATACGCGGTGGCATCCAGCAGCGATTCAAGTTCGCTTTCATCGCTGGCTTTGATTTTAAAGATCCAGCCACCGGCATACGGTTCGCTGTTCACCAGCTCCGGGGAGTCGCTCAGCGCATCGTTTACCGCCACGATCTCGCCGCTTACCGGCGCATAAATGTCGGACGCCGCTTTTACGGACTCCGCCACGGCGCAGTCGTCGCCCGCGCTTACGGTCGCGCCGACTTCCGGCAGATCAACAAAAACCATATCGCCCAACAGCTCCTGAGCGTGTTCAGTAATGCCAACGGTGTAAGTGCCATCCGCTTCTTTACGCAGCCATTCGTGTTCTTTGCTGTATTTCAGTTCTGCGGGTACGTTGCTCATCAATTAATCTCCAAAAAAGGATGAATCACGCGACGGCTTTGCCGTTACGCACAAAAACAGGTTTAGTCACTTTTACCGGCATTTCACGGTTACGAATTTGTACAATCGCCGTCTCGCCGATGCCCGCCGGAACGCGCGCCAGCGCAATGCTGTAGCCCAACGTTGGGGAAAACGTCCCGCTGGTGATAATGCCTTCTTGCTGATTGCCCTGCGCATCGGTAAAACGCACCGGCAGTTCATTACGCAATACGCCTTTCTCGGTCATCACCAGACCGACAAGCTGCTCATGGCCTTTTTCACGCTGCATCTCCAGCGCCTCACGGCCAATAAAGTCGCGGTCAGCAGGTTCCCAGGCGATAGTCCATCCCATATTGGCCGCCAGCGGAGAGATACCTTCATCCATCTCCTGACCGTACAGGTTCATGCCTGCTTCCAGACGCAGCGTGTCGCGCGCGCCAAGACCGCACGGCTTCACGCCCGCCTCCACCAGCGCACGCCAGAAATCCGCCGCTTTTTCATTCGGCATGGCGATTTCATAGCCCGCTTCGCCGGTATAACCGGTGGTGGCGATAAACAGATCACCCGCCTGAACGCCGAAGAACGGCTTCATACCTTCTACTGCATGGCGCTGTTCGTCAGTAAACAGCGTTGCTGCTTTTTCCTGCGCATTCGGCCCCTGTACCGCAATCAGCGACAGGTCGTCACGAACGGTGATGTCGATGGCATAAGGTTCAGCGTGTTGGGTAATCCAGGAGAGGTCTTTTTCGCGGGTGGCGGAGTTAACAACGAGACGGAAGAAATCTTCAGTGAAGTAGTAGACGATAAGGTCATCAATCACGCCGCCCGATGCGTTAAGCATACCGGAGTAGAGGGCTTTACCCGTCTTCGTTAGCTTCGCGACGTCGTTTGCCAGCAGATAACGCAAGAACTCCCGGGTGCGGCTGCCATGAAGATCGACAATGGTCATATGCGATACATCAAACATCCCGGCATCGGTGCGCACAGCGTGGTGTTCATCAAGCTGAGAGCCGTAATGCAGGGGCATTATCCAGCCATGAAAATCGACCATGCGGGCGCCGCATAGCGTGTGTTGTTCGTACAAAGGCGTCTGTTGGGCCATCTTTTCCTCGTTGAATTAGCGGGGGCTAACAACCATTTTCATGGGAAATCTTCGCCACGAAACCTGGCATCGACGCCCTTTTTCCTGCGCCGACGCAAACGTTCTCTTGCTCCTGAACTTACCACCGAACCAGGCGCTAAACCATAAGGATGAATTTACCATCACATTAGCTTATGACTAAAAAACGCTAAAATCCCATCAGCACAAAAAACCACTATTACGCTAAATAACCGCCATAAAAAGGAAGCTGATACGATTTATCACAATATAAATTAATATTAAATGTGGAAAAAATGTCGAAAATCGCGTTCGCCAAAAATAGTAGCATTAGAAAATATAATGCGAAATAAGCGGTGAAATTAGATTATTTCAAACGAGGAAAGCCCCCCGGCGCGATAGCCGGGAAAGCAAAGTGTGACGGGTTTCAAACTCTTGCTGGCGTGCAGTCAGACGCTTAACGAAGCCATTGCGGAAGGTCGTTTAGCCCCATTGCCTGGCGAAGCAGTTGGGGTTTGACGCCGGGGAGCGTATCCGCCAGTTTCAGCCCGATGTCGCGCAGCAATTTTTTTGCCGGGTTTTCGCCGGCAAACAGGTCACGAAAACCTTGCATCCCGGCAAGCATCATCGCCGCGCTATGTTTACGGCTACGCTCATAACGACGAAGATAAAGATGTTGACCAATGTCTTTGCCCTGGCGCTGAAGCCGGCGCAGATCGTCCACCAGTTCGGCCGCGTCCATAAAGCCGAGGTTGACGCCTTGCCCTGCCAGCGGGTGGATGGTGTGCGCGGCATCGCCGACCAACGCCAGACGATGCGCAGCAAACTGGCGAGCATAGCGGCCCGTCAGCGGAAAAACCTGCCGTTCGCTTTCCAGGCGGCATAAGCCCAGCCGATTATCGAAGGCGATAGTCAACGCCTGGTTAAACGCCTCGTCGCCGCTCTGTTGCATACGCTCCGCATCCTGCGGAGAAAGCGACCAGACAATGGAACACAGATGCGGATCGCTTAACGGCAAAAACGCCAGAATACCTTCACCATGAAACACCTGGCGAGCAACCGCGCCGTGCGGCTCTTCGGTGCGGATAGTCGCTACCAGCGCATGGTGACGGTAGTCCCAGAAAGTTAAGGGAATATCCGCTTTGTTACGCAGCCAGGAGTTGGCGCCATCCGCGGCAATCACCAGACGCGCGGTTAACATCGCGCCGTCTTTTAACGTCAGGAAGGCGTCGTTCTCTCCCCAGGCGACCTGCTGTAACTCCGCTGGCGCCATTAAGGTGATATCCGCCCCTTGCTGCGCTTTTTGCCACAGTGCATAGTGAATGACGCTGTTTTCAACAATATGCCCCAGATGGCTATATCCCATGCTTGCGTCATCAAACGTAATACGGCCAAAGCTGTCTTTATCCCAGACTTCCATACCGTGGTAGCAACTTGCCCGTCGCGCCACAATGTTTGACCATACGCCAAGACGGGTAAGCAGTTTTTCGCTGGCGGCATTAATCGCCGACACCCGAAGCTGAGGCGGCGCATCGTTCGCCAACGGCTGGGGGACAACGTGATCCAGTACCGCAACGCGCAAGCCGCTCCCCTGCAAGCCGCAGGCGACAGCCAGTCCCACCATGCCTCCGCCAACTATTGCTACATCAACACTTTGCACTATTTACTCCTGGAAACCGGAACAATCAAAACCGTAGGCCGGATAAGGCGAAGCTGCCATCCGGTATTTTTACGAACACGATGCCGGATGGCGGCGTAAACGCCTTATCCGGCCTACAGATCGGCTTAACGCGCAACCCAACCTAAGGTCCGCTGTGCCAGCGCATCGCGCGCAGGTGGTAATAATTCCATCGCCATTAAACCGATATTGCGCCCAATAACCAGCGGCGCCCAACGATTTGCAAACAGATGGACCAGACCGTTCGTTACGCCAATCGTCGTATCCCGGTCAACCTGACGACGCTGCTGATAGCGCGATAACACGTGCCAGGCACCAATATCCTCGCCCGCGTCCTGTGCCGCGACCAGCGTTTCCGCCAGGCTCATGACATCGCGCAGACCGAGATTAAACCCTTGTCCGGCGATAGGATGCAACGTCTGCGCCGCATTGCCGACCACGACAGTCCGGTGAGTAAACACTTTTGCCGCCGTAGTCAGGGCAAGCGGATACGCGCTGCGCTTCCCCGCCTGAGTAATTCGCCCCAGCCGCCAGCCGAACGCGGCCTGCAACGCATGACAAAACTGCGCGTCGGACCAGCTCAGCACCTCATCGCGCTGGTCGAGCGGGTGACACCAAACCAGCGAACATCGGCCATGCGACATCGGCAACATCGCCAGCGGGCCATTGGGGGTAAAACGTTCAAAGGCGCGTCCCTGATGCGGGATAGCGGTCGCGACATTCGCTATCACCGCTAACTGTTCGTAAGGCTCCTGACGCCAGTCAACGCCGCAGGCTGACGCCAGCGCGGAGTGGGTACCGTTAGCCGCCACCAGAACGCTGCCAGCTATCACATTGCCGTTTTCCAGAGTGACGTTAACCTGCTGCTGGGTACGCGACACGCTGGCTACGCGCTCCGGGCAGTGCAGCGTAACGCCCGGCGCTTTACGCAAGAGCGCAAACAGACGCAGCCCGATATCATGCAGCTCCGCAACGTGACCCAACGCTGCCAGGCTGTAATCCTGCGCGTCGAGAGTCACAAATCCGGCATGACCGCGATCGCTGACGTGTACGGTGTTGATTGCCGTTGCGCAATCGGAAATCGCCTGCCAAACGCCAATTCGCGCCAGTTGCTGGCAAGTGCCCGCCGCCAGCGCAATCGCTCTGGCGTCAAAGCCGGGATGACCGTCGGCTTCAGGCGCTTTCGCTTCAATCAGGTGTACCGGCAACGTCCCATGACTGAACTGAGAGATGGCCAGCGCCAGCGTCGCGCCTGCCATGCCGCCGCCAACGATAATGACGCTCATTGCTGCCGCGCCGCCGCCATTAATGCCTCAATGTCATCCGCCTTCTTCACAACGCCAGCGGTCAGGTTGTCATTACCGGTTTCGGTAATGACAATGTCATCTTCAATTCGAACGCCAATGCCGCGATACGCTTCCGGCACGTCGGCATCCGGCGCGATATAGAGGCCTGGCTCTACGGTCAGCACCATGCCCGGCTCCAGGATGCGGGAGCGATCCGGCCCATAAACGCCGACATCATGAACATCCAGCCCCAGCCAGTGGCTCAAGCCATGCATAAAGAAAGGACGATGCGCATTTTCGGCAATCAGTTGATCAACCTCTCCTTGCAAAATCCCCAGCTTCACCAGCCCGGTTATCATGATGCGCACTACTTCGCCGGTCACCTCCTGAATAGAGGTGCCAGGACGGAACAGTCGCAGGCTGGTCTCCAGCGATTCCAGAACGATGTCATAAATTTCACGCTGGGCTGGCGTGAATTTCCCGTTCACCGGGAAAGTACGCGTGATGTCGCCCGCGTAACCTTTATATTCACAGCCCGCGTCGATAAGCACTAAATCGCCGTCGCGCATTTCACTTTCGTTTTCAGTGTAATGCAGGATACAGCCATTTTCGCCGCTGCCGACAATGGTGTTATAGGAGGGATAGCGCGCGCCGTGGCGATTAAATTCGTGGTGAATTTCCCCCTCCAGCTGATACTCAAACATCCCCGGACGGCATTTTTCCATCGCGCGGATATGCGCCAGCGCGCTAATTTCCCCGGCGCGGCGCAGGACAGCAATCTCTTCCGGCGATTTGAACAGGCGCATCTCATGGACGATCGGTCGCCAGTCAGTCATGGTGGCCGGCGCAGTCAGATTCTGGCGGGAGCCTTTACGCAGCTTCTCCAGCGCAGCCAGAACAATCTCGTCGGCATACGCATATTCGCCCTGCGCGTGGTACACCACATCCAGACCATTAAGCAACTGAAAGAGTTGCTGGTTGATTTCGCTAAACGCCAGCGCCCGGTCAACGCCCAGTTTTTCCGGCGCGGCATCCTGTCCTAAACGGCGACCAAACCAGATTTCCGCCGTCAGGTCGCGAACGCGGTTGAACAAAACGCTGTGGTTGTGGGTGTCATCACTCTTAATCAGTACCAGCACGGCTTCCGGTTCGTTAAAACCGGTGAAATACCAGAAGTCGCTACTCTGGCGATACGGATATTCACTGTCTGCGCTGCGCGTCGCCTCCGGCGCGGCAAAGATCAGCGCGGCGCTGCCGGGCTGCATTTGCGCCAGTAATGCCTGGCGACGGCGTTGGTATTCCTGCTGAGTCATGACATGGCCTCCATTTCGTTTTTTCTTAGTGTAGCGTCGGTTTACGCACTTCCGGCGCGGTCGGCTGTTGGCGCGTGAAAGTGTCATGACATAACAGCGCCGCAACACGGACATATTCGATGATCTCTTCGAGCGACATCTCCAGCTCTTCCTGATCTTCGCTCTCATCATAACCAAGCTGCGCAATATTACGCAGGTCGTCAATCGCTTCACCCGTTTCGCCGGTGACTTTATCAAGTTTAGGCTGCGTTACGCCGAGGCCAAGCAAAAAGTGGTTAACCCACCCGGCTAATGCATCTGCGCGATCGAATACGCTGACATCGTCGCCTTCAGGCAGATAAAGCTGAAAAAGAAAGCCGTCGTCTTCCAGCGCGTCGCTGGTCGCCGCGTGCATTTTGCGCAGCGCCTGAGCAAGCTCATGCCCGAAGGCCAGACCTTCGTTCGTCAGGTCGTGAAGCAGCGGCTGCCATGAGCTGTCGTTGTTGCCGCCGCAAATCATCCCGCTGATTAAACCATGCATTTCAGCCGGGGTCAGACCGGCCCCTTGTTGATTCAAAAACCGGTTCATTTCGTTGTAACCAGGCATTTCGTTCTGTATAGACATAAGCATTCGTCATCAAAGGGAGGATATTCATGATATGCTACCACTTTGGACCCTGGTGAACCAGAAAAGGGCTTGTATCTTCACACCAGGGTAGCTATAGTGTCGCCCCTTCGCGGACCCTGGGTCTGGAGACGAAGGCAGCGCAGTCAATCAGCAGGAAGGTGGCATGTCTGCACAACCCGTCGATATCCAAATATTTGGCCGTTCACTGCGAGTGAATTGCCCGCCTGACCAAAGGGATGCGTTGAATCAGGCTGCGGACGATCTGAATCAGCGGTTGCAAGATCTGAAAGTTCGCACTAGAGTCACAAATACTGAGCAGTTGGTTTTCATTGCCGCATTGAATATCAGCTATGAGTTAACTCAGGAAAAAGCGAAGACCCGCGATTACGCGGCGAGCATGGAACAACGTATTCGGATGCTACAACAGACCATCGAACAGGCGTTGCTTGATCAAGGTCGCATAACCGAAAAAACGGGCCAAAACTTTGAATAACACTTTTCGCTTTACTATGGTAAAGTGATTATGAAAACAGAATTTCTCTGAGATGTTTGCAAGCGGGCCAGTCCCCTGAGCCGATATTTCATACCACAAGAATGTGGCGCTCCGCGGTTGGTGAGCATGCTCGGTTCGTCCGAGAAGCCTTAAAACTGTGACGACACATTCACCTTGAACCAAGGGTTCAAGGGTTACAGCCTGCGGCGGCATCTCGGAGATTCCCCTTCTGACTGGCAACAGCCATGACGCAACTTCCCGAACTCTCTTTATCACGACAAGAAATCCGCCGAATGATTCGGCAACGTCGCCGTGCGCTAACGCCAGAGCAGCAACGCCGCTTTGGTCAACAGGCCGCCGCCCGAATGCTCAGCTTTCCTCCCGTCGTGATGGCGCACACTGTCGCCGTGTTTCTCTCCTTTGATGGCGAACTCGACACCCAGCCGCTGATAGAACAGCTATGGCAAGCGGGCAAGCGCGTCTACCTTCCGGTTCTTCATCCCTTCAGCCCTGGCAACCTCCTGTTCCTGCACTATCATCCGCAGAGTGCGCTGGTGACCAACCGCTTAAAGATCCGGGAGCCACGGCTTGATGTCCGCGACGTATTGCCGCTGGCAAAGCTGGATGTGCTGGTAACGCCGTTAGTCGCGTTTGACGAAGACGGGCAGCGTTTAGGCATGGGCGGCGGATTTTATGACCGTACGTTGCAAAACTGGCAGCAGCATAAGATCCTACCTGTGGGCTACGCGCATGATTGCCAGTTAGTAGAAAAGCTGCCGGTTGAAGAGTGGGATATCCCGCTGCCTGCGGTGGTAACGCCGTCCAAAATTTGGGAGTGGTAGCCGTGTTTTGTCGATTGACAGCGTCGTTTTTTTGACCTAAATTTCTCGGTGAAGGGTGAGGGAGGCGAACCTCCCTCCTGCGTACTCTCTGTTAATATGCTGGCGTAGCGATGATTAACAGGATCAGCAGCATGATGACGTATCTCATCATCGTCCCTTTCCTTTTTAGAGCCCCTGCTTCGCCAGGGGCTTTCCCGTTTCAGCGCTATGCTGAGCCCTTATCGTAAATTCCTTTTATTGCTGTACAACACGCAACGCTGCCTTTAATTACCAATTGCGGCAAGGCTCGAAAACAGAATGTATGCGTTACACGAAGAGATGTTGAGGCAGGGAAAGAAAGGATGGGCAGGTCATCTCCTGCCCATTTAGAGGAAATTAGTACAGCAGACGGGCGCGAATGGTGCCCGGAATCGCCTTCATCGCCAGCAGCGCTTTCTCCGCCACATCGCCATCGGCTTCTATATCAATCACCACATACCCCATTCGGGCGGAGGTTTGCAGATACTGCGCGGCAATGTTAACGCCCTGCTCGGCAAAGATCTGGTTAAGCGCGGTCAATACGCCCGGGCGGTTTTCGTGGATGTGCATCAGGCGACGACCGCCGTGCAGCGGCAGCGACACTTCCGGGAAGTTCACGGCGGACAGCGTCGAGCCGTTATCCGAATACTTAATCAGTTTTCCTGCGACTTCCAGACCGATGTTTTCTTGCGCCTCCTGCGTCGAGCCGCCGATATGCGGCGTCAGGATCACGTTATCGAATTCGCACAGCGGAGAGGTAAACGGATCGCTATTAGTGGCCGGTTCCGTCGGGAAGACGTCGATAGCCGCCCCCGCCAGATGTTTCGTCGCCAGCGCGTCGCACAAAGCCGGGATATCCACCACCGTACCGCGCGCGGCGTTAATCAGCAGCGAACCCGGCTTCATCAGGGCAATCTCTTTTGCGCCCATCATGTTTTTGGTGGAGGCGTTTTCAGGTACGTGCAGACTGACCACATCGCTCATATTCAGCAATTCAGACAGGTGCTGCACCTGAGTTGCATTACCGAGCGGCAGTTTATTTTCAATATCATAGAAATAGACATGCATCCCCAGCGATTCCGCCAGAATGCCCAACTGCGTTCCGATATGGCCGTAACCGATAATGCCAAGCTTTTTACCGCGCGCTTCGAACGATCCCGCCGCCAGTTTATTCCATACGCCGCGGTGCGCTTTGGCGTTCGCTTCCGGCACGCCGCGCAGCAGCAGCAACAGCTCGCCAATCACCAGCTCCGCCACAGAACGGGTATTCGAGAATGGCGCGTTAAAGACCGGAATACCGCGTTTTGCCGCCGCATTTAAATTCACCTGGTTGGTGCCGATGCAAAAACAGCCAATCGCCACCAGCTTTTCTGCGACGTTAATCACTTCTTCTGTCAGATGAGTACGGGATCGCAGACCGATGAAGTGGGCATCGCGGATGGACGCTTTCAACTGTTCAGCGTCCAGCGCGCCCTTGTGATATTCAATGTTGGTGTAACCTGCCGCACGAAGGCTTTCCAGCGCCTTTTGATGCACTCCTTCAACCAGCAGAAATTTAATTTTATCTTTCTCCAGCGATACCTTTGCCATTTCCCCGATCCTGTCTTTTTTTGCCATCTGATGTTGTGTGTGGATTTGCATCCGTCCTTCAACATATCAAAAAAAATTTTCACGGCAATATGAACGTTTACGCCAGCGTCGTGAAGGAATCGCATACAACGGGAAATAGCAGATGAAAATACCGGGAATAACTTTTTCTTTGGAGGGATCGGCAGGGCAAACGATTAAACGTGATACATGTCACCAAATTTGCCCTGACCGAATTTTTTACGCGGCAGGAAATACGCCTGGCGGGATCATTTTACGATGGTTTTCACCCCGTCCGGCGTGCCGATCAGTGCGACATCGGCGCCACGGTTGGCGAACAACCCTACGGTCACGACGCCCGGAATCGCGTTAATGGCGTTTTCCAGCGCGATGGGATCAAGGATTTCCATCCCATAAACATCCAGAATCACGTTGCCGTTATCCGTGACCACGTTCTGACGGTACTCCGGACGCCCGCCCAGCTTCACCAGTTGACGAGCGACCGCGCTGCGCGCCATCGGAATCACTTCGACCGGCAACGGGAATTTGCCAAGAATATCCACCTGTTTAGAGGCATCCGCAATACAGATAAATTTCTCCGCCACGGAAGCAATAATTTTCTCACGGGTTAATGCCGCGCCGCCGCCTTTGATCATCTGCATATGACCGTTGATTTCATCCGCGCCGTCGACATAGATGCCCAGACTATCCACTTCGTTGAGATCAAACACATGAATACCGAGGCCTTTGAGTTTTTCAGTCGAGGCGTCCGAGCTGGAGACCGCGCCTTCAATCTGGCCTTTCATTGTGCCCAGCGCATCAATAAAGTGTGCGGCCGTTGAGCCTGTACCAACGCCCACAATGGTGCCGGGCTGTACATACTGAAGTGCCGCCCATCCTACCGCTTTTTTCAGTTCATCCTGCGTCATAGATCGTTTCGCCTGTGGTGTGAAAATACAGCCGCATTATAGAACATTGTCGGGAAAAATCTCCGTGTCCGTACACAGGCTACGGATTTCATCTGTACCGACGGCAAATTTATGTCATAGTGCGGAAAAAAATAACAGGAGCATGACACAACAATGAAACGTCCGGACTACAGAACACTACAGGCGCTGGATGCCGTTATACGTGAACGAGGATTCGAGCGCGCCGCCCAGAAGCTGTGCATCACACAATCCGCCGTCTCACAGCGCATAAAACAGCTTGAGAATATGTTCGGACAACCTTTGTTGGTGCGTACCGTTCCTCCTCGCCCCACGGAGCAAGGGCAAAAATTACTGGCTCTGCTGCGTCAGGTTGAACTGCTGGAAGAAGAGTGGCTGGGCGATGAACAAACCGGCTCTACGCCGCTGCTGCTGTCGCTGGCGGTTAACGCCGACAGTCTGGCGACCTGGCTGCTTCCGGCGCTGGCACCGGTGCTGGCGGACTCCCCTATCCGTCTCAATTTACAGGTGGAAGATGAAACGCGCACGCAAGAACGTCTGCGTCGCGGCGAGGTGGTGGGCGCGGTGAGTATTCAGCATCAGGCGCTGCCCAGTTGCCTGGTGGACAAACTGGGCGCGCTCGACTATCTGTTTGTCGCGTCAAAGCCTTTTGCCGAGCGCTATTTCCCCAATGGCGTTACCCGGTCGTCGCTGCTGAAAGCGCCCGCCGTCGCGTTCGACCATCTGGATGATATGCATCAGGCCTTTTTGCAACAGAATTTCGATCTACCGCCCGGCAGCGTGCCGTGCCATATCGTTAATTCATCCGAAGCGTTTGTACAGCTTGCGCGTCAGGGCACGACCTGCTGCATGATCCCTCACCTGCAGATTGAGAAAGAGCTGGAAAGCGGCGAGTTGATCAACTTAACGCCTGGTTTGTTACAACGCCGGATGCTTTACTGGCACCGCTTTGCCCCGGAAAGCCGGATGATGCGCAAAGTGACCGACGCGTTGCTGGAGTACGGGCACAAGGTGCTGCGTCAGGATTAGCCTCTCTATGAATGCCGGATGGCGGCGTGAACGTCTTATCCGGCCTGCATGACCCCTTATTCCCTCGTCACTTCTTTGAAGTTCATCACAAAATCATTGCGTTCAGGCGGCAAAAAACGACGCGCCATTGGCTATTTTTTGCTGGCGACAAGGCGATTCAAAACGCTCACCGTATTAGCAAATCTTCATTTCATTGCGTAATACGGAGCAAAAAACGAGAACACCGGGAGAAAACGCGGCCTGGAAGCGCCCAGGCCGGGCGAGATTACTGCGTGCTGGCGGCCGTGGTCGACGTCTGCCCTGTTCCAGGTTCAAGCTGGAATACCACATCGACCTGATCGTCGAACTGAATGGTCGGCTGCTCGTAAGTTTCCTGCGCGGATACCGGCGCAGCATCTGCGGCTTTCATCATTCGCACCACCGGACTCGGCTGATAATTAGAGACATGGTAACGAACGCTGTAAACCGACCCCAATTTGCTGTTAAAACCGGCTGCCAGCGCTTGCGCCTGATGAATCGCGTCATCAATGGCGGCTTTGCGGGCCTTGTCTTTATAGGCGTCCGGTTGCGCCACGCCCAGCGATACCGAACGAATCTCGTTCAGACCCGCCTTCAGCGCGCCGTCCAGCAGAGAATTAAGTTTATCTAACTGACGCAGCGTCACCTCAACGGTTCGCACCGCACGATACCCTTTCAGAATGCTTTTACCGTTTTGGTAATCATAATCCGGCTGCGTGCGCAGATTCGCCGCGCTAATGTCTTTTTTCGCAATCTGATTTTGCTCAAGGAAGGAAAGATATTGCGCCACGCGCTCATCGGCCTGCTTCTTCGCCGTCGCCGCATCCTTCGCCGCGACGTTCACTTCAATCGCTAAGGTGGCGATATCAGGCACAGCATCGACGCTTGCCGTACCGGAAGTCACGATGTGCGGGCCTTCCGGCAATTCGCTTGCCTGCGCCGACATTGCACTTAAACCCACTAATGCCGCCAGGGCCATCACTTTGAACTTCACAGTCTCTCCTCCATATTGCAGTCATTGTCCTGATATACAGGGCGCATGCAGGCAAGCTTAGCGGATATCGGCCTGTTGTCCATCAGACAACGCTTAGTTGAAAAACGCGTGCATATGCGCGACGCCTTCCCGCGCCAGTTGGAAGGCGATAAGCCACATCACCACCCCAACCAGAATGTTGATAATGCGTTGAGCTTTCGCCGTACGCAGTCGAGGCGCAAGCCAGGCCGCCAGTAGCGCTAACCCAAAAAACCATAAGAACGACGCGCTAATCGTGCCGAGAGCAAACCAGCGCTTTGGCTCCATAGCCAGTTGCCCGCCGAGACTGCCCAACACGACAAACGTATCCAGATAAACGTGCGGATTCAGCCACGTTACCGCCAGCATCGTAGCAATAATTTTCCAGCGCCCCTGCTTCATAACCTCGGCGCTGGCCAGCTCCAGATTACTGCTCATTGCCGTTTTCAGCGCGCCAAAACCGTACCATAACAAGAACGCGACCCCGCCCCATGTGACCAGCGCCAGCAGCCACGGCGACTGCATCAGCAACGCGCTACCGCCAAAAATACCGGCGCTAATCAGGACTAAATCACTTAACGCGCAAAGCAGCGCTATCATGAGGTGGTACTGGCGACGAATTCCCTGATTCATCACAAACGCATTTTGCGGGCCAAGCGGAAGGATCATGGCGGCGCCAAGGGCAAACCCTTGAAAATAATAAGATATCACGTTAACTACCCTGAGCTGTTTTTCTTAAAGGCAGACTATAGCGCGGGAATATTATTAGCGGAAATTGATAATTTTAATCACTAATAAGAAAAGCTAATGAAGAGACTGAATAACGGATGGCGGCTACGCTTATCCGCTCAATAACCAGAGAATACTGAAGGCGGATAAGCGCAGCGCCGGCAGGCAGCGCGGGAGAAAAATTACTCCGCGGCGTTATCTTTCACGCGTTTAAAATTGACGTCCATCTGCGGGTACGGGAAGCTAATACCAGCGGCGTCGAATTCACGTTTAATACGTTCCAGCACGTCCCAGTAGACATTTTGCAGGTCGCTGCTTTTACTCCAGACACGCACCACAAAATTAATCGATGAGGCGCCCAGCTCATTCAAACGCACCGTCATTTCGCGATCTTTTAAAATACGATCGTCGGACTCGATAATCGTCGTTAGCAGCTGTTTTACCTGATCGATATCCGAATCGTAGGCCACCCCAATAATGAATTCGTTACGACGAACCGGCTCACGAGAATAGTTGATGATATTTCCCGCGATAATTTTGCCATTCGGAATCACAATAATTTTGCCGTCTACCGCGCGCATTGTCGTGGAAAAGATTTGCACGTTCAGTACCGTACCGGCAACGCCGCCCAAATCGACATACTCACCGGCGCGGAACGGACGGAACATAACCAGCAATACCCCAGCCGCAAGGTTAGAGAGTGATCCCTGTAATGCCAGGCCAACGGCTAAACCGGCGGCGCCCAGTACGGCAATAACCGAGGCGGTTTGAACTCCCACGCGACCCAACGCCGCAATCAGCGTAAAAGCGATAACCCCATAGCGCACCAGCGCAGAAAGAAAGTCGGCCACAGTCGCATCAATATGACGCGCACGCATTAGACGATTTACCGTATTGGAGATCACGCGCGCTACAATCAAGCCGATGATGATAATAGCGATAGCCGCAACAATATTCACAGCATAGCTGAGCAATAACACCTGGTTGCGTACCAGCCAGGTGCCCGCACCATTTATGCTGTCGACAACATTCAAATCTTCCATTCAATATTCCTTGGTCATAGCAAAACAAGCAAATGAGATCATTCTCACGAAAAGAACTTTTTAAAGGTAAACAAAAACAGAGGAATATGCCATTTTTCGGCATCATCTCAAAACCAGAAAAGGCAGGTACATTGTGAGTTGGCCGGATGAAAGCACTAACGCCGCTCTCCGGGAATGACGATAAAAAAATGGCTTCCCGAGGGAAGCCATTTCAATCAGCAGACTATATTACAGAACGTCAATCGCATTCAGTTCTTTAAATGCTTTTTCCAGACGAGCGATCATCGAAGTCTGGCCAGCACGCAGCCATACGCGCGGGTCATAGTATTTCTTGTTCGGCTGATCTTCGCCTTTCGGGTTGCCCAGCTGACCTTGCAGATACGCTTCGTTTTCTTTGTAGTAGTTCAGAACACCTTCCCAGGTTGCCCATTGGGTATCGGTATCGATGTTCATTTTCACTACGCCGTAGCTTACGGAGTCTTTGATTTCCTGAGCAGTAGAACCGGAACCGCCATGGAAAACGAAGTTCAGGCTGTTGTGCGGCAGGTTGTGTTTCTTAGAAACATAGTCCTGAGAATCACGCAGAATGGTCGGGGTCAGAACCACGTTACCCGGCTTGTAAACGCCGTGTACGTTACCGAAGGAAGCGGCAATGGTGAAACGCGGGCTGATTTTGCTCAGCTCAGTGTACGCGTAATCAACGTCTTCCGGCTGGGTGTACAGGGCAGAAGCGTCCATGTGGCTGTTGTCCACGCCGTCTTCTTCACCACCGGTGCAACCCAGTTCGATTTCCAGAGTCATGCCAATTTTGGACATGCGCGCCAGGTATTTGGAGCAGATTTCGATGTTTTCGTGCAGAGACTCTTCAGACAGGTCAATCATGTGAGAAGAGAACAGCGGTTTACCGGTAGCCGCAAAGTGTTTTTCACCCGCGTCCAGCAGACCGTCGATCCACGGCAGCAGTTTCTTCGCGCAGTGGTCAGTGTGCAGGATAACCGGCACGCCATAATGTTCAGCCATCTGGTGAACGTGATGCGCGCCAGAGATAGCGCCCAGGATTGCCGCGCCCTGAGGTACGTCAGTTTTCACGCCTTTACCCGCGATGAAGGAAGCGCCGCCGTTGGAGAACTGAACGATGACCGGCGCTTTAACTTTTGCAGCGGTTTCCAGAACAGCGTTGATGGAATCAGTGCCCACGCAGTTAACTGCCGGCAGAGCAAAATTGTTTTCTTTTGCTACCTGGAACACTTTCTGTACGTCATCACCAGTGATCACGCCTGGTTTTACGAAATCAAAAATTTTAGACATGTTTCGTTGTCCTGTATCGTCGGGCTTTGGGAAAAAACACGGGCCGCCCTGAATGTCAGATCGGCAATAAATCAACGGGCAGGAATCCCTGCCCGTAACGATTACTTCTTAGCGCGCTCTTCGAGCATCGCTACGGCTGGCAGAACTTTACCTTCCACGAATTCGAGGAATGCGCCGCCGCCAGTAGAAATGTAGGAAATTTTGTCAGCAATGCCGAACAGGTCGATTGCCGCCAGGGTGTCACCGCCGCCTGCGATAGAGAACGCTTCGCTGTCTGCGATAGCGTTAGCAACGATTTCAGTACCTTTGCGGAAGTTCGGGAATTCGAACACGCCAACCGGGCCGTTCCACAGAATGGTTTTCGCATTTTTCAGGATGTCAGCCAACTGCTGAGCGGAAGCATCGCCGATATCCAGGATCTGCTCGTCTTCTTTCACGTCGTTAACGGATTTCAGAGTCGCCGGTGCGGTTTCGGAGAACTCGGTGGCAACGCGAACATCGGTCGGAACCGGGATATCGCAGGTAGTCAGCAGACGTTTTGCTTCGTCAACCAGGTCAGCTTCGTACAGGGATTTACCGACGCTGTGGCCCTGAGCGGCAACGAAGGTGTTGGCAATACCGCCGCCGACAATCAGCTGGTCAGCGATTTTAGACAGGGAATCCAGAACGGTCAGTTTGGTAGACACTTTAGAACCACCAACGATAGCCACCATCGGACGAGCCGGTTCTTTCAGCGCTTTACCCAGCGCATCCAGTTCAGCGGCCAGCAGCGGGCCTGCGCACGCGACGTCAGCAAATTTGCCGATACCGTGGGTAGAAGCCTGCGCGCGGTGCGCAGTACCAAAGGCGTCCATCACGAATACGTCACACAGGGCGGCATATTTTTTAGACAGCGCTTCGTCGTCTTTCTTTTCGCCTTTGTTAAAGCGAACGTTTTCCAGAACCACCAGCTCACCTTCGGCCACGTCAACGCCGTCCAGGTAATCTTTGACCAGGCGAACCGGGTTAGACAGTTTGTCTTTCAGGTAGTTAACAACCGGCAGCAGAGAGAATTCTTCGTTGTACTCGCCTTCGGTAGGACGACCCAGGTGGGAAGTTACCATCACTTTCGCGCCCTGTTTCAGAGCCAGTTCGATGGTCGGCAGAGAGGCGCGGATACGCGCGTCGCTGGTCACTTTCCCTTCTTTAACAGGTACGTTCAGATCCGCACGGATAAAAACGCGTTTCCCGGCCAGATCCAGATCGGTCATCTTAATTACAGACATGGTGAATCCTCTCAATGATGCTTAAAGTTTTGTCGACGCTGACGCGTCGAGTCTGAAACCAACTGCGGCCATCGCTAACGTGGTGTCGAGCATCCGGTTAGCAAAGCCCCATTCATTATCGCACCAGACCAGCGTCTTGATCAGGTGGGCACCACTGACCCGGGTTTGCGTGCCATCAACAATGGCGCTGTGCGGGTCGTGGTTAAAATCTATCGAGACCAACGGTGATTCCGTATAGTCAACTATACCATGAAATGCACCTTGTGCTGCTTTTTGCAGCAACTGGTTGACTTCACTGGCTTTTACTGGTTTTTTCACCGTTACGCTTAAATCGATCGCCGTCACATTAATGGTTGGAACGCGCACGGCAATCGCCTCAAAACGATCGTTAAACTGCGGGAATATACGCGTAATGCCTGCCGCCAGTTTTGTATCTACCGGGATAATCGACTGGCTGGCCGCGCGCGTGCGCCGTAGATCGGAGTGATACGCGTCGATCACCTGCTGATCGTTCATCGCGGAGTGGATCGTCGTGACGGTACCAGACTCGATGCCGTAAGCATCATCCAACAATTTAATGACGGGGATTATGCAATTCGTGGTACAGGACGCGTTTGAGACAATACGATGTTCCGCACGCAGTTGGCTCTGGTTCACGCCAAAAACGACGGTGGCGTCAAGATCGTTGCTGCCCGGATGAGAAAAGAGCACTTTCTTCGCGCCAGCGGCAATATGCGCCTCGCCATGCTCCCGGTTGCCATATACGCCCGTACAATCCAACACGACATCCACGCCCAGTTCGCGCCACGGCAGATCCGCTAACGTTCGTTCATGCAGAATACGAATGACGTCGTCGCCGACAAAAAGCTGCTCGCGCTCGTGGCGAACCTCCCATGCAAAACGCCCGTGGCTGGTATCGTATTTCAACAAATGCGCCATGCCTGCGGCATCCGCCAGCTCGTTGATGGCCACCACGGTAATTTCCGCCCGACGTCCGGATTCATACAAAGCACGAACCACGTTACGCCCGATGCGACCAAAGCCATTAATCGCTATGCGTACGGTCATAGGTCTCCTGCAAGGCTATCCCGATTCAGATGAGGCTGACAGAGTAATGCAGCTCATCGTCGAGTAAAACCTCACCTGTCGCAAACTGCGACTGATTGGTTAATTGTCGAACATTTAATTAACTGAAACGCTTCAGCTAGAATAAGCGAAACGGGGAATAAAAGGAATGTTTGTCCAGTCGAAGAAGACAGTTATCTGACCTGCATCACATTTCATGGCCGCTTACGCTGCAATTTATTCCATATTTAAGAATCACCAGTACATCCGTCAGATCTTTTCATCGTCGCGTCACAAATACTGATTTATATCAGAAAGCGCTGTCGCCAGCGTCTATATTATCAGCGCCACGTCCGAGTCTCGGAGTCCTGTAACGATGATTGTATCTCACCACAATGCCTCTACAGCGCGCTTTTACGCGCTTCGTCTGCTTCCCGGCCAGGAAGTGTTTTCCCAATTACACGCCTTTGTGCAACAGAACCAATTACGTGCAGCCTGGATAGCAGGGTGTACCGGCAGTCTGGCCGATGTTGCGCTGCGTTATGCCGGGCAAGAGGCGACCACATCGCTCACCGGCACGTTTGAAGTTATCTCGCTAAACGGCACGCTTGAATTGACCGGCGAGCATCTGCATCTCGCGGTATCGGATCCCTACGGGGCCATGCTCGGCGGCCATATGATGCCAGGGTGTACCGTCCGTACCACGCTGGAGCTGGTTATCGGCGAGCTGCCAGCGCTGACGTTCAGCCGTCAACCGTGCGCCATTTCCGGTTATGACGAACTGCATATTTCTTCCCGTTAATTGACGACTCTTTAAGAGGTACTTTATGGCGCGTCGCCCGTTTTCCAGCCAGTCTCTGGTGCTGATTGTCATCGCTATTGCCATCAATATGATTGGCGGACAGCTTATTAGCATGTTGAAGCTGCCTATTTTTCTCGACTCGATCGGCACCTTAATTAGTGCGGTACTGTTAGGGCCGTTCATCGGCATGTTGACTGGGCTTCTGACCAACTTGCTGTGGGGGCTGCTTACCGATCCTATCGCTGCCGCGTTTGCCCCGGTAGCGATGGTTATCGGTCTGGTCGCCGGGTGGCTGGCGCGCGCAGGCTGGTTTCGTACCCTGCCCAAAGTGATCGTCAGCGGCGTCGTCATTACGTTAGCGGTGACGCTGGTCGCCGTACCGCTTCGTACCGCGCTTTTTGGCGGCGTTACCGGCAGCGGCGCTGATTTGTTCGTCGCCTGGATGCATTCAATGGGCCAAAACCTGGTGGAGTCAGTCGCGATTACCGTCATAGGCGCTAATCTGGTCGATAAAATTCTGACGGCGATCATCGTTTGGGTGCTGCTGCGTCAGCTACCGTTACGTACGACACGGCATTTTCCTGCGATGTCAGCCGTACGCTAAATGCATCCGTTTACCTCGTTAACCTTATGGGCGCTGGCGGCCTGCACCACGCTGCTACTCCCTGCGCAGACCGTGCTCCCGGTTTATAGCGCAGCGGCCTTCCTCTGTCTGCTGGCGCTGAAATCAACGCGGCGGCGGGCGAAGTATGTCGCCTGGCTGATGCTGTCTTTAGGGTTTGGGCTATGGCTGGTACATGGCGGTTGGCTAACGGAATGGATAAGCGGACAGCCTCGCGATCCGCAGCGCTGGGTATATGCCGTTACGCTATGGCTACGTCTGCTGGCGATCGTGTCGACGTCGCAGCTATGGATGCAGTATGTGCCGGTTCAGCGGTTTATTCGCGCCCTGTTCGCTTCACGTCTGCCCCCCGGCATCGCTTACCTGTTCGCTGGCCCGTTGCTGGTCGTCGAACAGCTCAAACGACAACTGACGATCGTTCATGAAGCCCAGCGCGCGCGCGGCGTACCGCTGGATGAAGGCTGGTATCAGCGGCTACGGGCAATGCCTGCGCTGATCGTGCCGCTTACGCAAAATGCGCTTAACGATCTGACAATACGCGGCGCGGCGTTGGATATGCGGGGGTTTCGGCTGCATCGCGCCCGAACCACGCTGTGGGCGCCGAAAGATAGCGTGTTACAACGGGTTGCGCGGTATGGCATGGTACTGCTAATACTGGCGGAAGCGGGAGTATGGATATGGTTACGTTAGAGCAGTTTCGTTATCTTCCGTCCGATGCGACACGCCCGCCGGCATGTTTTGATTTCCACTATTCAACACCCGGAATAGTGGCGATAGTCGGCGATAACGGCAGCGGAAAAAGTACGCTGGCACAACTGATGGCTGGCTGGTATCCGGATTATCTCCCCGGTGATATTGACGGCACAGGCTTACTGCTTGGCGTCCCTATCGGGCGGCTCCCGCTGGTAGAACAGTCGCCCACCATCCAGTTGGTGCAGCAATCGCCTTATTTACAGCTTTCCGGCTGTACCTTTAGCGTAGAGGAAGAGGTGGCGTTTGGCCCGGAGAATCTCGGCCTCCATGAAGCGGAAATTCTACGGCGCATTGACGAGGCGCTGACTCTGACAAACTGCCAGTCGTTACGCCATCGCCATCCCGGCACGCTCTCCGGCGGCGAAACGCAGCGGGTAGTAATTGCCAGCGCGCTTGCCATGCAGCCCAGACTGTTAGTTCTTGATGAAGCCTTCAGTCGGCTGACGTCAGCGGCCACCGGGACACTGCTGGAACGGTTACAACAGTGGGCGCTGGAACGTCATTCTCTCATTGTGCTTTTTGAGCGTAATCATTTTCCTTTTCTGACGCGATGCCAGCGGGTATGGCAATTGCGTGACGGAGCGCTAACCCCATTATGTTGACGTTAAATCAGGTCGCTTATCGCTGGCCGGATGCCGCAGCCGACTGTCTGCACGCTATCTCGCTTGAACTTCAGGACGGCGAATGGCTGGCGTTGACCGGCGATAACGGCGCGGGAAAATCAACGCTGTTACGGATTATGGCCGGCCTGCTTTCCCCCACTTCCGGCTCGGTAACGCTTAATGGAGAGCCGATTGCGCAGCTTAAAAATCGTCAACGCGCCGCCGCTATCGGCGTACTCTTTCAGGAAGCGGAAAACCAGATTTTCCACAGCAATGTCGCGCAAGAGGTCGCTTTTGGGCTGGAACTACAGCGCTTATCGGCGGAGGAAATTTCACGGCGCACGCAG
Organism: Salmonella sp. 741265116_PST; assembly: GCF_046567715.1. Classification (NCBI taxonomy): domain Bacteria; kingdom Pseudomonadati; phylum Pseudomonadota; class Gammaproteobacteria; order Enterobacterales; family Enterobacteriaceae; genus Salmonella; species Salmonella sp. 741265116_PST. The sequence continues at coordinate 34,171 of NZ_JBKFPH010000006.1, read as the reverse complement.
GCCGCGCTGCGGTTATGCCAGCTAACGGACGTCGCCGAGGCACACCCGCTTGATCTGCACGCCGCGCAGCGCCGGATGGTGGCGGTCGCCAGTCTGGAGGCGATGGCACCGCCTGTGTTATTGCTGGATGAACCCAGCCGGGATTTTGACGCCCACTGGCTAACCGTATTTGAACACTGGCTGGCGACATGCCGGGCACGGGGAACCAGCGTCGTGGCGATTAGCCATGACGCTGCGTTTACCCAGCGTCATTTTTCACGGGTGGTACGGCTGGAAAACGGCAGGTTGTCAAAGGGGGAATAAAAAACGGGTCGCCGAAGCGACCCGTTTTATGCCGTATTAAGGATTACAGCAGCGCTTTCGCTTTGGCGATCACGTTGTCCACCGTGAAGCCAAACTCTTCAAACAGCAGCTCTGCCGGGGCGGATTCACCGAAGGTGGTCATCCCGACAATAGCGCCGTTCAGGCCGACGTATTTGAACCAGTAGTCAGCGATACCCGCTTCAATCGCCACACGCGCAGAGACCGCCTTCGGCAGCACGGATTCACGGTAAGCCGCATCCTGCTTGTCGAATGCGTCGGTGGACGGCATAGACACGACGCGCGCCTTCACGCCTTCGGCAGTCAGTTTTTCGTAAGCGGCAACCGCCAGCTCAACCTCAGAACCGGTCGCAATGAAGATAATCTGCGGCTGGCCTGCACAATCTTTCAGTACGTAACCACCGCGGGCGATATTCGCCAGTTGCTCTTCAGTACGTTCCTGCTGCGCCAGGTTCTGACGGGAGAGGATCAGCGCGGTTGGGCCATCCTGACGCTCTACGCCATATTTCCACGCCACCGCGGATTCAACCTGGTCGCACGGACGCCATGTGGACATGTTCGGCGTTACGCGCAGGCTTGCCACCTGCTCGACCGGCTGGTGCGTCGGGCCATCTTCGCCCAGACCGATGGAGTCGTGGGTATAGACCATCACCTGACGCTGTTTCATCAGCGCTGCCATACGCACTGCGTTACGGGCATATTCGACGAACATCAGGAAGGTGGAGGTGTACGGCAGGAAACCGCCGTGCAGGGCGATACCGTTGGCGATAGCGGTCATACCGAATTCGCGCACACCGTAGTGAATGTAGTTACCCGCCGCGTCTTCGTTGATAGCCTTAGAACCGGACCACAGGGTCAGGTTAGACGGTGCCAGGTCTGCAGAGCCGCCGAGGAATTCCGGCAACAGCGGACCGAAGGCTTCGATGGCATTCTGGGAGGCCTTGCGGCTGGCGATTTTGGATGGATTCGCCTGCAGTTTAGCGATGAATTCATTCGCTTTCGCATTGAAGTCAGCCGGCATGTCGCCTTTCATACGACGGGTGAATTCAGCAGCTTCCTGCGGGAAGGCTTTCTCATAAGCCGCGAATTTCTCGTTCCATGCGGATTCTTTCGCCTGGCCGGCTTCTTTCGCATCCCACTGGGCGTAGATTTCAGACGGGATTTCGAACGGCGCGTATTTCCAGCCCAACTGTTCGCGGGTCAGCGCGATTTCCGCGTCGCCCAGCGGCGCGCCGTGGGAATCGTGGGTACCCTGTTTGTTCGGCGAACCGAAACCGATGATGGTTTTGCACATCAGCAGGGACGGTTTGTCAGTCACGGCGCGGGCTTCTTCCGTGGCGCGTTTAATGGCGTCGGCATCGTGACCGTCAATGCCACGGATAACGTGCCAGCCGTAGGCTTCAAAACGTTTCGCGGTGTCATCGGTGAACCAGCCTTCAACGTGACCATCGATAGAGATACCGTTGTCATCATAGAACGCGATCAGTTTGCCCAGTTTCAGAGTACCAGCCAGAGAGCACACTTCGTGAGAAATGCCTTCCATCATGCAGCCGTCGCCCATAAAGACGTAGGTGAAGTGGTCAACGATGTCGTGGCCAGGACGGTTAAACTGCGCCGCCAGAGTTTTCTCGGCAATCGCCATCCCGACGGCGTTGGCAATACCCTGACCCAGCGGGCCAGTAGTGGTTTCAACGCCAGCGGTGTAGCCCACTTCCGGGTGACCAGGGGTTTTTGAATGTAGCTGACGGAAATTCTGCAGTTCGGACATCGGCAGGTCATAGCCGGTGAGGTGCAGCAGGCTGTAAATCAGCATTGAGCCGTGGCCATTGGACAGCACGAAGCGGTCGCGGTCGGCCCAGGACGGGTTGGTCGGGTTGTGGTTCAGGAAATCACGCCACAGGACTTCGGCAATGTCAGCCATACCCATCGGGGCACCCGGGTGACCGGATTTGGCTTTCTGTACTGCGTCCATGCTCAGCGCACGAATAGCATTGGCAAGCTCTTTACGTGAGGACATTTTGACTCCAGATCGGATGTTGAAAGGCCATGCCCGTAACGACTTGACGACAGCGCGTTTTGGGCTACGCCGGAAAATTTGCCAACAATTTACCCCAAGCCGTGCGTCATGTACATGGAACATCCTTTTACCGCTTCAGAAATCTCCGGATCGTGCTCGCATGTTGCGCAATTAGCTAACTTGCCTGCCACGCTTTTCTTTATACTTAACCCAGGCGCTAATTCATCTGCAACGGGCGCATTTCAAAATAATATTGATTCGTATGGAAGAGAAAAATGAAAATTCGCGCTTTACTGCTTGCTTTGGGCATGGCAACGGTGCTGACCGGTTGCCAGAATATGGACTCTAATGGACTGCTTTCTTCGGGCGCTGAAGCTTTTCAGGCTTATACGTTAAGCGATGCGCAGGTAAAAGCGCTGAGCGATCAATCCTGTCAAGAGCTCGACAGCAAAGCGAAAATCGCGCCGGCGAGCAGCGAATACACTAAACGACTGGCAAAAATTGCCGCCGCGCTGGGGGATAACATTAACGGCCAGCCGGTGAACTATAAGGTTTACGAGACGAAAGACGTCAACGCGTTTGCCATGGCGAACGGTTGTATCCGCGTCTACAGTGGACTGATGGATATGATGACCGACAACGAAGTTGAAGCCGTGATCGGCCATGAAATGGGCCATGTCGCGCTGGGTCATGTAAAGAAAGGGATGCAGGTCGCGCTGGGCACTAACGCCGTGCGCGTCGCGGCGGCATCGGCAGGAGGAGTAGTCGGCAGCCTGTCGCAATCGCAGCTTGGCGATCTTGGCGAAAAACTGGTGAACTCGCAGTTCTCCCAGCGTCAGGAGTCCGAAGCGGATGATTATTCTTACGATCTGTTGCGCAAACGCGGTATCAGTCCGGCAGGACTCGCCACCAGCTTTGAGAAACTGGCAAAACTGGAAGCGGGTCGTCAAAGCTCAATGTTCGACGATCACCCGGCGTCCGCCGCACGCGCACAGCATGTGCGCGATCGTATGAGCGCAGACGGGATCAAATAACCCCCGAACAGTGCCGGATGGCGGCGTGAACGCCTTATCCGGCCTACAAGCATCAATCAGCTGTAGGCCGGATAAGCGAAGCGCCATCCGGCAAAACAACTTACTCGCCCTTCTTCGCCGCCTGGATATAGAGCATTTCTAATGCCAGCGTCGCAGCCGCCAGAGCGGTGATCTCCGACTGATCGTAAGCCGGCGCGACTTCCACCACATCCATACCGACAATGTTCAGATCTTTCAGACCACGTACCAGCTTAATGGCGCGATCGGAGGTCAAACCGCCGATCACCGGCGTACCGGTGCCAGGCGCAAACGCCGGGTCCAGACAGTCGATATCAAAGGTCAGATAGACCGGCATATCGCCGACGATCTGTTTCACCTGAGCGAGAATATCATCCACGCCGCGATCGTTGACCTGGCAGGCATCCAGCACGGTAAAGCCATTGTCTTTGTCAAACTCAGTGCGAATACCGATCTGTACCGAATGATGCGGATCGATCAGGCCTTCTTTCGGCGCGGTGTAGAACATCGTGCCGTGATCGAATTCGCAGCCGTTAGCGTAGGTATCGGTATGCGCGTCAAAATGTACCAGCGCCATTTTGCCAAAATGTTTCGCGTGGGCGCGCAGCAGCGGCAGTGTGACGAAGTGGTCGCCGCCGAAAGAGAGCATACGCTTGCCTGCAGACAGCAGTTTTTCAGCGTGCGCCTGTAATTTTTCGCTCATTTCACGGGCATCGCCAAACGCATACACTAAATCGCCGCAGTCCACGACGTTCAGGCGCTCGCGCATGTCAAAATTCCACGGGAAACGGTGATGTTCCCAGGCGAGGTTGGTCGACACCTGACGGATCGCCGCCGGGCCATGACGACCGCCAGCGCGACCGGACGTTGCCATATCAAACGGTACGCCAGTGATCACCCAGTCGGCATCGCTGTCATACGGCTGGAAGTTCATTGGCAGACGTAAAAAACCAAACGCATTAGAAACCAGTGAGTTATCGTACTGATGACCTAAGGTGCTCATGTCCTGACCTCTTTTAGAGTCGTTGCATTAAAACAGATGAAAAAAAATCCCCTCCGCGTCGTTAAACCCGACGAGGAAGGGATTGATTTGTAAATCGCTATTGCGGCGAATTATCGCCGTTAATTCATACGGGTTCAAGTGAGTATAGCATTCTGCCGGGTGGCGGCTTTACCTTATCCAGCCTGCATTCGTAGGCCCGGTAAGCGCAGCGCCACCGGGCATCAACGACTACTCGTCTTCAAGATAAGTATAACCGTACAGTCCCGCTTCAAATTCCTCAAGGAACTGCTGCTGCAACGCATCGTCCAGATCCGTCTGTTTTACCTGGTCACGGAAATGCGTTAACAGCGTTTTCGGATCCAGTTGCACATATTGCAGCATATCCGCAACGGTATCGCCTTCGTCCGACAGCTCAACCTCGACGCTACCATCCGGGAAGACAAACACGTCAACCGCTTCAGTATCGCCAAACAGGTTGTGCATGTTACCGAGGATCTCCTGATAGGCGCCGACCATAAAGAAGCCGAGCATTGGCGGATTCTCTGGATCGTATTCCGGCATCGGCATCGTCGTGGCGATACCGTCGCCATCGATATAGTGGTCGATAGCGCCATCGGAATCACAGGTAATATCCAGCAGCACGGCACGACGTTCCGGTACCTGATCTAACCCTTCCAGCGGCAGCACCGGGAAGAGCTGATCGATTCCCCACGCGTCCGGCATTGACTGGAACAGCGAGAAGTTGACGTACATTTTGTCCGCCATCCGCTCTTGCAGTTCGTCGATAATCGGACGATGCGCACGGTTTTGCGGGTCCAGTTGCTTCTGCACTTCATGGCACATGCTGAGATAAAGTTGCTCCGCCCAGGCGCGCTCCTGCAAACTAAACGCGCCGGAAGAGTAGCCGATATGAATATCGTGCAGATCCATTTGGCTATCATGCAGCCATTCACGCAGCGAGCGGCGGGTGCCTGGCTTATGCATCTCCTGCCAGGTTTCCCACAGATTTTGCAGCGCGCGCGGCGCATCTTCAGCAGGGGCAGTCGGATCCGTGTATTCGTTACGCTCCACGCCGATAATGTTAGAGACCAGTACCGTATGGTGCGCAGTGACGGCGCGGCCAGACTCGGTAATCACCGTCGGATGCGGTAAACCATGCTCTTCGCAGGCATCGCCAATCGCCCAGATGATGTTATTGGCATATTCGTTCAGGCCATAGTTCACGGAACAGTCGGACTGCGAGCGGGTACCTTCATAATCCACGCCCAGACCGCCGCCCACGTCGAAGCACTGGATATTCACGCCCAGCTTATGCAGCTCAACATAGAAACGCGCGGACTCGCGCACGCCGGTCGCGATATCGCGAATGTTCGCCATCTGCGATCCCAGGTGGAAGTGCAACAATTGCAGACTGTCCAGACGCCCGGCGTCACGCAGGGTCTCCACCAGTTGCAGCACCTGGGTCGCCGCCAGGCCGAATTTTGATTTTTCGCCGCCGGAGGATTGCCACTTACCGGACCCCTGAGAGGCCAGACGCGCACGCACGCCCAGACGAGGAACCACGTTCAGGCGTTCGGCTTCTTCCAGCACAATCGCGATTTCAGACATCTTTTCGATGACCAGATAAACCTTATGGCCCATCTTCTCGCCAATCAGCGCCAGCCGAATGTATTCACGGTCTTTATAACCATTACAGACGATCACGCTACGGGTCATGCCGGCATGCGCCAGCACCGCCATCAGTTCCGCTTTCGACCCCGCTTCCAGCCCCAACGGTTCACCGGAATGGATAAGGGACTCGATCACGCGGCGATGCTGATTGACCTTAATCGGGTAAACGAGGAAGTAGTCGCCGTTATAACCGTAAGATTCACGCGCACGCTTAAACGCCGCGTTAATTGAACGCAAACGGTGTTGCAGGATCTGCGGGAAGCAGAACAGCGCCGGCAGACGCTGGCCTTGCGCTTCGCGCGCTTTCACCAGTTTGGCAAGATCGACACGCGCTTCCGGTACGTCGGGATCGGGGCATACGCTAATATGGCCCAGCTCGTTGACGTCGTAGTAGTTATTGCCCCACCAGGCAATATTGTAAGTGCGCAGCATCTTGCTGGCTTCCTGGGAGCTCATTGCAACCTCCTGCATGGAGCGTAGTACACCCTGTTCGCCTGCTGACGAAGGCGAACCCATAGATATGTCGTCAGACATAGCGAACCTCAATTTTTATTAGCAAGTGTAAAACAGTTGACTACTATCGCAATCCGAAGACGCGATAACAACCCATAGACAAGCGGATTTTCCAGCAGATAGCGCTGATGCTCCGCCTGCGCGACCGGTTTCTTTTTCATATCATTGTAAACACGTAACCGAACTCACAGATAACGGTTCGGCGAAACCACGAGAAAACTCTTGCGTTAACAAGAGCGCCCTTGTTCAGTCTTCAGCGCCATTGCCGGCTCTGGAATCCTGAGAAGCGCCGAGATGGGTATAACATCGGCAGGTATGCAAAGCAGAGATGCAGATTGCGGGAGACATGCGCGCACCAGAACGATGCGACAGATTCAGCAGAATACAACGGTTCATTATCTCGTATCACCTCCACGGCCGCCTCGTAAGACGAACCCACAAGCCAAAGCAACGTTTTAACCCGGCTGGAAGTGGCGACACGAAGAAAACGTCGTGTGCTTTTGTATGAGCCGCGCGCCGCGTTTTATACCCAGAACACAGAAAAAAAGCAAAGCATAAATGCGCATAATGTCAGCATCGTCAGAAAGGTTTACCGCCTGATTTTGACCGACAATGCGACGGCCTTCAAAAAAAGCTGGAAATTGAGCGAAGAAGTGACCTAAAATAGCCGTCCAGATGTTAATCCATCCATACTGATTAACACTCAGACTGCCAGTGTCAGTGACCTTCAGACTCATGGTAGAATCTTCTACCTTGACTATTCCGCACAACAGTTTGAGCTAACTAAATTCTCCTTAGGTGAAATTAAATATGGCAAAACACCTTTTTACGTCTGAGTCCGTATCAGAAGGGCATCCTGACAAAATCGCCGACCAAATCTCTGATGCCGTGTTGGACGCTATCCTGCAACAGGATCCGAAAGCACGCGTCGCCTGTGAAACCTACGTTAAAACCGGCATGGTTTTAGTTGGCGGTGAGATCACCACCAGCGCCTGGGTCGATATCGAAGAGATTACCCGTAATACGGTGCGCGAAATTGGCTATGTGCATTCCGACATGGGCTTTGACGCCAACTCTTGCGCGGTACTGAGCGCAATTGGCAAACAGTCTCCGGATATCAACCAGGGCGTTGACCGCGCAGACCCGCTGGAACAAGGCGCGGGCGACCAGGGCCTGATGTTTGGCTACGCGACAAATGAAACCGACGTACTGATGCCTGCGCCAATCACCTACGCGCACCGTCTGGTACAGCGTCAGGCTGAAGTGCGTAAAAATGGCACCCTGCCATGGTTGCGTCCGGATGCAAAAAGCCAGGTCACTTTCCAGTATGACGACGGCAAAATCGTCGGTATCGACGCCGTGGTTCTCTCTACGCAGCACGCAGAAGATATCGACCAAAAATCGCTGCAAGAAGCGGTGATGGAAGAGATCATTAAACCCATTCTGCCGTCTGAATGGTTAAATACGTCCACTAAGTTTTTTATCAACCCAACCGGTCGTTTTGTTATCGGCGGCCCGATGGGCGATTGTGGTCTGACCGGTCGTAAGATCATCGTTGATACCTACGGCGGTATGGCGCGTCACGGCGGCGGTGCCTTCTCCGGTAAAGATCCGTCTAAAGTTGACCGTTCTGCAGCTTACGCTGCGCGTTATGTCGCGAAAAACATCGTGGCGGCAGGTCTGGCGGATCGCTGTGAAATCCAGGTCTCCTACGCTATCGGCGTAGCGGAGCCAACGTCCATCATGGTGGAAACGTTCGGTACTGAAAAAGTGCCTGCTGAACAGTTGATTCTGCTGGTGCGCGAATTCTTCGACCTGCGCCCGTACGGTTTGATTCAGATGCTGGATCTGCTGCACCCGATCTACAAAGAAACCGCGGCTTACGGCCACTTCGGTCGCGAAAACTTCCCATGGGAAAAAACCGACAAAGCGCAACTGCTGCGCGACGCTGCCGGTCTGAAATAATCGCCCGCGCCTGACGCTGTTTTTCAGTCAGGTAAACCATACCGTACTTATAAAGGTCAGCGCCCTGCTGGCCTTTATCATTACTGATACACGCAACGTTATCAGATATTCCAGCGTGTATTTATACTGACCTTTTTGTGATGCGCAGCACAATCCACTCTCCCCTTTCGTTTCTTCGACTACACTTTTTATCATTCAGTTTCAGTCACCATGAAAGCGGTTACATTCATTTTCATTAAGAACTGACCACATCACTATCGGTATGCTAATTCTGCGATGAAAATATTACATAGTTTTTCAACTTTGTCTGAATACTAGGCGATTGATATGGTTATAAGATTATTAAAACTATTATTTTTCATATGATTAAATAATCACTGCGATAAATAGTAGTGTAAACGATTACACCATTGTGATTAGCCTCACATCTTTTTACGGCGTACTCACCTACTCTTAACATCGATAAAATTGCTAACCCAACCGGAGGGCATAATGCCTGACAATAAAAAACAAGGGCGTTCCAACAAGGCCATGACATTTTTTGTCTGCTTTCTTGCAGCCCTGGCAGGATTACTTTTTGGCCTGGATATCGGCGTTATCGCCGGTGCTTTACCCTTCATTACCGACGAGTTTCAAATTACCGCACACACTCAGGAATGGGTGGTCAGCTCCATGATGTTTGGCGCGGCCGTCGGCGCTGTCGGCAGCGGCTGGCTCTCCTTTAAGCTGGGTCGTAAAAAAAGCCTGATGATCGGCGCTATCCTGTTCGTCGCCGGTTCGCTGTTCTCCGCTGCGGCGCCTAACGTTGAAGTCCTGATTCTTTCTCGCGTGCTGCTGGGTCTGGCCGTCGGCGTCGCTTCCTACACTGCACCGTTGTACCTGTCCGAGATCGCGCCGGAAAAAATTCGCGGCAGTATGATCTCAATGTACCAACTCATGATCACCATCGGGATTCTGGGCGCTTATCTGTCCGATACCGCGTTCAGCTACAGCGGCGCATGGCGCTGGATGCTCGGCGTGATCATCATCCCGGCCATTCTGCTGCTGATCGGCGTCTTCTTCCTGCCGGACAGCCCGCGCTGGTTTGCGGCGAAACGCCGTTTCCATGATGCTGAACGCGTCCTGTTGCGCCTGCGTGACACCAGTGCGGAAGCAAAACGTGAGCTCGATGAAATTCGCGAAAGTTTGCAGGTTAAACAGAGCGGTTGGGCGCTGTTCAAAGAGAACAGCAACTTCCGCCGCGCCGTGTTTCTTGGCATTTTGTTGCAGGTCATGCAGCAATTTACCGGGATGAACGTCATCATGTATTACGCGCCGAAAATCTTCGAACTGGCGGGGTACACGAATACCACGGAGCAGATGTGGGGCACCGTTATTGTTGGTCTGACTAACGTACTGGCAACCTTCATCGCTATCGGCCTGGTTGACCGCTGGGGCCGCAAGCCGACTCTGACGCTGGGCTTCCTGGTCATGGCGATTGGTATGGGGATTCTGGGTACGATGATGCACATCGGCATCCATTCGCCGTCTGCGCAATACTTCGCTATCGCTATGCTGCTGATGTTCATCATTGGATTTGCGATGAGCGCTGGTCCGCTGATTTGGGTACTGTGCTCCGAAATCCAGCCGCTGAAAGGCCGTGATTTCGGCATCACCTGCTCCACCGCGACCAACTGGATCGCCAATATGATCGTCGGCGCAACGTTCCTGACCATGCTGAACAATCTGGGTAACGCCAACACCTTCTGGGTCTACGCGGGCCTGAACGTACTGTTTATCCTGCTGACCCTGTGGCTGGTGCCGGAAACCAAACACGTTTCGCTGGAACACATTGAACGTAACCTGATGAAAGGTCGTAAACTGCGCGAAATCGGCGCCCACGACTAACCCCTCCACGCTTCCTCCTGCCACAGGAGGAAGCGTTTTTCTTGCAGTCCCTCTTCCGTCGCACTATTCTCTGCCGCTATGAAAACCCCTCGTCTCCCTATCGCTATCCAGCAGGCCGTGATGCGCCGTCTGCGGGAAAATCTCGCCCAAGCGAACCTCAAGCTCGATAGACATTATCCGGAGCCGAAACTGGTGTATACGCAACGCGGCACCTCGGCGGGCACCGCCTGGCTGGAGAGCTACGAAATCCGCCTCAACCCGGTGTTACTGCTGGAAAACATCGACACATTTATTGCAGAGGTCGTGCCGCATGAACTGGCGCATCTGTTGGTGTGGAAGCACTTCGGACGCAAGGCTCCGCATGGCAAGGAATGGAAGTGGATGATGGAAAGCGTGCTGGGCGTTCCGGCCAGACGTACTCATCAATTTGCGCTGCAATCCGTACGGCGCAATACCTTTCCCTACCATTGCCAATGCCAGCAACATCAACTCACCGTCCGCCGTCATAATCGGGTAGTACGCGGCGAAGCGGTTTATCGTTGCGTTCACTGCGGCGAACCACTGGTCGCCGGGTAGTTTCCCGAAACGTCCGGGAACTTTCTTGAGCGGACTGATTGCATACAGACACAACTTTCGTTACGTTGCGGGCTCGTTTTGCTATGGAGTGTGCAATGTACCGTAATTTTTCTTTTGCCGCTGCGTTGCTGGCCGCAGCGTTTTCAGACCAGGCCCTGGCCGATGGCATTAACAATTTTTCTCAGGCCAAAGCGGCGAGCGTCAAAGTCAATGCTGACGCGCCCGGCAGCTTTTACTGCGGGTGCCAAATCCGCTGGCAGGGTAAAAAAGGCGTCGTAGACCTGGAGTCCTGCGGCTATAAGGTGCGTAAAAACGAGAATCGCGCCAGACGCATTGAGTGGGAGCACGTTGTCCCCGCCTGGCAATTCGGTCATCAGCGCCAGTGCTGGCAGGACGGCGGGCGAAAAAACTGCGCTAAAGACCCTGTCTACCGCAAAATGGAAAGCGATATGCATAACCTGCAACCCGCGATTGGCGAAGTGAATGGCGATCGCGGCAACTTTATGTATAGCCAGTGGAACGGCGGCGAAGGTCAGTACGGGCAATGCGCCATGAAAGTGGATTTTAAAGCGAAAATCGCCGAGCCGCCCGCCCGCGCCCGTGGCGCAATCGCCCGCACTTATTTTTATATGCGCGACCAATACCAACTGAAACTTTCCCGCCAACAAACGCAGCTTTTTAACGTCTGGGATAAGCAGTACCCCGTTACCGCCTGGGAGTGCGAGCGCGATGCGCGTATCGCGAAGGTCCAGGGTAATCATAATCCCTATGTGCAACGCGCTTGCCAGGCGCGAAAGAGCTAACCTACACTAGCGGGATTCTTGTTAACCCATGCCCTGGATAGCCAAACGCCGGGGCCATGACGCGGATTTTTTTATTATGCGTATTCCCCGCATTTATCACCCTGAATTGTTGACGTCCGGTACGCAGATTTCGTTATGCGAAGATGCGGCCAACCATATTGGTCGTGTACTGCGCATGGGAGCGGGACAAGCGTTACAGCTGTTTGACGGCAGCAATCAGGTATTCGATGCTGAAATCATTAGCGCCACTAAGAAAAGCGTTGAAGTGCAAGTGATGAAAGGCGAAATCGACGATCGTGAATCGCCGCTACATATCCATCTGGGCCAGGTGATGTCGCGCGGTGAAAAAATGGAATTTACTATCCAGAAATCGATCGAACTAGGTGTAAGCCTCATTACGCCACTGTTCTCTGAGCGCTGCGGCGTTAAACTGGATAATGAACGTCTGAACAAAAAGCGCCAGCAGTGGCAAAAGATCGCCATCGCCGCCTGCGAACAATGCGGGCGTAACCGGGTGCCGGAAATTCGCCCGCCGATGGCGCTGGAAGCCTGGTGCGCCGAGCAAGATTCCGGGCTGAAGCTCAATCTTCATCCGCGCGCCCATGCCAGCATCAACACTCTGCCGCTGCCGGTTGAACGCGTCCGACTGCTGATCGGCCCGGAAGGCGGGCTGTCGGCGGACGAAATCGCGATGACCGCGCGCTATCAGTTTACTGATATTCTGTTAGGACCTCGCGTTCTGCGTACTGAGACAACCGCGCTCACCGCCATTACCGCGCTACAGGTGCGTTTTGGCGACTTAGGATGAAGCGTTAACGGAGAAAATAATGATCAAGCTCGGCATCGTGATGGACCCCATCGCACACATCAACATCAAGAAAGACACCAGTTTCGCTATGCTGCTGGAAGCCCAACGTCGTGGTTATGAACTTCATTATATGGAGATGGCCGACCTTTATCTGATTAACGGCGAAGCCCGCGCCCGCACGCGAACGTTGAGCGTGGAGCAAAATTACGATAAATGGTACGAGTTCGGCAGCGAGCAGGAGATTAAACTCGCCGACCTCGACGTTATCCTGATGCGTAAAGATCCGCCGTTTGATACCGAGTTTATTTATGCGACCTATATTCTGGAACGCGCTGAAGAGGAAGGGACGCTTATCGTCAACAAACCGCAAAGCCTGCGCGACTGTAATGAAAAACTGTATACTGCCTGGTTTGCCGATCTGACGCCGGAAACGCTGGTAACGCGCAATAAAGCGCAGCTCAAAGCGTTTTGGGAAAAGCACGGCGATATCATTATGAAACCGCTGGACGGTATGGGCGGCGCGTCCATTTTCCGCGTTAAGGAAGGCGATCCTAACATAGGCGTTATTGCCGAAACGCTGACCGAGCTGGGCAACCGCTACTGCATGGCGCAGAACTATTTGCCCGCGATCAAAGATGGCGATAAGCGCGTACTGGTCGTCGACGGCGAGCCGGTGCCTTACTGCCTGGCGCGTATTCCGCAGGGCGGCGAAACCCGCGGCAACCTGGCGGCTGGTGGTCGCGGCGAACCCCGTCCGCTGAGCGAAAGCGACTGGGAAATCGCCCGCCGCGTTGGGCCGACGCTTAAAGCCAAAGGGCTTATTTTCGTCGGTCTGGATATTATCGGCGACCGCTTAACGGAAATTAACGTGACCAGCCCAACCTGCGTGCGTGAAATTGAAGCGGAATACCCGATCTCTATCACCGGGATGTTGATGGACGCCATCGAAGCGCGTCTGGCGAAGTAAAGGTTTATTGCCCGGTGGCGTGCGCTTACCGGGCCTGAGCAATCACGCCGCCCCGCTCGGATAAGGCGGCGCATCAGCATCGCCATCCGGCAATCTATTGCCCGATAAGGCCGCCGTCCTTTGGCAAAAGACGGCTTATATGAGTGACAACCGTCCGCTTTCCCCACATACTGAACGCTGTCGTTTTTTTGAACCAGGAAACAGAACCTCTGACAATGAATTTACAGCATCACTTTCTTATTGCCATGCCTGCGCTCCAGGACCCGATTTTCCGCCGTTCCGTGGTGTATATTTGCGAGCACAACCAGGACGGCGCTATGGGGATTATTGTTAATAAGCCTTTGGAAAATCTGCAAATTGAAGGGATTCTGGAAAAACTAAAAATTACGCCGGAACCGCGCGATTCGGCAATTCGTCTTGATAAAGCCGTAATGCTCGGCGGCCCGCTGGCGGAAGATCGCGGATTTATTCTCCATACTCCGCCGTCACGTTTCGCCTCCAGCATTCGTATCTCAGACAATACCGTGATTACCACCTCCCGCGATGTGCTGGAAACGTTAGGAACCCAAAAACAGCCTTCCGATGTGCTGGTCGCGCTGGGCTACGCCTCCTGGGATAAAGGCCAGCTTGAACAAGAGTTGCTTGATAACGCCTGGCTTACCGCGCCCGCCGATCTCAATATTTTGTTCAAAACGCCCATTGCCGAGCGCTGGCGCGAAGCGGCAAAACTTATTGGCATTGATATTCTGACCATGCCTGGCGTTGCGGGGCACGCCTGATGAGCGGCACCTTACTGGCCTTTGACTTCGGCACAAAAAGCATCGGCGTTGCAATAGGACAACGCATTACCGGCACCGCCCGTCCGCTTCCGGCAATCAAAGCACAGGACGGCACGCCCGACTGGACGCTCATTGAACGTTTGCTGAAAGAGTGGCAGCCAGACGAAATTATTGTCGGGCTACCGCTTAATATGGATGGCACTGAACAACCGCTGACGGCGCGCGCACGTAAATTCGCCAACCGTATTCATGGGCGTTTCGGGGTAACTGTCACGCTGCACGATGAACGACTCAGCACCGTTGAAGCACGCTCCGGTCTGTTTGAACGAGGTGGATATCGCGCGCTGAACAAAGGCAAAGTGGACTCGGCCTCCGCCGTGATTATCCTCGAAAGCTATTTTGAACAGGGGTATTAAAGCCGTTTTTGTCAGCAGGCGGATAACGCGGTCACGGTTGCCAGGCTTAGTGGGCAATAAGCTGGTTTAATGCCTTCAACGCCTGTAAACGCGCAGCCGCCTCCGCCTCATCAATCCGCCACATTCCCGCAAAGGCCAGCGCTGCGGCGTGCTTGCCTAGCGGTTGCGCCATAGAAACTTCACCATCAGCGTGATGCCACAGCACGTATCCCCGCTGGCGCTGCTGCGCCACATGCGGTGCCAGATTACGCCACTGCTCCGGAGTAAAACGCTGCATTAGCGCCTCATCGCTTTCTGCCGCCAGTAACGCCACTCCTGTTACCGACTGCCAGACCGGGCACATGCGAAACCCCGCCAGCGCCTGACTTCCCTGCGACCCCGGCGTAGAGTGATAAATATAGATAATCTGGTCCTCCCATAGCACGCCTAATGCCACCACGATGTCTCTGGGCGCATGGCGCTCAAGGATAGGCAACGCATGGGAGAACAGCGCTGAACCGCGAATCGCCTGCGCCGCCAAAGCATGAATGCCTGGCCCGGGTAAATAGCGTCGGTGCTCATCCTGCATCGTGAGTCCAATAGAGGCCATCGTCATTAACAGGCGATTAACGCGCGTGGTATTAACATCCATCAGCCGGGCAAGCTCGCGACATCCGATAGCACGGTCGCTGGAGACCAGATATTGCAGACAGCGAATGCCATCTATCAGGCTTTGATTCGGTTGTGATGACATCGTTAAATGGCTTCGCTGTGGTTTTAACAAAGCTGCGATTTTAACGCCGGTTCGCCAGGATACAAGCCTGTATGCCGTTCAATCCACCGCGCCAGTCAACACTTTACCCCCCCTACGCCGCCATGTTCGCTACAGCCGTCCCTGCGCCTGACGCCATTGCGCGCTCTGGGCGAATGTCATCATCCCCTGCTGCTGCCCGGTTTGTATCACGTGGGCCAACTGATGGAGTTTGCCTTCACGGATCAAATTCCCTGTGGCTGGCGTATTAATCAGTAATTCAAACAACGCCACGCGCCCATCCTGCCTGTCGACCTCCAGTTTTTGCGATAGTACGGCGCGCAGACTACCCGCCAGTTGACTGCGTATCGGTTCTTTTTCCTGCGCCGGAAAACTATCCACTAATCTTTCCACCGCCTGCGCCGCACCGCGAGTATGCAGGGTTGCCAGTACCAGATGCCCCGTTTCCGCCGCCGTCAGCGCCAGGCGAATGGTCTCGCTGTCACGCAGCTCTCCCAGCAAAATGACATCGGGATCTTCACGCAACGCCGCGCGCAGCCCGGCGGCAAAAGTGGCGCAATGCTGGCCGATTTCCCGCTGCTGTATCAGGCAACGCTTGCTGGTGTAACGGTACTCAATAGGATCTTCCAGCGTCAGGATGTGTTTATCGGCATGTTGATTAAGATATCCCACCATCGCCGCCAGCGTGGTGGACTTCCCGCAGCCAGTAGCGCCAGTGACCAGAATCAGTCCGTTCTCGCTGGCAAGCAGTGCGGGTACTATCGGCGGCGTCTGGATTTCCGCCAGATCAGGACAACGCTCGGGCAATAGCCGTAGCGCCAGCGACGTTCCCTGTTGATGTGTGAACGCACTGGCGCGCAGGCGCCGCGTGCCGGCCAGCGAGACGGCGAAATCAAGCTGGCCGTGCGTTCGCCACTGATATTGTTGCGCGTCATTAAGCCAATCAAGCAGAAGCCTGTCGACATCTGGCGCGGTAAAAGGCGCGATCTCCATGCGTCCTTGTTTGCGCCATCGCGCAGGCCAGGCGTTACACAGGTGTAGATCCGAGACGTTATGCTTTACACTAAGCGTCACAATTTCTTCCATATTCATATAAACATCCTCGGAAAATGAACGATATCGCGCATAACCTGGCACACATCCGGGACAAAATCTCCGCCGCGGCAACGCGTTGCGGCCGCTCTTCAGAAGAAGTTACGTTGCTTGCAGTGAGTAAAACCAAACCTGCGAGCGACATCGCAGAAGCCATTGCCGCCGGACAACGGGCATTTGGTGAAAATTATGTACAAGAGGGGGTGGAAAAAATCCGCCACTTTCAGGAAGCGAAAGTGGAAGGCCTGCACTGGCACTTTATAGGCCCTTTACAGTCCAACAAAAGTCGGCTGGTGGCCGAGCATTTTGACTGGTGTCATACCATCGATCGCCTGCGTATCGCCTCGCGCCTGAGCGAACAGCGTCCGGATAATCTGCCAGCGCTAAATGTTCTGATCCAAATTAATATCAGCGATGAAAACAGCAAATCAGGCATTCCGCTGGCGGAACTGGATGAGCTGGCCGCGTCGGTGGCTACACTGCCGCGTCTGCGGCTTCGCGGACTGATGGCGATCCCAGCGCCAGAGTCAGATTATGTAAGGCAGTTTGAAGTCGCACGTCAAATGGCTGTAGCATTTGCCGGGCTGAAAGCGCGCTACCCTGACGTTGATACCTTATCTCTGGGTATGAGCGACGATATGGAAGCCGCGATTGCGGCAGGTAGCACAATGGTGCGCATCGGCACCGCTATCTTTGGTGCTCGTGATTACACAAAAAATTAAGGAAAACTGAGGAACGCCATGAATACGTTGACCTTCCTGCTCTCAACGGTAATTGAGCTGTATACCATGGTGCTATTATTGCGCGTGTGGATGCAGTGGGCCCGCTGTGACTTTTACAACCCTTTCTCCCAGTTCGTGGTGAAAATTACGCAGCCCATCATCGGACCGCTGCGTCGTATTATCCCGCCAATGGGGCCGATCGACAGCGCTTCCCTACTGGTGGCGTTTATTCTTAGCGTTATTAAGGCGATAGTGCTGTTTAAGGTCATTACGTTTCAGGCGATTATCTGGATTGCCGCGGTGCTTATCTTACTTAAAACAATCGGCCTGCTGATCTTCTGGGTGCTGCTGGTCATGGCTATCATGAGCTGGGTGAGCCAGGGTCGTAGCCCGATTGAATATGTATTGATTCAGCTTGCCGAGCCGCTGCTCAGCCCGATTCGCCGTATACTGCCTGCGATGGGCGGCATCGACTTCTCGCCGATGGTTCTGGTGCTGCTGCTGTATGTCGTTAATATGGGGATCGCTGAAGTCTTACAAGCGACAGGCAACATGTTGCTGCCGGGGCTGTGGATGGCGCTATGAGTGCTGTGACTCGCTGCGAAGACGGTCTGGTGTTACGGCTTTATATTCAGCCGAAAGCCAGCCGCGACAGTATTGTGGGCTTACATGGCGACGAGGTGAAAGTCGCCATTACCGCCCCGCCGGTTGACGGTCAGGCAAACAGCCATCTGATCAAGTTTCTCGGTAAGCAGTTTCGCGTGGCGAAAAGTCAGATCGTCATCGAAAAAGGCGAGCTGGGCCGTCACAAACAGGTAAAAATTATTCACCCGCAACAGATCCCGCCGGAAATTGCGGCGTTAACTGAGTAGGTATTCCATGCAAAAAATTGTTCTCGCAACCGGCAACGCCGGTAAAGTGCGCGAGCTCGCGTCGCTGTTAAGCGATTTTGGGCTTGATGTGGTAGCGCAAACGGAACTGGGCGTCGATTCCGCGGAAGAAACCGGCCTGACGTTTATTGAAAACGCGATTCTCAAAGCCCGCCATGCCGCTAAAATGACCGGTCTGCCCGCCATTGCCGATGACTCCGGTCTGGCCGTTGACGTTTTAGGCGGCGCGCCGGGTATCTATTCCGCGCGCTATTCTGGCGAAAACGCGACAGATCAGCAAAATCTGGAAAAACTGCTGCATACTCTACGAGATGTTCCGGACGACAAACGCCAGGCGCGATTCCATTGTGTGCTGGTTTATTTGCGTCATGCCGAAGATCCCACACCGATAGTCTGTCACGGTAGCTGGCCAGGCGTCATTACTCGGCAGGCGGCCGGAAATGGCGGATTTGGCTATGATCCCATTTTCTTCGTACCGTCTGAAGGCAAAACCGCCGCAGAACTGACCCGTGAAGAAAAAAGCGCGATTTCCCACCGTGGACAAGCGCTCAAGCTGCTGCTGGATGCGTTACGCAATGGCTAAACTACCGCCGCTCAGTCTTTATATTCATATTCCCTGGTGTGTACAAAAATGTCCATATTGCGACTTCAATTCCCATGCGTTGAAGGGCGAGG
Organism: Salmonella sp. 741265116_PST; assembly: GCF_046567715.1. Taxonomy (NCBI): domain Bacteria; kingdom Pseudomonadati; phylum Pseudomonadota; class Gammaproteobacteria; order Enterobacterales; family Enterobacteriaceae; genus Salmonella; species Salmonella sp. 741265116_PST. The sequence continues at coordinate 15,263 of NZ_JBKFPH010000006.1, read as the reverse complement.
TACCGCATGACGACTACGTCCAGCATCTGTTAAGCGATCTGGATGCCGACGTCGCCTGGGCGCAAGGGCGTGAAGTAAAGACCATTTTTATTGGCGGCGGTACGCCAAGCCTGCTTTCCGGACCGGCGATGCAAACGCTGCTGGACGGCGTGCGTACGCGCCTGAATCTGGCGGCGGATGCGGAAATTACCATGGAAGCGAACCCCGGCACGGTCGAAGCCGACCGCTTCATCGACTATCAGCGCGCTGGCGTAAACCGGATCTCCATTGGCGTGCAAAGCTTTAGTGAGCCTAAGCTGAAACGTCTTGGCCGTATTCACGGTCCACAAGAGGCGATGCGGGCAGCAAGACTGGCAAATGGGCTTGGGCTACGCAGCTTTAACCTCGACTTGATGCATGGATTGCCGGACCAAACGCTGGAAGAGGCGCTGAACGATTTGCGACAGGCGATTGCGCTTAATCCGCCGCATCTCTCATGGTATCAATTGACGATTGAACCCAACACTCTGTTCGGTTCGCGTCCGCCGGTTTTACCGGACGATGACGCTCTGTGGGATATCTTTGAGCAGGGCCACCAGTTATTAACCGCCGCGGGCTATCAGCAATACGAAACGTCGGCCTATGCCAAACCCGGTTATCAGTGCCAGCATAATCTGAACTACTGGCGCTTTGGCGACTATCTGGGTATTGGCTGCGGCGCCCACGGTAAAGTCACCTTCCCGGGCGGCAGGATCCTGCGCACCACCAAAACCCGTCACCCACGCGGTTATATGCAGGGACGTTACCTGGAAAGCCAGCGTGACGTGAGTGATGACGATAAACCCTTTGAGTTCTTTATGAATCGTTTTCGGTTGCTGGAGCGCGCGCCTCGCGCCGAATTTGTCGCCTATACCGGGCTTACGGAAGCGGTTATTCGTCAGCCAATCGACGAGGCTATTGCCCAGGGCTATCTGACCGAATGCGAGCAATACTGGCAGATTACCCGGCACGGTAAACTGTTTTTAAACTCTCTTCTTGAGTTATTTCTCGCGGAATAACAAGGATAAGCCTGTCGCGCCAGCGGGTAAAATACCTGATGGCGCGACGCTTACCAACCTGTGGCGGTTAATGCGCCGCCGGCAAGCACATTATTTAATAACCCCTTTACGACGTAAATCGTCCGTATCTTTTTTCCAGCGCTCGTAACCGTCATTAATATCCATGATTTTCATGCGGATATCACTCTGTTGCATCTGAAGTTTCTGTACCGCTATATTCAGCGGATATTGTCCTTTCTCTAACGTTATCCAGTCATTCTGCGCTTTTCGACGCAGCTCTTCTGATTTCAAAAATACCTGCCGCCGTTGCTCGTGTATGTCTAAATCTCTTTTCTGCTGAATAGCCGCTTCATTGCACGGCTCACTCTGCTTACGGCACGCGTCTAATGCCGGTTGATAGACCTCTTTTTCGTATTTCTCGGCATATACGCTGCTATCGTTGGCTTTTACATAATCATCGCGCTCTTTTAACGTCTTTTTAAACGCCTCGGCGCGGGTCAACGGTTTCCCATCAGCGCCTTTTCCCCAATACGCGTCCGCTTCTTTTTTAGCTGCCGCTATTTTCTTATCCAGGGCAGAGAGTTGTTCTTCAAGACCGGGGATCGACGCTTTCTGCGCACGCCAGGAGGCTTCAATGTTGCCAAACCGATAGTTAAAGTCATCACTGTTGACGATCAGGTATTTATCATTCGTTTTAATGTCGTCAATAGCCCGGCCCTGATCGCTGGCTGCCATTTGTAATGAGTAATAGCTCACCGTCCAGCCAGAGGCTGGCGTCCCTTTGCTGGTTAACATGGCAGAAAATTTAACGGGACGATCTTTGGTCCAGGTTTTTTCAACAAAATAATAATCCGCCGCCATACCAACGCCGGTATACATATCTTCACGGGAAGAAATATCCCCTTCGGCAGACCAGGTGGCCTGATTGCCCGTCGAATCAAGATTTTTTAAGGTAATGGAATCCAGTTTAAGTATGCCGTGGTACTGCTTACTAAACTGTTCTTTTAAGATGTTATCGGAGGGTTGAGCAACCTCTGCCCAACTATAGCCTGAAATCAGGACAAACAGCGCTGCGCCAGCAATCCATTGTCGAACCACTTGTGGACCTCCCGTCCAGAAACATGACGCCCACGATTATCATAACCAGGATGATAATTAGCAAGGTAATAGTGTTGGTTGTGCGAGAGGTCTTCCAAAGATAGCCCCGGCCTTCCGACCGGGGCATTATCTTTAATACTGATTAAACATCGTCTGGATCTGTTTTGGATCTTTAGTCTGGGTTAACGCCAGTTGCAGTAAGACACGCGCTTTTTGCGGGTTCAGCGTGCCGGAGGCGACAAAGCCGTATTTTGCATCGTCAACTTCCGCATCCTGCGTGGTTGCGCCAGTCGGCACACGTGAAGAACGCACCACTACCGTACCGTTGTGCGCGGCGGTCGCCAGGGTATCAAAGACCGTTTTATACAGGTTGCCGTTACCCACGCCTGCGCTCACGATCCCGTCATAACCCGCGTCTACCAGCGCTTTTGCCGGCAGATCGGACGCATTCGCATAGTTATAAACGATACCGACTTTCGGCAATGCGGTCAGCTTCGACACGTCGAACGGGGTGGAGGTGGTATGTTTACGCTCTGGCGTACGCTGGTAGTCAATTTTACCGTTGTGGATATAACCCAGCGGGCCGTAGTTAACCGCTTTAAACGTCGCCACGTCAGTCGTATTGGTCTTAGTGACGTCGCGTCCGTCCATGACGGTATCATTCATTACCACCAGCACGCCGCGATTGGCAGACTGTTTATCAGCCGCTGTTACTACCGCATTATAGAGGTTGAACGGGCCATCTGCGCTCATTGACGTGGAAGGACGCATCGCGCCGACCAGTACCACCGGTTTATTGCATTTCACAGTCAGATCGAGGAAATAAGCGGTCTCTTCCATCGTATCAGTACCGTGGGTGATCACGAAACCGTCGGTGCTGTCGCACTCGGTATTGATTTTTTTCGCCAGCGTGAGCCAGACTTCATCGTTCATATCCTGCGAGCCAATGTTAACGACCTGCTCGCCTTTCACTACCGCAATGTCCTTCAATTGAGGAACGGCATCCACCAGATTTTCGACGCCGACTTTACCTGCCGTATAATTTGATTTTGTTGCTGAATCACCGCCGCCAGCGATCGTTCCGCCGGTCGCTAAGATGGTGATATTCGGTAAAGCGAACGCTGCGCCGCTGAAACCCATTACCAGAGCAGCTAATGCCGTTTTCCTGAAAAACTCCATGTTATATCTCCAGTTATGTCAACTGGTCGCATTATCCCTATATTGCAGACGAATAATGTGACGCCATACGATTAACCAAAGATATACATCCGACAGAGAGTATTTTTTAGAGATGGATAACAAAATACAGGAAAAAACAGAATAAAAAGGCGCAGATACGATCTACGCCATTGTTTAAAAAGGAAAGATTACTTCAGGCTGCCAACCAGCGCTTTGCGGCTATCTTCTAAGGTCACTACGCGGCTACAGACATCTTTGCCAAACTGCTGGAAATCTTTCTCCTGGTTTTTCCATTCGTTCTGGATAGCGGTTTGCAAACCACCGAGGCTGCCCATCACACCCTGTAAAGGATTGCCGCCGCCTTTAAGCACCGCTTTGGCGCCCATTTCGTTAATGCTGTCCTGCAAAATACCGCCCATCGCCTGATTCACCAACTGCTGACCGTCGGCACGCACCTGGTCGATAGCCTTATAGTGGAACGTCAGGCCGTCCGTACGATGTTCGATAATGCGGTTCATTTGCGCTTTTAATTGCGCATCAAGCTTCGTCAGACGGCTACGCATGTTGCTGCTTTCGCCTACCTCTTTAGCGATGATTTTATCCAGCGCCACGCGGCCTTTTTCGACGCGCGATCGGGCGCCCTCATCAATCCACGGCAGCGCGCTTCGCAGCTCCGCCTGGTAATCTTTCGCCTGCTCGCGCTGCGCGGCGCTAAGGGTGTACTGCTTACCGTTGTACATCACATTGCCGTCCGGCGTGATCACCAGGTTGCCGTTTTCACCTTTCACCTGCACCGTTTGTGGACTCAGGATCACATCGTCACGCGGCGTGACACTGCATTTGTAATCTGCATGAGCGGCCATCGCCGTCAACGTTAGCACTGCCGCCAGCAGCGTTTTGCGCATCATAACTTTCCCTCAAGACAAAGCGGGCCGGCATTTGCCGACCCTGTACTTATTAGTCCCACCAAACGTCGAAAAGTTCGCTGGTTCGGACTTCTTCAAGGTTGCGCGCTTCCAGCCACTTACGCACAATCGCCTGATGTTCTTCGGTACATTTACCGATTTCCTGCATACAAATCAGCCCTTCCCAGGCCAGGTAGCCGCTGCCGTCAAACGCCAGTTTATTAGGCTCAATAACGTCATTAATAAAGTCATCGACAGTCTTATCGATCTGCTCTTCAGATGTACCTTCCGGAAAACGCCATGCCACCGAAAATCCTAATTCCTGGAATTCGTCAATGTGCATTTTTTTACGCAGACGACGACTACGGTTCTTTGCCATTATTTCACCCTCTCGAACATTAAGTCCCATACGCCATGACCAAGACGATGGCCACGTTGTTCAAATTTCGTTACCGGGCGCGATTCCGGGCGCGGTACATAATCATTGCTCTCTGACAGATTTTTGTACCCGTCGATAGAAGACATGACTTCAAGCATGTGTTCCGCATACGCTTCCCAGTCGGTCGCCATATGGAAAACGCCGCCCAATTTCAGCTTGCTCAATACCAGTTCAGCAAACGGCACCTGAACGATACGGCGTTTATTATGACGCGCTTTATGCCACGGGTCAGGGAAAAAGAGCTGAACCATCGATAAAGAATTGTCAGGAATCATTTTATGCAACACTTCTACCGCGTCGTGGCACATGACGCGCAGGTTTTTAACGCCCTCTTCATGAGCGGACGCCAGACACGCGCCGACACCGGGTGAATGCACTTCAATGCCGAGGAAATTCTGCTCCGGGCGCGCTTTCGCCATCGCCACGAGAGACGCCCCCATGCCAAAACCAATCTCCAGCGTCACCGGCGCTTCGCGACCAAACAACGTGGCGAAATCTACCGGCGCTTCGCTGAACTCGACGCCCATCACCGGCCAGTAGTTTTCCAGCGCGTGCTCTTGCCCCTTTGTCAGTCGCCCCTGGCGACGAACAAAACTACGAATACGGCGCAGCGGGCGACCGTTTTCATCAAATTCCGGTGAAATGACGTCGTTTTTCATAAAAGTGTAGTCTGCTGTGTTTGAGTTCTGAAAACGGGCATTATCCAAAGTTAGTTGCCGGATGCAAGCATGAAGCGCACTGCGGAAAGTTCCGGTTTACACCCTGCGGCCTCTGTGCTGCAATCTTGCCCCCGGCAATAATGAATGAGTTTCCATGCAAGCGTCTCAATTTTCAGCCCAGGTTCTGGACTGGTACGACAAATACGGGCGGAAAACGCTGCCCTGGCAAATTAACAAGACGCCTTACAAAGTATGGCTCTCGGAAGTCATGTTGCAACAAACGCAGGTGACGACGGTGATTCCTTACTTTGAGCGATTTATGACGCGCTTTCCCACGGTGACGGATTTAGCGAATGCGCCGCTGGATGAAGTACTCCATTTATGGACCGGGCTCGGCTATTACGCCCGCGCACGTAATTTGCATAAAGCGGCGCAACAGGTGGCGACGCTTCACGGTGGAGAATTCCCGCAAACTTTTGCCGAAATCGCCGCGCTACCCGGCGTCGGGCGTTCAACCGCCGGCGCAATTCTCTCCCTCGCGTTAGGTAAACATTATCCGATTCTTGATGGAAACGTTAAACGTGTGCTGGCTCGCTGTTATGCTGTTAGCGGCTGGCCTGGAAAAAAAGAGGTGGAGAATACGCTGTGGACGCTGAGCGAGCAAGTGACGCCCGCACACGGCGTGGAGCGTTTTAATCAGGCGATGATGGATCTGGGCGCGATGGTTTGTACGCGTTCAAAGCCAAAGTGCACCCTGTGTCCGCTGCAAAACGGTTGTATCGCCGCTGCGCATGAAAGCTGGTCATGCTATCCGGGTAAGAAACCGAAACAGACGTTGCCGGAGCGGACGGGTTACTTTTTATTGTTACAGCATAATCAGGAGATTTTCCTGGCGCAGCGCCCTCCCAGCGGTTTATGGGGCGGACTCTACTGCTTCCCGCAGTTCGCCAGCGAAGATGAATTACGTGAATGGCTGGCGCAACGGCATGTTAACGCTGATAATTTGACCCAGCTTAACGCGTTTCGCCACACATTTAGCCATTTCCACCTGGATATTGTGCCTATGTGGCTTCCCGTGTCGTCACTGGACGCCTGCATGGATGAAGGCAGCGCGCTCTGGTATAACTTAGCGCAACCGCCGTCAGTCGGACTGGCGGCCCCCGTGGAGCGCTTGTTACAGCAGTTACGTACCGGAGCGCCAGTTTAACACCCCGGTCGATGAAGAGGATGACTTATGAGCAGAACGATTTTTTGTACTTACCTGCAACGCGACGCTGAAGGGCAAGATTTTCAGCTCTACCCTGGCGAACTGGGAAAACGTATCTATAACGAGATCTCTAAGGACGCGTGGGCGCAGTGGCAGCATAAGCAGACCATGTTGATTAACGAGAAAAAGCTCAACATGATGAACGCCGAGCACCGTAAACTGCTGGAACAGGAGATGGTGAGCTTCCTGTTCGAAGGCAAAGACGTTCATATCGAAGGTTATACGCCGGAAGATAAAAAATAGGCCCGTTGCTGAATGAGGCTGCGCTTATTCGGCCTGTGAGTTATGCCGGATAAGCTCTTAGCGCCGCTGCCCGGCAACATGGCATAACGACAACACAACATGCACTCCCGGAATGATGAAAAAATTACTCGCGCTTGCTGTTATTGCGCCGTTGCTCATCTCCTGCTCCAGTTCGACCAAAAAAGGCGAGACGTATAATGAAGCCTGGGTCAAGGATACCAACGGCTTTGATATTTTGATGGGGCAATTTGCCAACAATATTGAAAATCTGTGGGGATATAAGGAAGTCCTGATCGCCGGGCCGAAAGACTACGTCAAATATACCGATCAGTTCCAGACCCGCAGCCACATCAACTTTGATGATGGGACCATTACCGTTGAAACCATCGCCGGGACGGAACCTACCGCACATCTGCGCCGGGCCATTATTAAAACGTTGCTCATGGGTGACGACCCAACCTCCGTCGATCTTTACTCCGATGTCGATGACATAAAAATTTCTAAAGAACCCTTCCTGTATGGTCAGGTCCTCGACAATACCGGCCAGCCTATTCGCTGGGAAGGCCGCGCCACGACATTCGCGGATTACTTGCTGAAAACGCGGCTCAAAAGCCGCAGTAACGGCCTGCGTATTATTTACAGCGTCACCATTAACCTGGTGCCGAACCACCTTGATAAACGCGCGCATAAATACATTGGCATGGTACGCCAGGCCTCCCGTAAATACGGCGTTGACGAGTCGCTGATTCTGGCGATTATGCAAACGGAGTCCTCGTTTAACCCGTATGCGGTCAGCCATGCGGATGCGCTGGGCCTGATGCAGGTGGTGCAACACAGCGCCGGGAAAGATGTTTTCCGTTCTCAGGGTAAGTCCGGCACGCCAGGTCGTAACTTCCTGTTCGACCCCGCCAGCAATATCGATACCGGCACAGCGTATCTGGCGATGTTAAATAATGTCTATCTGAGCGGTATTGAGAATCCGACGTCGCGGCGCTATGCGGTCATTACCGCCTACAATGGCGGCGCAGGCAGCGTATTACGCGTATTCTCGAACGATAAGATTCAGGCCGCGAATATGATTAACCGCATGTCGCCGGGGGATGTGTACCAGATATTAACCACCCGGCATCCATCTGCGGAGTCGCGCCGCTATCTGTATAAGGTGAATTCCGCCCAGCGATCGTATCGCCGCCGATAAACCATCGCATCCCGTCTCTGGCCGGCAAATGACAGAGGCGGGAAAGACAAAAGTGTTAACTCCGTCACCCTTTTGCTTTGCAATCAGAAATTGTTTGCAAATATTTGTCACAGGTAACAAAAAAAGCCCGCCTCTCATTGATAGAATCACACCAAATCACAACGGCAAATGTGCCTTTTAAAACATTCATCCGCTCTCAGGTGTGAGGAAATTAACATGAATCTTAAGCTGCAGCTTAAAATACTCTCTTTTCTGCAGTTCTGTCTGTGGGGAAGCTGGCTCACTACCCTGGGCTCGTATATGTTCGTCACCTTAAAATTTGACGGCGCATCTATTGGCGCAGTTTATAGTTCACTGGGGATTGCCGCCGTCTTTATGCCGACCTTGTTAGGCATTGTGGCTGACAAATGGCTGAGCGCGAAATGGGTCTATGCCCTGTGTCATGTCGTCGGCGCCATCACGCTATTCATGGCCGCGGAAGTCACTACGCCTGGGGCGATGTTCTTTGTGATCCTACTTAACTCGTTGGCCTATATGCCGACGTTGGGCTTGATCAATACCATATCGTATTACCGCCTGCAGTCTGCCGGCATGGATATTGTGACTGACTTCCCGCCTATCCGTATCTGGGGCACCATTGGCTTTATTCTGGCGATGTGGGGCGTGAGTTTCTCCGGTTTCGAGCTGAGCCATATGCAGCTTTATATCGGCGCGACGCTTTCCGTTCTGCTGGTACTGTTTACCTTTACCCTGCCGCACATTCCAGTGGCGAACCAACAGAAAAACCAGAGCTGGACATCAATGCTGGGCCTTGACGCTTTTGCGCTGTTTAAAAATAAGCGGATGGCGATTTTCTTCATCTTCTCCATGATGCTGGGCGCGGAACTGCAGATCACCAACATGTTTGGCAACACCTTCCTGCATAGCTTTGATAAAGATCCGCTATTCGCCAGTAGCTTTATCGTGCAGCACGCCTCGGTGATGATGTCGATTTCGCAGATTTCTGAAACGTTATTCATCCTGACCATTCCGTTCTTCCTGAGCCGTTATGGTATTAAGAACGTTATGCTTATCAGTATTGTGGCGTGGATGCTGCGTTTCGGCCTGTTCGCTTATGGCGACCCGACGCCGTTCGGTACCGTTCTGCTGGTACTGTCGATGATTGTGTACGGCTGCGCCTTCGACTTCTTCAACATTTCTGGCTCGGTGTTTGTCGAAAAAGAAGTACGCCCGGAAATCCGCGCCAGCGCGCAGGGGATGTTCCTGATGATGACCAATGGCTTCGGCTGTATCCTGGGCGGCATTGTGAGCGGTAAAGTGGTGGAGTATTACACTCAAAACGGCATTACCGACTGGCAGACCGTGTGGCTCATCTTCGCAGGCTACTCGCTGGTGCTGGCCTTTGCGTTCGTAGCCTTGTTCAAATACAAACACGTTCGCGTTCCGGCAGGTTCGCAACCCGTTGCACATTAATTCTTGCCCTGTTTCGCAGGCCGGATAAGGCGTAAATGCCTTATCCGGCCTGCAGACAACGTTACTTTAAAACATATCCGTACAAGCGTTGAATTCCATCGGCATCGGTCTCGCTATATACCCCCTGCAATTCCGGCGAAAAACCGGGCAACAGATTGATGCCCTCTTCCAGCGCCAAAAAATAACGCTGCGCCGCGCCGCCCCAAATCTCCCCCGGCACCACGCACAGTACGCCCGGCGGGTATGGCAATGCCCCCTCGGCAGCAATACGCCCGCCCGCCTCGCTGATACGCACCAGCTCTACATCGCCGCGAATAAAGGCGCTGTTGGCGTCCTGTGGGTTCATCGCCACATGCGGCAGGCTTTCTTTGCGGAACATCGCTTTTTGCAGATCCTTAACGTCAAAGCTAACGTACAGGTTGTGCATCTCCTGACATAGCTCACGCAGGGTGTAATCGCGGTAGCGCACCGGGTATTTCTGAAAAACCGTCGGCAATACATCCGCAAGCGGCGTATCGTCTTCAATGTGTCGTTCAAATTGCGCCAGTATCGCGACCAGCCGCGCCAGTTTCTCTTCGCTCTCGGCGGGTGTCAGCAAGAATAGAATCGAGTTGAGATCGCACTTCTCAGGCACAATACCGTTCTCACGCAGATAGTGGGCGAGAATGGTCGCCGGGATGCCGAATTCGGTGTACTGCCCACTATCGGCATCAATACCTGGCGTGGTCAGTAACAGTTTACAGGGGTCGACAAAATACTGGTCATCCGCATAACCCTCAAAGCCATGCCATTTCGCCCCAGGTTCAAAACTGAAGAAACGACGATTGCTGGCAATGGTCTCCGTCGGATATGCCTGCCACGGCTTGCCGTCAACCTCCAGTGGAATAAAGGGCTGAAGCAGTTTGCAACGGGCGAGAATGGCTTTACGCGCGTCAATGCCCAGCGCAACGCACTCCGCCCACAGGCGGCGACCGCTCTCCCCTTCGTGGATTTTGGCATTGATATCCAGCGCCGCAAACAGCGGGTAGAACGGACTGGTCGAGGCGTGCAACATGAAGGCGTTTGTGCGGGCAAAAACGCGCCTGGCCGCGAATATGGTTATCTTTTTTGTGGATCTGCGAGGTTTGTGAGAACCCCGCCTGTTGCTTATGTACCGATTGGGTCACAAAGATCCCTGGGGCGTTTTCATTAAGCTCCAGCCGCAACGGCGAGGTATCCGCCATCATATTGATAAACTGCTCATAGCCTACCCACGCGGAGTCAAACAGAATGTAATCGCAAAGATGCCCGATTTTATCCACCACCTGACGGGCGTTGTAAATAGTGCCGTCATAGGTACCAAGCTGAATGATCGCCAGGCGGAACGGACGCGATGCTTCGGCGCTTTCCGGCATCACGTCACGAATCTGGTCGCGCAGGTACGTTTCATCAAAACAGTGCGCATCAATACCACCGATAAAACCAAACGGGTTGCGCGCCGCTTCAAGATAGACCGGCGTCGCCCCGGCCTGAATCAGGGCGCCGTGGTGGTTGGATTTGTGATTATTACGATCAAACAGCACCAGATCGCCGCGCGTCAGCAGGGCGTTGGTGACCACTTTATTCGCCGCCGAAGTTCCATTCAGCACAAAGTAGGTTTTATCCGCATTAAACACTTTTGCCGCAAATTTCTGCGCGTGTTTGGCAGAACCTTCATGTATTAGCAGATCGCCAAGTTTCACATCGGCGTTACACATATCCGCACGAAACAGGTTTTCACCAAAAAAGTCATAAAAATGGCGGCCTGCGGGATGTTTTCTAAAAAACTCGCCATGCTGGTGCCCCGGGCAAGCAAAGGTACTATTCCCCATGTCGACATACTGGGTCAGGGTGTCATAAAAGGGCGGCAGAAGTTCCGCTTCGTAGCGACAGGCAGCGTTTTCCAGCTCCAGCCATTCCTGCGCGCTCCCACCTATTACCGCCGTAACGCCGACAGGCGCGCTGACGGGTTCATCCGTAAGCATAAACACCGGCAAGTGAAAACCGGTGCGTTTAAGCAACGCCAGAATACCGCTACGGCTGTCGGCAGTGGTAATGACGACTGCGGCCACATCGGTAAAGTCGGTACTGTCCAGCGCCACTACGTTTCGGTGGGTGGAGAGACGGGGGATGAGTTCACCGCTGGCGGCAATATTCATTGATTTCATAAGCGCAAATACCCGTTTCGGGAGTAGAGTAACCCCGGACAAGGCCGATGCCTTGCCCAACGAGATGCCGGGTCAAACTGGATACCAGCTCCGACCGCCAGACATCAGTAAAAACAGACTGTTTCTGATTTTACTGTTGTCCTGCAGTGAGCGTGCGCTGCCTTCACCGCATAGCGGGGACGACAAAAAAAAGGAAAGAAAGGGGCAAACCTCGCGCAGCCAGGCGACAGTGAAGACAATATAAAGGCGCTATGTTCATCCCAGCGAGCCCCATGCTGGCAGGAGAAATTTCGCGCAATCATGGCACCTTTCACCAGGCGGCGCAAGGTAAAATCAGCGCTCTATACGTCACAGATAATCAAGCTATTAACAGCTTAATCGCGTGATAATAAGGCAATTTGAAAGACAAATAACAGGAGTCATTGTGGTAATTGGACCTTTTATTAACGCTGGCGCAATTTTATTCGGCGGCGTTATTGGCGCGCTGTTAAGTCAGCGTCTGCCAGAACGGATTCGCGTCTCAATGACGTCTATTTTTGGTCTGTGCTCTCTGGGAATTGGCATTCTGCTGGTGATGAAATGCGCTAATCTTCCGGTGATGGTGCTGGCGACGCTGGTCGGCGCGCTTATCGGCGAGTTTTGTTTGCTGGAAAAAGGCATTAATGGCGCAGTCGCGAAAATCCAACAATTATTTATGGCATCGGGTAAGAAGCCGACACACGAGTCATTTATTCAAAGTTACGTCGCTATCATTGTACTTTTTTGCGCCAGCGGTACCGGTATTTTCGGCGCGATGCATGAAGGGATGACCGGCGATCCAAACATTTTGATCGCTAAATCTTTTCTGGATTTTTTCACTGCCATTATTTTCGCCTGTTCGCTTGGCATCGCCGTTTCGGTGATTTGCGCGCCGATGTTGATTATCCAGTTAACGCTTGCCGCCTGCGCCACTCTCATTCTTCCGCTGACCACGCCGGCAATGATGGGCGACTTTAGCGCTGTAGGCGGACTGCTGCTGGTGGCGACCGGCTTGCGTGTATGTGGAATCAAAATGTTTCCGGTAGTGAATATGCTCCCGGCGCTGTTGCTGGCGATGCCGATTTCCGCCGCATGGGCGATGTTTTTTGCCTGATTCTGCGTGCAATAACAACAAAGTGGTGATAGATTGTGCAGTCTACGTTGATTTGAAGAAATTTCGTTGACGAAACGAGGCGATTACGGTTTAATGCGCCCCGTTGCCCGGATAGCTCAGTCGGTAGAGCAGGGGATTGAAAATCCCCGTGTCCTTGGTTCGATTCCGAGTCCGGGCACCATATTTTTGTCCTGGGATGTCTCAGTAAGTCCGAGGACATATAAAAATCAGTAAGTTAAAGAGACCCGATGGTATCATTGAATGCCAGCGGGTCTTTTGACATCCATAGTTTTTGGGGGCTTAATTAGGGGTCTGTCGGTTCGATAAACTATGGAGCCCCACCATGCCTCTCTCCGATACCGCTATCCGCAACGCAAAACCTCTCGATAAACCTTACAAGCTTACCGATGCTCAAGGCCTGTACCTGTTGATTAAACCCAACGGCTCTAAACTCTGGCAACTCAAGTACCGTTTCGGCGGTAAAGAGAAAAAGCTGGCATTTGGTGCTTACCCTGTCGTTTCGCTGGCGAATGCCCGTAAGCTACGTGAAGAGGCTCGCGCCGTGCTCAGCGCAGGTGACGATCCGGGGGTAAAAAAGCAGCAGGAGAAGCAGGCAAAGAAAAGCGGTAATACCTTTGAGGAGGTCGCCCGTAAATGGGTGGCAGGCAATATCCGCTGGACTGAGGCACACGCCGCCAAAGCCCTGCGCTCGTTGGAGCTGCACGTTTTCCCGCTGATTGGCAGGATCCCCGTTGCCGACCTAAAAACCGCCGATCTGCTGATTCCGCTGCGGGTGGCAGAGAGAAAGGGCAATCTGGAGACCGCCGCGCGGATCCAACAACGCACCACGGCCATTATGCGCTATGCGGTGCAGGAGAGCCTGATCGCCAGTAATCCGGCCAACGATCTTACCGGTGCCATCGCACCGCCGCCGAAGAATCACTACCCTGCCCTGCCGCTGGAGAAAATGCCGGAGTTGCTGGAGCGCTTCGAGAGCTATTCCGGCAGGCTGTTAACCCGTCTGGCGGTGCAGCTTAACCTGCTGATCTTTATTCGCTCCAGCGAGCTACGCTTTGCCCGCTGGACGGAGATCGATCTGGATGGCGCAATGTGGACTATCCCCGCCGAGCGTGAGCCGATCCCGGGTGTGCGCTATTCAGAGCGCGGCGCGAAGATGAAAACGCCGCATCTGGTGCCGCTGTCAAAACAGGCGGTGACGGTGCTGAAACAGCTAAAGCTGCTATCCGGCAATAGTGAACTGCTGTTTCCCGGCGACCACGATCCGCGTAAGCCGATGAGCGAAAACACCATCAACAAGGCGCTGCGGGTAATGGGTTATGACACAAAGGTGGACGTCTGCGGTCACGGCTTCCGCACAATGGCCTGTAGCGCGCTGATCGAGTCCGGGCGCTGGTCGAAGGACGCCGTAGAGCGGCAAATGAGCCATCAGGAGCGTAACAACGTTCGCGCCGCGTATATCCACAAGGCGGAACACCTCGACGAACGCACACAGATGATGCAGTGGTGGTCGGACTATCTCGACGCCTGTCGACTGAAGTTTGTTGCGCCATATCGGTATGACAGGCAGGTTCAGGTAGCCTGAGCCCGTTAACGCGCCACGCCGGAAAGCAGATCTCGCGGATCTGCTTTTTTATTTGCACCAGCCCCAAATCCATTGATCTGCGCCAGCTCCTGCCCTTTCAGCCCTTTGGCCCTTTCCGGTCTGGCGCTGTTACCCTTAGCGCTCCTTTACCTTTGGCCTTTTGCTTTTCATGATTGCACCAGAGCAGGAAATTATCCCTCTTCCCGTCGCCCGTAGACCTGCGCCACATACCGTCCACGTCCGTCGCCGTGGCCCAAATCCATTGAGGTCAGCGCCAGCGCTTCCCTGTGACTGAACCCCTGCTCCAGATAGTTGCGAAGCGCATCCTGCGCCCACGCATAGCGAAGTGAATGCGGGGTATAAATCCCCGTCAACCCGGCCTGCGCAATTTCTTTGCGCCAGTAATTCATCGCTTTCTGGAGGCTGGGCCGATCAATCAGCCTGCCGTCACGTTGCTCTGCGACAGATAAGGCATTATCCAGCGCTTTTTTGACTGCGCCAGCGTCCTGTATCACTGTCTCTCGGGGACGCTTGCCTTTGGTGCCAAATATCACGGTCAACCGGGTTTCGCCGCGCTCCATCGCCTGCCTCCACGTTTTCAGTGACTGACAGCACTGTACCGCTTCCTGTGAGCGTAGCCCCATCAGTCGCGCCAGTTCCAGCGTCGCCGCCAGCCCTGCGTCTTTGTCGCGGGCGGTTTCCAGTACCTGCTGATAATGCTCCGGCGTGATGGCCCGGTTGGTGCCGTTACGGGATGCGCCAGCTAGCCCTAATGATTTATTGGTCAGCCGCTCATGCTCTGCCACCTGCTTACGTCCGGCCTGTTGCAGTACGCCACGCAGCG